>CAZGWG010000197.1:0-8167 GCA_964529165.1 uncultured Sphingobacterium sp.
ACCACAGATAAGGCGCGTCGGCGAGCGCACCAGGACGGACAAAACGGCCCGGTTGCAAGTAGCTCAGGCCATGCGCGTCAGGTTATTTTGCAGCATCTCGGCAAAATCAATCTGAGAGAGCTGCATGAATGGCTTATTGACCAATGATCCTGCATTATTAATCAGTATATCTACATGCCCCATTTTTTTCTTAATAAAAGGGATCAGATCGTTTTCATAATCATCATGGACGATATCAAATTTGGCAGTATAAAGCATACAACCGGGATTCAGGGCATAAGCAATTTCCTGCAGTTTATATAACTTATCTTCTGACCGTGCCAGTGCAATAATCTTATGATTTCCATTTCCAATCAGTTCGAGAACAGCCTCGAATCCAACACCACTGCTGGCACCGCTAATTACAATATTCATATCAATTAAAGATTTGATCCCTTTTTCGCTTTACTGATCAGGTAAAAGCCATTATGAATCAGGTTGTTAAGTTCAGGTTCATTGGAAGCCTTTATTTCCAGGTATATCCGAATTTCCTTTGCCATATCCGGCATTATACTTCTGAGCTCTAATATCTCTAAAATTTCGATAGCACAGAGCCAGTCTTCTCTGAAATCCTGTTTTAGCGCTTTCCATATATCTGTTAAACGTTCAAATTCACATTGTGTTTCACGGCATAAGCGTACCTGTCTGAACAAGTCATGATAGCGTTTTTGAAGTGCAGTGTATTCTGGATGATACGTCTCAGATTTAGCTTTTGGGGCAATTTCTTCAAAGGCATCCTTATCTGCCGCACCACTGTATACTGATATAATCTTCTCACCAACCGCCATATCAAATCTTCCAAATGAAGGTTCGAAATAACTATTTCCCTGTTCATCATTCAGTGTACAGTCTGTAAAGCTGATCAGTATCACTTTGGAATTCCGCTTTAGTATAGAGAGTACTTTCCCTTTCAGGCTTAATCCACCAATAAAGTTTAATTCTGCAGTGTTCCCGCAAATGATTCCCAGTTTTTCAAGCTCATGCTCATTTGCATCTTCAATTGCCTTGCCAAAATTTTTTAAACGGCCTACCGGAGAAGAAAAACCATGTACATGGGCTTGTTTTCCATGTCTTTCAAGTTGTTTGTCTTCATAGGCTAAGGCTGTGTTACCGACTGTTTTAATGAACAGTAGTTCATCATTTTTATCCATCCGCAGGTCATTGAAAACTCCGCTGACCTGCAATCCTGAACTGTAAACGGCTGTACAGGTATTTCTACATTCAATCGCTTTTAAAATACTTTCAGATCCTCCTTTCCTGAAGGCCATGGTATCTGCAAAGTTTTCTAACACTATGCTCAGGTTCCGGAAGTTAGGGGTAACAAATAACTGCGGTTGTGGTTTAGTGATATCGAATGGAAAGTTGACAGCATCCGAAGTATACCAGTATTTTTTTACCGAAGGATCCATACAGCTTTTACTTTCACCTATTGAGGAAAGCAATCCTGCACCATAGATTTTAGGGTTTTCTAGGGTTCCTATCAGCCCGTACTCTACGGTCCACCAGTGCAGGCGACTCAATAGTGCCATTTCTGAAGGATCACCAAGGTTCGTCTGGCAAAACAAAACACGCTTTTCGGCTTTTTTCAAACTCAGCGGGTTAGGATCCGGCATTTCTTTCAGTATAGAAAGCTCTCTGATTGCTTCATAAAGCTCAAAGTCTTTGGATGAATACATGGCCTTTGCACCAATTGAACCAAAATAACTCAGGTACTGATGATAATCCGGATCGGCAATGATTGGAGCATGTCCCGCCGATTCATGGATAATATCCGGGGCAGGAGTATATTCTATATGATGTAATTGGCGTATGTCGGCTGCAATAACCAGTACCCTGCAAGATTGATATTCCATGAAAGCAGCCGGGGGGATAAATCCATCAACTGTTACCGCACCCCATCCGATTTTTTTCAGGGCATCATTCATTTTCTGCAGATCAGGTATTTTTTCGATGCTCAAGCCTGCTGCCTCAAGTCCGGGGATATAAGGGTAATAGGCAATATCCTTCAGGAAATGATAATTCTGCCGCATAACAAAACGCCATACCGCCTGATCAACAGGTGTATAATGTTCATATCGTTGTTCAACGATAAATTGCTTCAGGTGTTCAGGTAATTTCTTTACCTGAGGATTGTTGAAATCATTGAAATTACTCATCATTGGTTAGGGGAGCAGATGCCTTAAAGTTATTAAATTTTTATAGGCCCTGGCTTATTCGTCTCTGATTTTTGTCAGAATGAATCTGGTATTTTCGTATTTTTGCCTCGAAAATGGGAACAAAAAAGAGAATTCTGATAACCGGTGCTGCAGGTTTCATTGGGAGTAATCTGATTAAGAGGTTGTTGCAAAGCGGCATTTATCAGGTTGTAGGACTTGATAATTTCGATGATTTTTACAGCAGAGAACAGAAGGAAAAGAATATAGCTTCTTATCTTCCTGAGCCTGATTTTGAATTTGCAGAGGGCGATATCAGAAATATGGATGATCTGATTGCTTTAAAGGATTTGGATGTAATCGTTCATCTTGCTGCCAAAGCCGGAGTGAGGCCAAGTATTCAGAATCCTGTTTTATACCAGGAGGTGAATGTGGCCGGTACCCAGAATCTGCTGGAGTTTGCCAGACAAAGGAATATCCGCCAGTTTGTATTCGCGTCATCAAGCAGTGTATACGGCATCAACGAAAATATTCCCTGGAATGAAGAAGAAAAGTTGAAGCCGATCAGCCCCTATGCTTCAACCAAATTGTCATGCGAGATGCTCGGTCATGTTTATAGTCATCTCTATGGGATCAGGTTTCTTGCTCTGCGCTTTTTTACGGTTTATGGTCCCGCACAGCGCCCTGACCTGGCTATACACAAGTTCTTTGATTCTATTTCCAAAGGAAAGGCAATTCCTGTTTTTGGCGATGGATCAACCAGCAGGGATTATACCTTTGTGGAAGATACCATTCAGGGCATTGAAGCAGCAATAAAATACGAAGAGTCAGATTTTGAGATTATTAATCTTGGAAATCATCAGACTGTAACTTTAAGTGAACTGATAAGTGCAATAGAGAAGATCTGCGGTAAGAAGGCCATCATTGACCGTCAGCCAGAGCAACCAGGAGATGTCCCACAGACTTATGCCGATATCACCAAAGCGCAGCGATTATTGAATTATCATCCTAAAACAGAACTTGAAAAGGGTTTGGAGAGGTTTTATGAGTGGTATTTGGGGAAGTAGGTTTCAAGAATCAAAAACCAAGAGTGAGGACAAATTCAACTGGTTCAGTAATTTATGTTTTTCGAGAATAGTTCATTTTACATTTCCAAGGTACTAGCTATTGGATACTCACTTTTCAATCTCAATATTCTCTTTCAAATTAATTTTATTCACTCCGATTTTTTGAGGATGGAAAACAAAATAGATTCCGCTGAAAGATAGCAGGGCAGATATGCAATAGAAAAGCAGGCTGATGATAACTGCCAGGTGCTGGTCCATCTGGAAATACTGAGCCCCGTACACAAATACCAATTCCCGGGCACCAAGTCCGCCAACGGTAAAAGGGAATATCGCTACCAGAGAAGAAACAAGGAACATGAATAGGTAGGGTGAGAATTTACCTTCAAAATTCAGGGCATAGAGAAGCAGAATAACCGATACGATTTGCATGGATTGAACCATGAGTGCCTTGAGATGAGAGAGGGCAAACTGTTTGCTGTAATCACTGAAAAATTTTCTCATGACTACATAATAGATAATGGTACCCATTGCCACTACCAGAACAGGGATCCAGTTTGGAATGCCGAGATGCGGGATAAAGATGACCAATGTAGAAATTATTAGTCCCAGTGCCCATAAACCACTCAACCGATCGAAAAATATTGCCTGAAACAACCTGCGGCCTTTGATTTCGAATTTCTTACGGAGCAGGAATATTTTGTAGCCATCGCCTCCAATTCCGCCCGGAAGAAAAAGATTGTAAAACATCCCGAGCAAATAGATTTTAAAATTATAGGTTTCTGAAACCTTCAGGCCGATCCCCTTAAAAAAAGTATTTAACCGCGAAGAGGAGATCACTTGTGAGATCACGAATGAGATGAATGCTAGAAAAAGAAAAGCAGGGTTGGACTTATCAAACGCATCTTTCAGGTCGTTGAATTCGACTTTTCTGGACACCAGATATAAGGAAAGGCCCGTTATTGAGATTTTTAACAGGGTCTTAAGAATGTTCCAGATCTTCTTTTTTTCCATTAAAAATTCGTCTAACCTGGTATGTTTTTCTGTTTGTACCTTCAAAATAAGTACGCACGTTAATCTCTGCTAAAATTCCAAAGGTAATCAGTTGTATCCCTCCCAGTAAAAAGATAAGTCCTAAAATCAGAATTGGTTTACCCCAGATATCCTGTCCCATGAGTTTCAGAATAAGTAGGTAGGTATTGATGAGTATGCCAAGTCCCAGTGAAATGAATCCCATTGTGCCAAAGAGGTGCATGGGTTTTTGTATGTATTTCCTGAAGAAAACCATTGTGATGAGGTCGGCCATTACTTTAAATGTGCGATTAAGCCCATATTTGGAGGTTCCATGGATGCGTGCATGATGTTTTACATCAATCTGTGTTATACTTGCACCTTGTAATTTGGCGAGTACAGGTATAAAGCGGTGTAATTCGCCATAAATACCAAGGTCTTCTGCGATTTCACGTTTAAAAACCTTTAGTGTACATCCATAGTCCTTGATGTAAACACCGGTCATCCTGCGGATAATGGCATTAGCAATCTTGGAGGGAATTTTTCGGAGGAAAACTCCATCCTGGCGGTTTGCCCTGTTTCCTGCAACTACGTCCCAGTCTTCATCTTTCATTTTTTGGAGCATGAATGGGATGTCTGAAGGGTCATTTTGAAGATCGCCATCAATTAAGGCTATATAAGATCCTTCTGCATGATCAATTCCGGCAGTCATGGCAGTACTTTGTCCGTAGTTTTTTCTTAATTCAACCAGGTTTATTCGTTCATCTGCATGTTCACGAATCTGTTTCTGGGTGCCGTCGTTTGACCCATCATCAACAAAAATTACTTCATAGTCAATTCCTGTCAGGGCATCGTGTAATGCACCAATCAGCGGTACGATATTGTCGCGTTCGTTCAAAACGGTGATTACAACAGATAGTTCTCTCATTTTACCTGGTAGAGTTTGAGGTTCCGGAATGTTTTTACCAATGTTGCTTTGGGATTATCCAATTCTCTGTCAAAGGTAAAATAATAACCTGGCTTACTAAGCTCTTCTGTAAATTTCACCTGCTGCATTTTGCTGCGCTGAATATAAAATATCAGGCGGTCGTGAAAAGGTATACTAAGTTCATCGGGATGATACTGATAAAAGTAGAAATTCTGTTTTTTAGAGATATTGCCCATTTCTATCGCTGCATCGCGATAAAGGCGGTCTTCCATGTGTATATATCTGTGTGGTAGTATGAACCAACTGAATGCCAGCCTGACCAGAATCAGGAGGCTGATAAATGCAAATATTTTTCCGCTTTTCAGTCGGAAGAGAGTGTAGGAGATCAATGCCCCGGTTATGCTTAGTATAATAACTTTGAATAGGAGATGAGGTACATAATCCTGTAAGTCAAAAAACAACGCTCCAGGGATACATATACTTACCAGCACAGCAAGTATCAGCATTATTCTATTGAACAGACTATTCATAACCGGCAGTTTTTTGCGGTAGTTGAAATAAGCATGGCTCCAGATAATGAACAGAAGGGGGTATAACATCAGCAGGTACCTTGGCCGTGTTTGAGGAGATAACCAGTAAACCCAGATGTTCACGAGGAATACTATGGATATAAAGGTTAAAAAAGGATTTTGCTTAATGTTTGGTAAAAAGTTTTTATGAAAGCAAAATAGCACCAGCAAACTGGCAGGAAAAAGATGCCCGGCATGCTCAAAAGGGAAGCTGATGAAGTGAATCAGGCTTTGCAGGAATCCAAATTCTACAGCAGTTCTCCGGCTGCTTTGATCCCAGATTGTACTAAAATAACCTTCTAAATTAGGGTTATACTGATAATAGTTCCAGAAATAGGAAGCGATGATTAAGACACAAATTAGTCCGCTGAGAATATGCTGCCAGCTAAAGAGTTTTTTGAAATTTTTGGTATAGGTTAGGATGGCTATCAATGTAAAGCCCTGAAAAATAATGGATGGAAGTCCTTTGCTGAGGAATGTGATTGCCGTGATCAGATAGGAAATGAAAAACAGCAGGAACCACTGCTTTTTTTGAAGGAAATAAAAGATCAGCATAAAGGAGCTGAAAGTTAGCCAGGAATAAAAGATGTCAATATGTCCGAGCATTGAATCATAGATGAGCATTCTGCCGTTAACCAGAAAGAGAATCCCACTGAGGGCTGCTATTCTATTGTCTTTAAGAAAAAAGGATACCGAAAAATAGATGGTGATTGCAAACAGGAACATTGGAATGATTGCAGGCAGGCGGGTAATAAATTCAGAATAACTCCCGCTTATCAGGTAGGTTCCAGCCAGAATCCAGTTGTAAAGAGGAGGTTTATTATAATAATATTCACCTCCGATAGTAGGCACAGCATAGTTTTTACTAAGGATCATCTCAAGAGCCACATTAGCCCGTGTAGGTTCATCAGCAAACAGTGCTAAAAGACCCAGATTAATGAAAAAAGCAGGGATGGAAAGAATGATCAGGAAAAAGAATACCCTCCCCGGATGATTAATCAGGAAATTTTCCAGTTTTAGCATCATATCCGGCAAAGATATAAAAGCAAAAGGGAGATTTGATTGCTCAGATCTCCCTTTTATTAATATTAGCCATAAAATCAGATACTTGCCTGAGCCATATTTGCTATTGAAATAAAATTGGAAACAGCAATATTCTGATCCAGGAAATTTGAATTGTATTTCTCTTCGGGCCCATTAATAAATAGGCAGGTTTGGCCTTTTATCACCTCGATGATTGTTTTAGTAAGCTCTGTTGGGAGTGCCGGGCAGCCATGGCTTCTTCCTAAACGACCATGAGTCTTTATAAACGATTCACTGACGTAATCAGCACCATGTATTACCACTGCCCGCGCCATGGCATTGGTATTAAACCCTTTATCCATTCCCTCTAAACGCATTGAAAGACCGTGCTTTCCGTGGTAGGTGTCGCTTGTGACATAAAATCCTAGACTGCTCTGGTGGGAGTTAGCCTGATTAGAGAAATTGGTGGCCATATCAAGTCCGCTGCCTTGGCCATGAGCAACAAGAGTATTGAACAATAATTTGCTTTTCTCCAGATCCACGATCCATAATCTTTTTTGGCTGCTTTTTTTACTGAAGTCGATGATGGTTAGTACAGCTTTCTGAGCTGAAAGTACCTGCGTTTTTTTAAGGTTATAATAACCTATCAATGCTTTTTTAAATACATTCTGATTTAAACCACTTTCGGCTAATCCGGCCTGTTCATAAATAGCATTGACATGTTTATTGAATAAATCAGCACTTGAATTGCTTGTTTTTGCTTTTTCAGCGATATCATCATTCGCTGATTTGAAAAATTCCAAATGTGACTTACTTGCTGAAATCCAGCCGATTGTGGGTATTGTAGCAATCAATAGCAGAGCGAAAACTGCCCGGAAGGAGTGGTTCTTCATATAAATTTCTCTGGTTAAACCTTTTTAAAACGTAGTAATGAATGATTAATTGTCTTAAATGTTATTGAGTAAATTAATGCTATAGGCTATTTATTTTAAATTGCTACAAAGATATGGATCTTCATTTTCTTTATTGTCACGATAAAGTATAAAGCTATGTATTGGAAATGAGGTGTTTAGGATTTATACTCCTTGAAAAATTATTAGTTAAACTGTCTGAACCATGGTTTATCTGAATTCTATGATTAGTATGAAAGAATCACAAGATTCACCTTAGTTGCAGTTCAGACAATTACCCTTGCAAAAAAATCAAGGAATCTGGCAATCCTAATCCAGAGAATTAGTCTATTTTAACCTGAGTTCGAAATACCTACAAAGTTAAGAATAGCTGTTTTGTATCTATAAGATCCAATTTGAGGGATGTTTTTTTATCATTGAAAATGTAAGCTATCAAATCAGCGAACAGATTATTGAAAAAGCTTTTAGG
>CAZGWG010000198.1:0-8165 GCA_964529165.1 uncultured Sphingobacterium sp.
CCCGTCCCAATGAAAAACAGCTCCGGGTAAAATAAACCTTGCCGGAGGAGGTAGCTTCCGGCTATTCGTAATCTGAAATAGAACGCAATTCCATGCCGGAACTACCCCCGGAGGAAAGGGCTGAACTAGCCTATAATAAACAGGTAGTGCTTTCCAAAAACAAATTATTCTGCTCCAAAACCTTACATGGATAATTATAACCCTATATTTTAACCTTCCTTATTTCGAACTCAGGTTAAAATAAATCTTGGTGAAGACTCCATTCGGACAGATTTCTCTGGTTTTAGACAGCTTTTAAAGTTCTATGAAGCTTGTCGCAAGTATGAAGGTACTACTGTTGACATTAAGCCCCCTAACGAGTGTCGTTGTTTCGCTCATAACAACAATTACTTGTACAGAAGTTAAGCGCAGGCCAGGACCTTATCAATTATTTGATCATCGATCATGCTTAAACCATTTCCCAGGATCAGATAATCGCTTAAATAATGACATTGGGTGCAGGCCGGGATGACATGGGTTTTATAGAATAGGGAGAATCAGGCAATTCGCCGTTTACAGAATGCGTAATAAACAAGTCCCTGACTTTCAGAATAATTGCGTATTATAGGTTGAGATCCTGACTTTCCGTCCAATCATGAACCCCCCCCCTAACGAGCGTCGTTGTTTCGCTCATAACAACAGTTACTTGTATAGAAGTTAGACGATATCAGATGGATAGATGGTAACCTTTGTGCATTTTTGGGAGCACTACTATACCGGCTTAATAAGCAGACTCAATTTTATGGGCTATTGAAGGGAACAGTACTAAGCCTGATGCTCCGGGTGGAAGCGGACTGAAAAACTTGCATAGTTATTTAGATCAAAATAATGGAGGCCTTCAAATCTACACAGGCGACGCTGGCTGGTGCAGTAAAATAATGAAATCTGGATCCATTTATCCGAATGGGATTACTAGCCTTAGAAATACATATATAGGCTCTGTAATAAGTTTGGAGTTCAAAAAAAAATCATTCCTTTCAGGAAAGTTTTAAGATTTAGTATTTAAGGGTATCTTTGTACCCTTGAATACATTCTACTATAATTTTCGTTATTGTATTGAAAAACAAATCTTTAGCAATGAAAATTAGTGTCATAAATATTCTTAATAGCTCTAATGCCTCTCTTCACGATGATGGCATTAAAGTTTATAATGAAATAAGAAAGAATTTCGAATCTTCTCAAAAGGAAGAGGTGGAAGTAGACTTTTCTGACATTAAACGCTGTTCCACCTTATTTCTAAATGCTTCATTCGGTAAATTGTTAGCCGATTTTGGAGAAGAAGAAGTTAGAAAATATATCCATCCGGTTAGTTATACACAGATTTTGAACTTTATGCATAAGTACACCGATATGTGGGATAACTTTGTGAACAAGGAAAATTATCAGGCCTACCGTGAGGAAGCCCTTGCCTAAAATACCTTGAACATTGTCAATTTACATAATAATAGCAGTCCAAAAGGCTGCTATTATATTTTAGACAGTAATGTTTGGCTGCCTATATTGGGTATTGACGACGAACCTGTAAGCCAGCATTATAAGATATTCTTTGACAAAATCTTCAAGCTTGAGAACGCGAAAATAATTCTTTGCCCGCTACAATTAAGTGAAATCCTTAATCGCTTATTGCGATTTCATGCAAGAAAGTCTTACGATGGGAAGTACAAAAACAGATCAGGGTCTCCTAAATTCACCGAATTCTATAAATCAGAATACCGGGGTAGTGATCAGTGCAAACTACAATACGAGAGTATCATTGATGATATCGAAGGATATTTCTCTCATCTAGCTTTTAAAGATCTTACAAACACTGAGTTTTCAGAACTAACATCTTTTGACTCTAAAAAATTGGATTTTAACGATCACTATTTATACTTGTTAGCAAAACAGGAATCATTATCACTCATGACGCTGATTTCTTAGGCCTGGATACCGAAGTTGGTACCTACAACTTGAAATTGTATAAGGCCCATACTGTTTCGATCAAACCCAAAAATTAAAGATCATTTGCCTGCCAATAAAGAATATCTGGCGTTCTATGAGCCGATAAAAGTTTAAAGGTGATAATTGGCAAATTTTCATTGCCATTCCCAAATCCTGAAAATTAAGTAAAAGCTTCCTGTTTGCTGCCACTTTGTTGATACCTTCTTGATACCTTGTTGGGCTATTATTGGGCTGGCGCAGCCAAAAACGCATTTTAGCCGAAGAAAAGCTGAACAAGGTATCAACAAAAGCCCTTTTTTAGACTGTTTTTTGATTTGGTATACAAACCGCTCTGAAATGCAAAATGGTTTTTAGCCCGCGGTTTTAAAACGACAAGGTTTGCAACAGGGGACAACGAGGCTCTGTTTAGGATTCAATAAATTTGTAACATCCCCCACCCCCCACCATCCAATAATATGAGAAGATTTTTACAAAGCAGATCAGGCTAAGACCTTCATTTTGTTTATTTCGCGAAGATTGCTAAATCAAAAATTAACGTGAACTCAAAATAAAATTTAAAAACCGCATAGAAACATATAAGACAATCTATGTGGTTAAATATTAATCATTAGATATTTATATATCGAACTCACGTTAAATTAGGAATTTAATTTTCATTCAAAATGTTGGTATTCTAGATAATAATAAGTGTATTAATTTCATGCTCTAATAGAGTCTTTATTACTTCTTTTCCATCATTAGTACAATAACTTCTTCATCGACACCCGCCTTTGTAAGACTTACTAAGGCATCAGTGGAAGTATCAAAGTTGCATTTGGAGCTCTTAATCTTCTGCATGATAAGTTTTACGGGGATCTTCTTTTTTGTAAGATCTAAAATGTCATTATTTGAAAGTGTACTAAGTTTATCAGCGGCTTCGAGTTCCATCTCGATGGCTTGAGATTTTGCGATTTCTAATGAAGCTTTTGCCTCAACATTTTGAAGAGCCAAAGCTAGTTTTTTAGCTTTTTCACATTCTGCAATGGATTCAGTTATTATACTTCCAGGTTTAATTTTCTGAGCCTCATTTAAATTATCTAAAGCGTTATTATACTCATTCCGTATCATATATGACATTCCAAGGTTATAGTAGGCGTGGGAAAGAGTCTTCTCTTTGATCTCAGGATTTGCCTTACAAGTGATGAGATTTTGTTTGGAAAGATTGAAAGCAAGCTCAGTATCACCTGCTTTTAGTGCTTGGTATGCTTGCTTAAGCCCACCTTCTTTATCATCATAATAGTAAAGAAGAGACTGGCTTGTCCAAGGAACAAACATTTGAGTAATATCATTCACTAGATATTTTAAAGCGATTTCTTGTACATCATATACGGCAGGTGCTTCAGGTCTTCCATTATATGCTTTATTTTCATAAGATGGGGAATATTCTAACACCCGTGCGGTAAAAATTCTCCCCGTTGTTAAATCTGTTGTTTGGATGGATGCTTTGAGATAGACCCTAGTTCTTGATATGAAGGCAGTTACGTTATAATATTGCTTGGTCTTTGCATCGTATTTTCTTTCCTGTGAAACCAAATCATTCGCTACTTCTGGTTGGCATCTCAATACGTTTATTGACAATAAGGCAGAAGGGCCAATAATTTTCCCCATAGTGACAGCTTTGTTTTGATCAATGTAACCTGAAAGATTTAAATCATGTTCAGCTAATACCTTAGAAAGATTTTCCCTGTCAATAACTTCTATTTTATTTGCTACAAAATTGCTAATTAGAGCTGTAATCACTTGATCTGAACAATTTCCTTTGGATGTATTGAAGGCAATTTTATTAACTTTCAGACCTAGACTTGGGGGATGATTAATTTGTACAGTAACTTGAGGATTGCTCAGTGCGTCAAAAATTTGTGCATTTGATTCACTGAATGGGAACATAATAATATAAATAAACAACACAAGCTTAGATCCAAAAAAGTCGAATAACATTCTCATGAATGGAATTTCTATTAAATTGCTCATAGTTTAAAGTTTAAAGTAAATTATTGGATAATTCTTCTTTCGGCTTTTAAGATTATCTTAGACTGCATAATGCCCCGAGACACAATTAGAAAAAGCAAAGTGTCAGACCGGTACATAAAACCAGTTTTTGAACTACTGGAACTTAATATTCTTTAACAATGATTTCTTAGATTATTAAACTTAACCAATTCAAACCATAATTACAAATAAATTAACTGCCTAATTAACTGATTATTAATTATTTATTTAAAATACATTAAATCGTATTAAGCATTTTGGCAATTGGTGTATTTATAATAATTGACAAAACTTTAATAGATAGAAAAAGTTTATAAATGGTAAACTATTCCACCGTCCATTATCATTTGCCCCCCCAATTTGTAACATCCCCCACCACCAATCATCCAATAATATGAGAAGATTTTTACAAAGCAGGTCAGGCTAAGACCTTCATTTTGTTTATTTTGCGAAGATTGTTGAATCCAATATTAATTTAATCAGACAGCTTGGACATTATACTGAATATTCAGAATTTGAGTAAAACTTATCAAAGCGGCGGGCGTACGCTGACCGTTTTGGATGATATAAGTTTTGCAATAGAGGCGGGCTCGACTATGTCGATCGTCGGTCCTTCGGGAAGTGGTAAAACAACGCTCCTTGGTCTATGTGCAGGTCTCGACCGCTCGACTTCGGGCATCGTGGAGCTGAATCATATCCGCCTGGATAATCTGAATGAGGATCAGCGGGCACAGGTCAGGAACCAGCATGTGGGTTTCATTTTTCAGAACTTTCAGCTCCTGCCAACGCTTACCGCACTCGAAAATGTAATGGTTCCGCTCGAACTGAGAGGAGAGAAGAATATTCGTCCGCGGGCACTGGAACTGCTTGATAAGGTGGGTCTGGCCGATCGCGGGCATCATTATCCTAACCAGTTATCTGGTGGGGAGCAGCAGCGGGTTTCGCTTGCCAGGGCATTTTCAAATTCCCCAAAGATCTTATTTGCCGATGAGCCTACCGGAAACCTGGATGCGGAAACGAGTGAGAAGGTTGTCAAATTGATTTTTGATCTCAATAAAGAGGCAGGAACAACCCTGGTGCTGGTTACGCATGATCTGGAGATGGCTTCTAAAACCCAGCGGATCATCCGCATTAAAGGTGGTTCCCTGGTTTCGGATGTGAAAACTACTATTGAAAACTCTGAAAGGCCTGATCATGTCGGAGTTTAATGAGCCTGCGGCGGCGGAACATCAAGCTTCCCTGAATTTCAGATGGCTCCTGCTCATGGCCTGGCGGGATAGCAGACGCAACCGTTCGCGTTTATTTCTTTTCATTTCCTCTATCATTTTGGGTATTGCCGCTTTGGTGGCCATCTATTCTTTTGAATATAACCTCAGAAGGGATATTGACTCGCAGGCAAAAAGTCTGCTGGGTGCCGATTTGATCATCGAGACCAATAAAACGGTTAAAGAGGAGGCGCTGCCCATGCTTAAATCCCTGGGTTCTGAGCGTTCAGAAGAGCGGGCTTTTGCTTCCATGATCTATTTTCAGAAGAATGGGGGTACCCGTCTGGTTAATGTCAGGGCTTTATCCGGGAATTTTCCTTATTACGGAGATATAGAAACTACGCCTAAAACTGCCAGCCGCAGCTTCAGGCTTGCCAAGCAGGCGCTGGTTGATAAAACGCTGATGCTTCAGTATGATGCCAAGCCGGGCGATTCCATCAAAGTAGGTGAGGTTGTTTTTGAAATTGCCGGGGTGCTGAACAAAGCACCGGGTCAGACGGGCTTTAATGCGGCCGTGGCACCAATCGTTTATATTCCGCTTGCTTACCTCGAAGAAACGGGGCTTTCGCAAAAGGGAAGCCGCATTACCTATAATTTCTATTATAAATTCCCGCCTGAAACGAATGTCGATAAACTGGCGAAGCGTCTGGAGCCTAAACTCGAAAAGGCTGAGCTGGATTACGAAACCATTGAATCCCGCAAGGAGAATACTGGCCGCTCTTTTGAAGATATGACCGAGTTTCTGGCTCTTGTGGGTTTTATTGCCCTGCTGCTGGGCTGTATTGGCGTGGCCAGTGCCATTCATATTTACATTCGCGAAAAGATCAATACCATTGCTGTGCTGCGTTGCCTGGGTGCCAGTTCAAGGCAGGCATTTCTGATTTACCTGATCCAGATTGCGGGTATTGGTTTGATTGGTTCGTTGATCGGAGCTGTTTTGGGGACGCTCATTCAGCAGTTTTTGCCGGTGGTTCTGAAAGACTTTTTACCGGTTGAGATTACCGTTGCTCTTTCATGGCTGGCTGTTGGGCAGGGGCTTTTACTCGGTTTGATTATTTCGATTTTATTTGCCCTCCTGCCCCTGGTTTCGGTCAGGAATATATCGCCTTTAAATACGCTCCGCTTATCATTGGAGGAGACTTCCCTGTTTAAGGATCCGGTTAAATGGCTGGTGTATTTCATCATTGTGCTCTTCATTTTTGGCTTTACCTACCTGCAGATGGGTTCGCTCAAGAAGACGGTATTCTTTACCGGAGGTGTGTTGGCCGGTTTTATAACGCTTGCCGCGCTGGCCTATGCCATGATGTGGCTTGCACGACGTTATTTTCCTTCTTCCTGGTCGTATTTGTGGAGACAGGGTTTTTCGAATCTCTTCAGGCCAAATAATCAGACTTTGATTCTGGTGGTGTCAATTGGTTTGGGTACGGTCTTTATCTGCACGCTTTTCTTTGTTCAGGATATTTTGATTAACCGGGTTACGCGTTCATCGAGTAAGAATCAGCCGAATATGGTGCTCTTTGATATTCAGAGTAATCAGAAGCAGGCCGTGGCTGATTTGACCAGGAGCATGGGCCTGCCTGTTTTGCAGGAAGTTCCGATTGTGAATATGCGGATGACGGAGATTAAGGGACGTAATGCTGCGAGCTATAAAAAGGATAGTGTGGCCTGGGGCGCAATGCGCGGACTGGAACGCGAATACCGGGTTACCTACCGGGATAGCCTGAGTGATTCGGAAGAGCTTATCGATGGAAAATGGATTGGAAAGGCTGAACCGGGTAAGCCGGTTTACGTTTCCCTCGAGGATGGTTATGCGAAACGTATCGGGGTGAAAATAGGGGATGAACTGACCTTTAATGTTCAGGGTGCTCCATTAAAGGCTTTGGTTGGCAGTACCCGGAAGGTGGACTGGAACCGGATACAGACCAACTTTATCCTGATCTTTCCAAGTGGTGTGCTGGAGGATGCCCCGCAATTCCATGTGCTGCTTACACAGGTGCCATCCAATGAATTGTCGGCGAAATACCAGCAGGCTGTGGTAAAAACCTTCCCGAATATTTCAATGATTGACCTCGGACTGGTATTAAGTGTTCTGGATGAGATTCTGGATAAAATGGGATTTGTGATTCGTTTCATGGCGGCATTCAGTATCATTACGGGTTTGATTGTGTTGATTGCCTCGGTGCTGATCAGTAAATATCAGCGGATCAGGGAGAGTGTTTTATTACGGACGATGGGTGCAAGCCGCAAGCAGATTCTGGTGATTACTGCCCTGGAGTATTTCTTCCTCGGGGCTTTGGCTGCCGGTGCGGGTATTGTTTTATCGCTTATTGCAAGCTGGGGACTGGCAAGGTTTGTTTTCGAAACTACTTTTTCTCCGGAGGTACTTCCGGTATTGATCTTATTCCTGCTGATTACTTCCTTAACGGTTTTGATTGGATTGTTTAACAGCAGAGGGGTGCTGAACAGGCCACCGCTGGAGGTGTTGAGGAGTGAGGTTTAATGGGAAATGGGAAATGGGAAATGGGAAATAGGAAATAGGAAATGGGAAATAGGGAATAGGGAATAGGGAATAGGGAGTGAAAACGTCCGTCATTCCTGCCTACCGCAGGCAGGTCGAAGGAGGCACGACTGAGAAATCTCTTCCTGAGAGGCAGAAGCCCTGATCAACAGATTTCTCCTCGCGATATTACTTAGTGATAGATATTTCAATTCAACTCGCAAGTCGAAATGACGGGTGGTTGTGCACCGCCTTGCTCAACAGATTTCTCCTTACGATATTACTTATTGGTAGATATTTCAATTCAGCTCGCAAGTCGAAATGACGGGGAATGGACCATCCGTCATTTCCTTTAGGTTAGCTTCAACAAAATAATAGGTGTTATTATGATTGTT
>CAZGWG010000199.1:0-8144 GCA_964529165.1 uncultured Sphingobacterium sp.
GAAGCATACCGTTCTTTAATACTTCCGGAAGATACGGCCTTTGATTTCGAAGCATCAGTAATGATCTTTTTGCTTTTACAGGAAGTAACAACCAGAGTAGTTAATAGAAGTCCCAGAAAAAATATGTTACTTATTGATTTACGCATAATCTAATTTCATCTTATTGAGACCACAATCAAATCAAACCTTTTGCACAGGTGTGGATAATAAAAAAATAATTTAGTTCTGGCATACGCTTTTCGGGGATAGACCAGGTTAGTAACATGACCGCAACACACCTGTGGTGCATACCAGCATAGAATTACCTCTGAGCAGATAATTTAGTGTACAAATCCCACTAATTATCCGACACCTCAGAGCATATCCCAAAAGACATCCTGTTAGCAATACGATTTACCAGTCCACTACTGAGCCATCGAGAGGATTATATGTTTCCGGATTTTTCCAATCATGGCCTATTTTATCAGCCATTAAGGCTTCATCCAATTCAACTCCTAATCCCGGTCCTTTTGGAATTAGAACAGTCCCATCCTTTTGTAATTTAAAAGGGTTTTTTAAATATCCCTCACCTAATGAAACTTGTTCTTGTACCAAAAAATTAGGAATGCTGGCAGCTAATTGCAAACCCACAGCTAAGGATATAGGCCCCATTGGATTATGAGGTGCAATTGGAACATAATAAGCCTCTGCCATACCTGCTATAATCCTTCCCTCGGTAATACCGCCTGCATGACAAAGATCTGGTTGAATAATACTGGCAGCCCCCTTTTCAAGTATTTCCCGAAAACCCCATTTTGTAAAAATTCTTTCTCCTGTTGCTATTGGAATATGGGTTCCCCTGGCAATGTCAACCATGGTGTCTACGTTCTGACATTGACAAGGCTCTTCAATAAACATAGGCTGGTAAACTTCCAGTTCTTTAATCAGAATTTTTGCGGTTTGAGGCGAAATACTGCCATGAAAATCTATTCCTATGTCCATATCATCACCGCCAGCATCTCTTAGAGAAGCAAAATTATCTATAGCGTATTTAATAAATCTTGGGTTTTCGACAATATTTGCATGAGCTTTTTTTGCAACTCCCGTTTTAATCACAGTAAAGCCCGCAGCCTTTTGCTGTTTCATTTGCTCCGGGGTACTTGCACGTCCATATACCCTTACTCTGTCACGTGTGGGACCACCTAATAATTCGTAAACCGGAACATTCAAAAGCTTTCCCTTGATATCCCACAAAGCCTGATCAATTCCACTTAAAGCACTTGTTAGAATTGGGCCACCACGATAGAATGCATGCCTGTATATTGCCTGCCAATGGTGCACAACATTTCTGGGGTCTTTTCCAATCAAATATGGCTCTATCTCTTTAATAGCTGTTTGAATTGTCAGAGCACGACCTTCT
Source organism: uncultured Sphingobacterium sp. (assembly GCA_964529165.1). GTDB lineage: Bacteria > Bacteroidota > Bacteroidia > Sphingobacteriales > Sphingobacteriaceae > Daejeonella. The sequence goes on from CAZGWG010000199.1 coordinate 1,400, forward strand.
AACAAAGGTTCCCCCAATCCAAATACTCCTGAATCGGTATGAATTTTTAGAAAAATCCAGCGTGGCTTTACTAAAAAAGTTTCAAGTTTGGTGATTTTAACTTCTCCGTTACCTTTAATTTGCTCCATTGCAGATGGCTGTACTTTATTTCCGGCCCCAAATGCATAGGAAGATTCAGGTAATGACATAATTCCCATCCCTGCTACGCCTAAAACCGATTGGATTGCAGTGCGACGTGAGATTTCAAATTTCTTTGTTGTTGATTTCATTCGATCATAATTTTAAACTAATTCAAATTAATCATTTTACTTTTAATGAAAGTACAAAGCAAAATGCTTTAATTACTGATTTATACATAATCTAATTTCAGCTTATTGAATACAGGCACACGTGTACAGTGTGTGGCCTGCCGTACTTAGCTTATTACAAGGGCACACGCCAGCACTCAAATTTGGTGGCTCAAAGCTCATACCCCATAGCAAAAACTAATTATCGCTCCACAATTAACTTAACATTAAGAGTCAATTAACCTATCAGCTATAAGTCCGGTCATGTGAACGCACTTCATTCCACTCATTCGTCGGAGCAAAATAACTCGTATCACTTGGTCTTAAGTGTTGCTTGAGTACATCCTCATTCAGCTCAATCCCTAAGCCTGGAGAATTAAGCGGAACAACCGCGAAACCTTTTTCTATCATTTTCTTTCCATCAGTTGTTTTTACCAGGTCTTCCCACCACGGGATATCAACAGAATGATGCTCCAGTGCCAGGAAATTCTGCGTAGCAGCAGCACAATGTACACTGGCCATAAAAGAGACCGGTGTACCAGCCTGATGCATTGCCATAGCCACTCCGTACTCTTCAGCATAATCGCCAATCCTTTTAGTTTCAAGAAGACCTCCTGAAGAAGCAAGATCAGGATGAATAATATCCACAGCCCTGGCATGTATCAAAGGCTTGAAATCTTTCAATAAATAAATGTCCTCCCCGGTTGTTGTAGGTGTTTCCAAAGCATCCGAAATGGTTTTCCATTGTTCGGTATAGGTCCATGGAACCATGTCCTCAAACCATGCTAATCTATACTTTTCCATGGCTTTACCTAGTCGGATACTATTGTTAAGATCAAAATGACCATAATGATCGGTAGAAATCGGAAGATCATAGCCGACCATATTTCGGATATTCTCAACAATCTGTGATAATTCTTCCAAACCTTTTTCAGTGATCTGAATCTGGGTAAATGGATGCGCTGTATTGGCATATGACATCATATTTTGAGAATCACCCCATTGAGCCAGATCTCCTTTAGCATTTTCCCAGAACTTTGAATTTACAACAGTACCTGCTTTTCCCTTCAATTCACTGATTGAAATATCCATTTTCAACCAGGTATAACCCTGATCATTAATCCTGTAATTAATGAGTTTTTGCTGTTCTGCCGGACTTGCTGCTTCAGGTGTATCGGCATAAAGCCTTACCTTATCACGGTATCTTCCTCCTAGTAATTGCCATGCCGGTACACCATAAGCCTTACCACAAAGATCCCATAAAGCCATTTCTACTGCACAAACACCTCCGGCTTGTCGGGCCGGTCCTCCAAATTGTTTAATAACCTTAAAAATCATTTCCACATTACATGGGTTCCTTCCCAGAATACGGCTCTTCAACATCAATGCATATCGGACATCTGCAGCATCTCGCACCTCACCCAGACCATATATTCCCTGATTGGTATCTATCCGTATAATCGCTGTTCCTCCCATCACATTGGTAAGGCAATATCTCATATCTGTAATCTTCAAATCAGATGGATTTGATGCCCTTTTTACATTTTGGGAAGTTTGAGCGATGGTATCCTCAATCGAAAGATTCATTAATCCACCCAGTGCAATACCCCCGAGTGCCGTTTTTTTAAGAAAATCTCTCCTGTTGGTACTCGTCTCAGGATGATTGATCTCTGCCTGTCTTGAACTAGAATAGGCTCTTTCCTCTTCCTTATTCCTTGAAATTAATTGCTGTAAGGTGCTTTTCATATATTTTCTTTATGTATAGATTAATAAAACAATACTGTTATTTACCCAGATAAGCATCAAGCTGTTCAGGAGTATACATGGTCTTCCTGGGATACTTGGCAAGCCATGCTCTGAATTCATTTTTGATGTTCTTAGTCCAATCACCATGAATCTCCCCTGAAAGATATTTTCCCTGTTTAAGCAATAAACGCTCGAACTCATCGCGCAACCCAGTCAGTTCATTGGCCTTAACCAGATCCTCAACCAAATGAGCAGGAATAAAAGCAACCCCATAATCATTTGCAAAAACTATATCTCCCGGAAAAACAGTGACTTCTCCTACACGGATTGGCGCATTAATCGTAGTTGGTGTCATGTCACGGATAAAGGAAGGATCATGTCCCTTAACCCATGCATTGAAACCTTCAGTATCCCTTAATTCCTGCATATCCCTTATTGATCCATAGAAGATCACCCCTTTACCTGTTTTAGCATAAATTGAATTTCCTAAACTGGAGCCAATCAGAGTACCATCCTTCACCTTTCCATAACCATCTGCAACATAAATGTCTCCTTTACTCAGAATATCGATCGGCCATATATTAAATCCCCCGTGCTGTGATCTCCCTTCCTTACGGCCCTGTATTTTCACCAACGAATCCAAATCGGGCCTGGATGGCATAAATTGAGCAGTAACTACGCGACCAACCATAGTTTGTCCAGTTTTTAGAACAATCCAGTTCTTCTCTACCTGGTTTCGATAACCTTTGTTTAGCAGATACCCCCATATCTGCTCTAATGTATTATACTGTAATCGCTCGAGCACAAGTTCAGAAACTTTAGGACGTCCATCTGCTGAGCGCTCTCCCTTCCACAATGAAGTCATTTGCTTTACATATTCTGCACTGGAGCCAATGCCCTGAGCTGAGACAAATACTGCATTCAGAAGAATGAGCAGAAACAAAACTGATTTCTTAAACATAATTATATTTTCTTTTAGGTTAATTTATTGTGCGAGTAAGTAAGCTCCGAATCAGATTACACGAATACAGTTCTTAAGCTATCCTAAGATAAAAATTATCAGACTTAAAATGTTTGAACTTGATCCTCAAATTAATATAATATTAAAAATCTTTGGCATCATTATTTCTTAATACTAAATGACCGACAACCATGCGGTCGAAAGAAATTATGAAAAATATACTAATCCTATTTGCATTTGCAGCAATTGTTTCGGGATGTAACAGTAACGCAAATGAGAATGCTAAATTAAACCAGGACTCCATCAGAATGGTGCATCAACTTGACAGCTTTAAAAGGGCTGCATCAGCAGATTCAGCTGCTGCTGCTTTGGCAAAAGAAAGGTCATATAGCCAAAAGTCTTCCGGATCATCTTCTGGTTCAGGAAGTTCAACTACGAACACAACAACCCAGACCAGTACAACAAGTCAGAAAAAAGGCTGGAGCTCAGCAGCTAAAGGGGCTGTAATTGGCGGAGTGATTGGTGCAGGTACAGGAATTATTGTTGATAAAAAAGATGGCAGAGGTGCCGCAATCGGTGGTGTTGTGGGTGCAGGAACAGGATATGTGATTGGAAGAGAACAAGACAAAAAATCAGGCAGAGTAAAACAGTAAGAACTTCTATTTATGAGAAATGTGCTCGGGTTTAAATTGTAAGCCGGAGCACATTTTTTTCTTAATACTCAATACAAAGTACTCAATACTGGGAACTCACGATTTTAACACCCGCTGTATCTCATCCAACTTCATCAAGGCCTCGACCGGAGTTAATGTATTGACTTCAAGATTATTAAGCATGTCCCTGATCTTAACCAGTACCGGATCATCAATTGAGAACATTTGAAGCTGATAAGCCTGCTTCTGCACTTTTTTAAGACTGTCTTTAATATCCTCGCCACCGGTTCTTTCCTGCTCCAGCCTTTTTAATATTTCATTTGCCCGGCTGACCAGCTTTGAAGGCATTCCTGCCATCTTTGCCACATGAATCCCAAAACTATGCTCACTGCCGCCAGGAACAAGCTTGCGCAGGAAAATAACTTTATTACCGAGTTCTTTTACAGAAACATTGAAGTTCTTAATCCTGCTGAATGAATTGGTTAATTCATTTAATTCATGATAATGTGTTGCAAAAAGTGTTTTAGCCCTTGCTGTTGGATGATTATGAAGGTATTCAGCTATTGACCATGCAATGGATATTCCATCGTATGTAGAGGTGCCCCTGCCAATCTCATCCATTAGAATGAGGCTTCTTGGTGATAAATTATTCAGAATACTGGCTGTTTCATTCATTTCAACCATAAATGTTGATTCTCCTGTAGTCAGATTATCAGAAGCCCCTACCCTTGTATAAATTTTATCCACCAGCCCGATCTGAGCCTCCTTTACAGGAACAAAACTACCCATCTGAGCCATCAGAACGATCAAACCGGTTTGTCTCAGTAAGGCTGACTTTCCCGACATATTCGGACCTGTAATGATAATAATCTGCTGACTGTCGCTATCAAGTAACACATCATTGGTAATGTATTCTTCGCCCAGTGGCAGATTTTTTTCAATAACAGGATGTCTGCCACCTTTAATATCAATCACACGGCTTTCGTCAACGGAGGGCTTGACATAATAATTCTTTATCGCAAGACAAGCAAAATTCAACAATACGTCCAACTGCGCCACTAATTGAGCATTCAGTTGGATAGGTTTGATAAATTCGGATAACGCAAAAGTCAGTTCATTATATAATCGGGTTTCCAGTACCTGAATTTTTTCTTCAGCCCCAAGTATCTGCTCTTCATATTCCTTTAGTTCTGGAGTAATATAACGTTCAGCATTCACCAGCGTCTGCTTTCTGAGCCAATCAGCAGGAACTTTATCCTTATGTGTATGAGTTACTTCCAGGTAATAACCGAAAACATTATTAAAAGCGACTTTCAGAGATGGTATACCCGTAATTTCAGCTTCGCGCTTCTGAATTTCAAGCAAGTAGCCTTTTCCGCCGAAGGCAATCTTCCTTAAACGGTCGAGTTCTTCGTCTACTCCATCAGCTATAACCGAACCCTTAGCCAACATTACAGGCGGATCGGGATTAAGTTCCCGCTCTATTTTATCCCTGATCAGTATGCAGGGATTAAGCTGCTCCGCAATCATTTTTAATGGAAAACTTTCAGATTCCTGGCAAAGCTCCTTCAGATTAGAAATGGCATAAAGCGCCCTCTTCAACTGCAATACCTCCCGTGGATTTGCCTTTTGAAGACCAATTTTAGAGATCAGTCTTTCCAGATCCCCTATTTGCTTTAATTCATGCAAAAGTTTTTCACGAAGTTCTTCCTGCCCGACTAAGAATTCAACCACATCCAGACGTTCCTGGATAGGTTTTAACTCCTTTAATGGCATTATAATCCAGCGGCGAAGTAATCGTGCACCCATCGGAGAGCTGGTCTGGTCGAGTACATCAACGAGGCTGACTGCATTTTCATTGGCAGAGCCTATCAGTTCAAGATTTCGGATGGTAAACCGGTCCAGCCACATATAACGGTCTTCCTCAATCCTCGAAACAGAGGAAATATGCTGAAGGTTACGATGTTCAGTCTCATTCAGATAATGCAGAGCAACCCCGGCAGCAGTAATAGCAAGCGGATATTTTTCAATTCCAAACCCTTTTAATGATTTAACATCAAAATGTTTGAGAAGAAACTCTGAAGCATAATCACCGCTATAAGCCCAATCATCGAGCGTATAGGTATAAAAACGATCTCCAAAAGTCTCTGTAAAATCACGTTGCCTGCTTTTCTGAAAAATTACCTCACTCGGCTTAAAACTTTGAAGCAGTTTATCTATATAATCAGCATTACCCTGCGCAACCTGAAACTCACCTGTTGAAATATCTATAAAAGCTATTCCGAATGAATTCTTTTCAAAATAAAGGGATGCCAGATAGTTATTGGTGTTTTGCTGTATGATAGTATCACTATATGAGACACCGGGTGTTATGAGCTCAGTTACTCCTCTTTTAACAATAGTCTTTGTTGCTTTCGGATCTTCCAGCTGGTCACAAATAGCCACCCTTTGCCCTGCTCTGACTAATTTTGGCAAATAGGTTTCAAGAGAGTGATGTGGAAAACCTGCCAACTCAGTATTGGTCCCTGAACCATTTCCCCTTTTGGTAAGAACAATTCCCAATATCCCCGATGCTTTTATCGCATCCTGCCCAAAAGTTTCATAAAAATCGCCAACACGAAACAATAATAATGCACCTGGGTATTTCGCCTTGATCGCATTATATTGCTGCATTAAAGGGGTTTCCTTCTGTTCGTTCTTTTTAGACAAATTCTTATAATTAATCAGGCCATAAAGTTAATGGATTGCATAACTTTTAAGAGATTTGTGGAAAACTGTCTTAAGGTGGGAAAATTTGTATCCTCATTATTATATCAGAATGTAATAGATCAACAGTTGGACAGTCAAATATCCGCTTAATATCATTTTTCTATACTATTCTTTAAATTGTTGCGTGCTTTCATACCCTATTAATTTATACAAAAAAGCCTACTCCGGACTTAGCAAGGAAAGCTGGTACCTTTCTTTTGTAATGCTGATTAATCGCAGCGGCACCATGGTTGTACCTTTCCTAACCATTTACTGCACCCAGAAATTGAATTTCAGCATTGTTGAAGCAGGATTGATTATGGCAATTTTCGGACTTGGGTCAGTATTTG
>CAZGWG010000200.1:0-8143 GCA_964529165.1 uncultured Sphingobacterium sp.
GCTTGAACAGAGCTCATTGCTCATAGCCCAAAGCTATTCCGACCGAAGGCTCTCCACCGGATTCATCAATGCCGCCTTAATTGCCTGAAAACTTACCGTTACAAATGCAATTAAAAGTGCCAGAAGTCCTGAAATCGCAAATATCCACCATGGTAATTCAATACGATAAGCAAATCCCTCGAGCCAGGCGTTCATTGCCCATATCGCTGCAGGTATTGCTATTATAAGCGCAAACAAAACAAGTCTCAGGAAGTCTTTTGAAAGAAGTGAGGTGAGATTAGCAACAGTTGCTCCAAGCACCTTACGGATACCGATTTCTTTAAATCGCTGCTCCGCTGTGAAGGCCGCCAATCCGAATAGTCCCAGGCAGGAAATGAAAATAGTAAGTCCGGCGAATATATTACCCAACTGGCCTATCACTATTTCGCTTTTATAGCGCTGATTATAAATTTCATCCATGAAATGATATTCGAAAGGGAATACAGAATTATACTGGCTGTATACCTTCTGCATATCGGCTATGGCCTGAGCAGTTTTTCCGACCTCGGTTCTTACGAATACATAACTTGAATTTCCGGGTTGTAAAACAAGTATCAGTGGTGTAATTGCCTCATGAAGCGACTTAAGATGGAAGTCTTTCATCACTCCGATTATCTGCCCTTTACCATTCCAGAAACTAACTGTTTTGCCTACAGGGTTTTTAATAGCCATCATTCTGGCCGCTGTTTCATTGATAATGTAATTCGCACTATCAGGCCTGCCCGGGTCAAAATCCCTGCCATCAACTAATGAAACCCCTACTGTTTTAAGAAAATCGTATCCTACCCAGGTAGCAGAGATCTTTCCAAGCTGACCTGGCTGTTTCCCATCCCATTCAAGGTCAGCTGATGAGCCGCCGATATCAATGGGGTTGTCAGCGGTTAAGGCAGTTGATTTGATGGCTGGCGAACGTTTGATCTCCTCCAAAAAGACCTTAGAATTCTTAGAAATATCACCGTTCAACTCAACCTGGATCAGGTTTTCCTTTTCTAAACCCAGGTTTTTGTTTTTAATATATTGAATCTGTTTGTAAATAACCAGTGTTCCAATGATCAGGAAAACGGACAAGGTGAATTGTGCCACAACCAGACCTTTTCGTAAAAAAGCTGTTCCTGTGCTCTTCACTATTGCCGCTTTAAGTACAGCCACAGGTTTAAAGGATGATAGAAAAAGTGCCGGATAACTACCGGAGATCAGAATGGTGATCAGGGTAATTGACAGAAGCATACCTGCAAATGCCGGATCTCCAAAGTTTATGCTCAGGTTCTTACCTGTAAGGGCGTTAAAATATGGCATGGAAAGTAAAACCATCACCAGTGAGATCAAAACTGATATAATAGTAAGCAATGCTGCTTCACCCATGAACTGACTGATGATCATGCTTCTTTCAGCACCTATCACCTTACGGATACCAACCTCTTTAGCACGCTTCGATGAACGTGCCGTTGCCAGGTTCATAAAGTTTATACACGCGATCAGAAGCACGAAGAAAGCTACAACAGTAAATAATCTAACGTACTCGATCCTTCCGCCGTCCTGGAATCCATTTTTAAAATTGGAATACAAATACCTGTCTTCAAATGGCTGCAGGAAAATAATATCTTTTGCATTTTTATCCGAATTATTCTTCAGGAGGCTTTCCAGCTTAGCATTCACCACCTCCGTTTTTGAACCGGGTTTCAGCATAGCGTACATTTCTACAGAATAGTTACCCCAGCCCTGAAGCCATCTGTTTGCATTTTGAAAAACCTCAAAAGGTATCAGCCAATCAAATTTCAGGGATGAGTTAGTTGGTATATCTTTCAGAACTGCTGCTACCTTAAAAACTTTATCATTGTCAATTTTAACCGTCTTTCCAATGGGGTCTACACCCTGAAAGAATTTAATTGCCAATTTTTCTGTAATAACAATCTGGTCTGGAGAGCTGAGAGCTGTTTTAATGTTACCAGCAAGTAAGGGAAAGGAGAACATAGTCAGAATATCCGGACTGCTGTAATAGCCCTGTTCTTTGAATGAACGATCAGCTGCCGTTAAAAGACGCTTCCTGCCTGAAAGCCATGTTACCTTTTCAAGCTCAGGAATATCCTTCTTCAATGCTTCAGCAACATTTAGAGGTACATTATCAAGTGTCGACAAACCATCCCAGTTTATATTTGCCATTACACGATACAACTGGGGGCCACGGGAATGAAACTTATCGATATTGATCTCATCATAGACCCATAAAGAGATCAATATGGTACAAGCAAGTCCAAGGGCAAGCCCGGTTACGTTGATAATTGAATAAACCTTGTTTCTTTGAAGGTTACGAAAGGCGATTTTGATGTGGTTTTTGAGCATAGCTGGGTATCAGGTTTGAGGTATCAGGTGTGAGCTAATCCCTGGTTAATACTATTTATATCTTTAATGACTGTTTTTTTAGGTATTAGGTTTCAGGTATGAGCCAATTCCTGATTAATACTACTTATATATCTTCAATACTATTTCCCTATCTTTCTCCCTATTCCCTATTCCCTATTCCCTCCTCACTCCGACCGAAGGCTCTCCACCGGATTCATTAATGCCGCCTTCACAGCCTGAAAACTCACCGTTACCAGCGCTATAATAACTGCTGCAAATCCCGCTAACACAAACATCCACCAGCTAATATCAATCCGGTAGGCAAAGTCCTGAAGCCAGTTACTGGTTAAATACCAGGCTACCGGACTTGCAAGCACTATTGCTATTAAAACAAGCTTCATAAAATCTTTTGACAATAGTGCCGCTATCCCTGCAACGGAAGCACCAAGAACTTTACGAACGCCTATTTCTTTGGTACGCTGCTGTGCTGTGAATGTAGCAAGCCCGAACAAGCCAAGGCAGGCTATAAAAATGGTTAAGCCGGCAAAAATATTGAGGAGGTTCCCAACCTTTTGCTCAGCGCGATAGGTGTTGTTAAAGCGTTCGTCCATAAACGAATAAGAGAAAGGTTCTTCTGCTGTCCATTTATCTTTAATAGATGATATAAGGCCGGAAACATCTGTAGTTTTCAACTTGACGATCATATTTCCCTGATCATTTCCCAGTACTAGCATTACAGGTGTAATTGCATCATGCAGAGAAGTAAAATGAAAATCTTTCGCAACCCCAATGATGTGATAAGTTATTTTCGTTCCGATATTATCCGAAGTGCCTGTAATGCGATGACCTACAGCTTCTTTTTCCCAGCCAAAGGCTTTCGCAGCCGTTTCATTGATGATAACTCCCAATGAATCAGAGGCAAGATTCCTGGAGAAGTTCCGTCCGGCTTTGAGCTCTATTCCCATTGTTGGGATATAATCAGGATCAATAGTATGCCTTGGCGTTTTGACAAGCTGACCTACTTTATCCTCGGGGTACACACTGAAATTGTTGAAATTGCTGTTCCCGGCGGGCATGAATGACGAGCTGCTTAGGCTCACAATCCTTGAATCCTCAAGAAGACTATTTTTGAAAACTTCGTTCGATCGGCCAAGCTGCCAGGTGTTGTGTATCACCATTACCTGTTCCTTGTCGTATCCGAGCTTCTTGTTTTGAATATAAGAAAGCTGTTTGTGAACCACTACTGTACTTATTATCAATACAATTGAGATAAAAAACTGGAAGACCACCAGGCTGCTTCGAAAAGAGGGGCCGCGTGATACAGATAGATTAAAAGCACCTTTGAGTACCTCTACCGGTTTAAATGATGAAAGGAAAAGTGCAGGATAACTTCCCGCCAAAGACCCTACTAAAAGCGCAAATACCAATAGCACTGGTAACAGCCAAACGTTGGAGGCCAAACCGAGAGACAGTTCTGCTTCAGCCAGATTATTGAAAATAGGCATGGCCAGGTAAACCAGCCCGATGGCGATGGTGAATGCAATTACCGTAACCAGAACAGATTCCATTAAAAATTGCCTGATCAGTTCCGATCTCATGGAGCCCATTACCTTACGGATACCCACTTCTTTTGCCCGTTTTGATGCCCCGGCAGTCGACAGGTTCATAAAGTAGATGCAGGCAATAAGCAGCATGAACAGAGCAATTGCTCCAAAAATGTAGATATAACTGATATCCCCGTGTGAAGCAAGGTCACCGTTAAGATCAGACCTCAGATGAATATCTGTTAGAGGCTGTAAAAAAAGCCCGATATCATTGCCCTTCTTTCTGAATTCTTGAATGCTCATACCGAAGGCCTTATTTAACTGTGGGGCAGCATATTTGTCTATTACCTCGGGAAGCTTTGCCTCCAGTTCTTTATAATTATATCCTTCTGGTAAAACGAGGTAAGTGAAATAACCTGAAGTCATCCACGAATCTGACTTCTCATCCGGATTTGTAAGCAGCGAAGCGATCATGTCAGATTGAAAATGCGATCTTGCAGGGATCTTATCAAACACACCGGTGACTTTGTAGGTTGATTTCCAACTTTTAAAGTTAAGCACCTTTCCTATCGGGTCATCTTTTCCAAAATATTTCTCGGCAACTTCTTTTGAGATAACAATAGAATTCGGCTCGAGAAGTGCCGTTTGGGAGTCACCATTCTGCAAAGGAACAGTAAATACCTCAAAGAAATTAGCATCCGCAAACAGCAGTTCGGTTTCCTGGAAAGTCTTATCACCATAGCTGACCATTGCTGAACCGCTGGTCTGGATTCGTGTTGCATCAAGCACTTCGGGAAAATCTTTCTTAAGAGTTTTGGCAACGGGAGGCATGACATTCGCTTCCTTCATTTCACCTCCGCCCATAAAACCACGAAATACTACCCGTACAATTTGATCAGCCTTGTCATTATATCTGTCGTAACTAAGTTCATGAAAGATATATAGCATGATTACCAGGCAGGTGGCGATGCCAATAGCAAGTCCGGAGATGTTGATAATGGAAAAACCTTTTTGTCTTTTGAGGTTTCGCCAGGCGAGGGTAAGGTGGTTTTTTAACATTGTTTATGCTTTGGGCTATGAGCTTTGGGAAATGAGCTCTTTGCGTGTTTATAATCAAATTATATTTATACTTTTTATATTCAATTGCCGTAAGCTCAAAGCTTATTGCCCATAGCTCGCAGCCAGTTCGTTTGGTGGAAGCTCATTGCTCAATGCTCAAAGCCCATTTCCTATTCTTATTCCGATCTAAGACTCTTCACCGGATTCATCACTGCCGCCTTAATAGCTTGGAAACTTATTGTTCCAAATGCGATTATAATCACCAAAACCCCAATTAATGCGAAAAGCCATGGTGAAATATCCGTCCGGTAAGCAAAGCCCTCAAGCCATTTATTCATAAAGAACCAGGATATCGGCATGGCGATGACGATGCTTGTGATTATGAGTTTAATAAAATCAGTTGAGAGCATCGTAACAACATTTTGTACGGTAGCTCCTACCACTTTGCGTATACCTATCTCCTTTTGCCTCTTCTGGGCTGTGAAGGCTGCCAGACCAAATAATCCCAGACAGGAAACAATGATGGCCATGAGGGCGAAGTATCGCGATAGCACACTGATCTTCATCTCTGAGGCATATAAAGCCTGATAATCATCATCCAGAAAGCGATATTCAAACGGAAGGGTTTTGCTAAACTCAGAATAGACCTCTTTCACCCGTTCAATAGTTTGCTCTTCTGTTCCTGCTTGTATCCTGACCAAAACATTAGGCATCACTGGATAAACCTGGAAAAAGCAAGGCTTTACAGATGAATAGAGTGATTCAAAATTAAAGTCCTGGGCAATGCCCACAATTGTACGTTCCTGATCCCAAAACTTAACTTTCTTCCCTATCGGATCTTTTAAGCCCATTGCTTTGATTGCAGATTCGTTAAAAACAATTTCCTGCATGGCGTTTGCAACTGAAAAATTCCGGCCCTCTTTAATCTGGATACCGGCTGTCTCGAGGAAGTTTGCACCCACTTCAAGATTTGCAAATTCAATGTCTTTCTTAGGGTCTTTCCCCGACCAGTCAAAGCCACCGACCGATCCATGATCACCGGTGAGGTTATGAGAATAACTGCCGGCACTGAGCACTCCGGGAATGTTGTTCAGCTCATTAACAAAAGAAACCGCCCCATCCATTTTCGTCAGATCCATTTCAAGAGGAATTTCAAAGTGAATGATGTTATCTCGGGAGTAACCCAGATTTCTCGACTGGATATAATCGATCTGTTTGTATACAACCAAAACTGCTACTATAAATACTACCGACAAGGTAAATTGGAATATCACCAGTCCTTTGCGGATAAAGAGCTCGCCCCCTGTTGTTTTTAAACTTCCTTTCAAAACTGAAACAGGGTTAAAACCAGAAAGATAAAATGCAGGGTAACTCCCGGAAATAAGTCCCGTCATTAAAGTGATAGCAAAAACAGAAAGGATTAATTCGCTGCTGAAATTGACACTCAACTGCTTACCTGTGATATCGTTGAATACAGGCAGCAGCAGAAAAATCAAGCCAATCGCAAGAATGAGGGACAAGCATGACATCAATACCGATTCACTCAAATACTGAACTACAAGTTCAGTACGACTGGCGCCGGAAACCTTTTTTATACCTACTTCCTTCATCCTGCGTGATGCTTTAGCGGTAGACAAATTCATGAAGTTAATGCAGGCAATGATCAGGATCACGATTGCTATAATCGAGAATAATTTAACATAGGTTATTCTGCCGCCAGATTGAATACCATTTTCATACTTGCCATATAAATAACCGTCAGAGAAGCGAGCCAGGAATGCGGTTTTGCCTTCCTCTTTGTGATTTGATTGGATAATACCGGTGATCTTGTTGTTTACCTTGTTAAGGTCAGCATCGTTCTTAAGAAGCACATAGGTATTTGGATCACTGTTGCCCCAGTTTAGCAGATTGGGACGTTTCTCCAATACCAGAGCATAATTAAGAATTACGTCAAACTTTTCTGTTGCATTCGCTGGTACATCCTCAAATACACCCGAGATCACGAAAGTTCCGCTAAATTCCCCTTGATTCCATTCCAGATTTTTCCCCAGCACATTTTCTGTCGAGACAAAAAGTTTCTTCGCCAGACTCTCAGAAATAGCTACTGAGTTAGTCCCATTAAATATCTGCTTTTTATCTCCCTCCAGAAATTTACAGGTAAAAATATCGAAATAGCTTTTGCTTACATATTGGCCTCCTGCTTTTATCATATTCTCTCCGACGGTAATTATTCCCTTAGAGGAAAACCAGGAAGCTGGAAGAATAGATACGGAGTGCTCAATTTCCGGGACTTGCTCTTCCAGAACTTTCCCAAGTAAGCCTGCTGTGCTGGTCATTGTGTGAGTACCTTCTGAACCTTTGACGTTGCTCATTACTTGGTAAATCCTGCTATCGTTCTCGTTGAATTTGTCAACCTTCATCTCATCTGCAATCCACATATAGATTAGCAGGCTGCAGGCTAATCCCGTCGACAAGCCAATTAGATTTAGCGCTGTAAACTGACGATCTTTGATCAGGTTACGCCAGGCGATTTTGAAGTAGTTTTTTAGCATTTTGCTGTGAGCTATGAGCTGTGAGAAATCAGCTTCGTTTATGTTTAATATTTATTTTTCTACCATTTATTCAAACTCAATCAACCGAAAATCAAGGCTTTTTGCTGTGGGTTATGGGCTGTGAGAGATGAGCTTCGTTCTGGTTTAATTGTTGATTTTTTTTATCAAAACATCATTTTTTTTATTCGTTTGCTCAAAGCTCATTGCTCATAGCTCATAGCCCAAAGCCCAAAGCTACTCCGATCTCAAACTTTTCACCGGGTTCATAAGTGCCGCTTTAATAGCCTGGATACTAACTGTTGAAATAGCTATAAAAACAGCGATCAACGCTGAAAGAATAAACATCCAGGCCCTGATTTCAATCCGGTAAGCAAAATCACTCAACCATATGTTTATTCCCCACCATGAAACTGGTACAGCAATAATAATAGCAACAACAACAAGTCTTACAAAATCAGCAGAAAGCAGCTTTAATATTTGAGAAACGGTTGCACCCAGAACTTTACGGATGCCAATTTCTTTTATTCTTTGCTCGGCTGTAAATGCACTTAAGGCAAATAATCCCATTATCGCAATAGATACTGCTGCCAGGGTAAGAAAGGTGGTTAG
>CAZGWG010000201.1:0-8059 GCA_964529165.1 uncultured Sphingobacterium sp.
ATTCAGGAAGGGTTCAAAATGTTAGCTAATTCACCGAAGGAAACGAAAATTCCGGTAATTTTATCTGTTGAAGGCATAGCGTATTTCTTAGGTAAATATTTATTTTTCAGGTACTTAAATATGATAAATTATCCGCTTGTTTTTTATAAATTATCTTCTTTTTATGTCGAACTCACGTTAAGATAATCAATAGGGCTTGCGATGTATAGTATCGTTCTTTATTTCACCTGCACATGGCATTCTTAACTATTGGCGCTCCTATTATAAAAAGTGATATCCCGGAATCAGATCTGATTCTGTCACATGTAATCCACACCGTGTTCATTGACGGTATCAGGAAGAATATGATGGCAAATTGGATTGCTTTTACGAAAAAAAGTATCAGGCAATACATGGAATAAGGGTTAATTTTATCTGGATAAAGTGATTCAGTTTTCCTGCTATGATCGGGAATAAGTTCATTCTTAAATTTGATAAAATAAAAGAACATCCCTCTCATTTTAAAGAAAAATACCTATTATAGTCAAATATTAGTGGTTCAGGGCTTTTGCCTTTCCTGAAACTGAGGGGGCAAAAATGCTGAGCAAGTCAAGTTGTATTTAGATGGATTGAAATCCGGAAGGGATTTTAAATCAAACAATTAAAAATTATAGAAACAGATAGATGAACAGAAGAGAAGCAGTCAGAAGGGCTACCTTTTTACTAGGAGGAGCGATTACTTTTTCAAGTTTAGGAGCATTTGCCGAAGTGCTTGATCCGGTAGTCGGAAAAGGTATTGAAGCCAGATCAATAGCCTCTCAAGAGGCCTTGATTGCAGAAATTGCTGATACGATTATTCCGGATACGAAAGGGGTTCCCGGAGCGAAAGCCGCCGGCCTGGGTTCATTCGTTGTGATGATGATGCAGGATTGTTATACGGCAGATATTCAAAAGCATTTTGCCAATGGTTTAATGAGAGTAGATGAAGTGTCGCAAAACCAATTCAAAAAGTCATTTGTATCATTAACTCTAAAGGAGCGTGAAGAGATCTTTAAATTCTTCAAAACAGAGGCTCAGGCACAAATTGCAGCCGGGACCACTCCTTCACACTTCTTCCAGTTGATGTATGAACTTACTTGCCTGGGTTATTATACCTCAGAAATTGGAGCAACACAGGCTTTACGGTATGTCCATATTCCTGGCAGGTATGAAGCCTGTATTCCGTTGCAACCCGGCCAGAAAGCATGGGCTACCTAAATAATTGAATAACTAATTGATTAAGACAAATGAATATTAATATAAAAGCAGAGAAGCAAAATACTTACGATGCGATAGTAGTTGGTTCGGGTATTAGCGGTGGTTGGGCAGCCAAAGAGTTGACAGAGAAGGGATTAAAAGTGTTGTTGCTGGAGCGTGGCCGTAATGTGGAGCATGTAAAAGATTATGATACCGCTTTGATGAAGCCATGGGAATTTAAACACAGGGGAAGAATCACACCCGAGGAGCGCAGCCGTCATCTGGTACAAACCCGTGGCGGTCAGTACAGCGAGTTTAATGCAAAGTTTTGGGTAGATGATGTTGATTGTCCCTATACTGAAGTTAAACGTTTCGACTGGTATCGTGGGTATCATGTGGGCGGAAGGTCCCTTACCTGGGGGCGTGGCTGTCTTCGTTTAAGTGAGATGGATTTTTCAGCCAATGCAAAGGATGGCTATGGTGTTGATTGGCCTGTACGTTATAAAGATATTTCACCATGGTATGATTATGTGGAGCGCTTTGCCGGCATCAGTGGGCAAAATGAAGGGCTTGCGCAATTACCTGATGGAATATTTCTTCCGCCTTTTGAGATGAACTGTGTTGAGAAGGCTGTTAAGGAACGGATCGAAAAGCATTACAACAAGCAGCGGATGATGACCGTTTACCGCATGGCCAATCTTACTGTTCCACATAATGGCAGAGGTTCCTGTCAGAACAGGAGCCTTTGTAACAGAGGATGTCCCTTTGGAGCGTATTTCAGCACCCAGTCAGCAACTCTTCCAGCAGCAGCAGCTACAGGTAATCTTACCCTTCGTCCTTATTCTATTGTGAGTGAGGTACTTTATGATAAGGAGACCAGGAAAGCAAAAGGAGTCATGGTGATTGATTCAGAGACCAATGAACATATTGAGTACTCTGCAAAGTTAATTTTCATGAATGCCTCAACGCTGGGTACTACGCAAATCCTGCTGAATTCAACTTCTGATACTTTCCCTGACGGATTGGGTAACAGCAGCGGACATCTGGGGCATAACCTGATGGATCATCATTTCCAGGTTGGGGCATCCGGAAGGGCAGAGGGTTTCGATGATAAATATTATTATGGTCGTCGCCCCATTGGTATTTATATTCCACGCTACCGTAATCTTGGAGATAAACCTGAACGTGATTATTTACGAGGCTTCCACTATGGAGGAAGTGCAAGCCGCACAGGATGGCAGCGTGCTATTCCTGAAATGGGTTATGGTCAGGACTTTAAGGAGGAAATGACGGAACCGGGACCATGGGTTATGGGATTGGGGTCATTCGGCGAACACTTGCCGGAATTTAAGAACCGTGCCTTCCTTGATAAAACCAAGAAAGATAAATGGGGAATTCCATTGCTGGCTGTAGATTGTGAGTTTGGTGAGAACGAGCGGAAAATGCGTATTGATATGAGGAATGATGCAGCTGAAATTCTGGAAGCTGCGGGATTGAAAGATATTACCACATTCGACAGAGGAGCAGTACCGGGAATGGCAATTCACGAGATGGGTACCGCACGTATGGGACACGATCCTAAAACTTCAGTACTGAATAAATGGAATCAGATGCATGATGTGAAAAATGTATTCGTTACCGATGGTGCATTCATGACTTCAAACGCCTGCCAGAATCCTTCATTGACTTACATGGCCTTTACTGCCAGAGCATGTGATTATGCAGTCAAAGAATTAAAGAAGGGAAATTTATAAGAGAACACTGACAGGATTCAAAAATCCTGTCAGTGTTTATTAAGATAGAATTAATAATACTACTAAATATGTCAAATCAAGTAAAACCAGTAAGAGTCCTCGTTTTAGGCTGTGGAAACATGGGCGCCTCACATGCCATTGCATATCATACAAATCCCGGATTTGAAATTGTCGGACTGGTGTCCAGAGGGAAATCAAAGGAAGTATTGAATGCCAGAATGGGGAATAAATATCCTCTGTTCAACGACATGGATGAGGCAATGAAAGCTACAAAACCTGATGCGGTTTGTATCTCAACATATCCTGATACCCATGAGAAATATGCTGTTCAGGCTTTTGAAGCAGGTTGTCATGTATTTATAGAAAAACCTGTAGCCGATTCAGTAGAAGGTGCAGAGCGTGTAGTTGCTGCAGGTAAAAAAGCAAATAAGAAGTTAGTTGTAGGTTATATTTTACGTCATCATCCCTCATGGGAAAAATTCATTGAACTGACGGCAGAACTGGGCAAACCACTGGTTATGAGGATGAATTTGAACCAGCAAAGTGATGGAGCAATGTGGACACTGCATCGCAATCTGATGAATGCCCTCAGTCCGATTGTGGATTGTGGAGTTCATTATATTGACGTGATGTGCCAGATGACCCGTTCAAAGCCAGTGCAGGTATATGCTATCGGAGCAAGACTAACCGAAGAGATTCCTGCCGGAAATTATAATTACGGGCAATTGCAGATCAGGTTTGAAGATGGCTCTGTGGGTTGGTACGAAGCCGGCTGGGGTCCAATGATGAGTGAAACTGCATTTTTTGTGAAAGATGTGGTCGGACCAAAAGGTTCTGTATCTATAGTAGCAAAAGAAGCAGGGGCAGCAGGAAAATCATCTTCTATTGAAGCCCATACAAAAACTGAATCAATACGTTTTCACCATGCTGATCTCAACAAGGATGAGCTCTTTGCAAAAGAAGATACCTGGATCAATCTTGAAGACGAGCCTGACCATCAGGAGTTGTGTAATAGAGAACAGGCTTATTTCTTAAAGGCCATTAATGAGAATCTTGACCTGAGTGCACATGGTGAAGATGCAGTAAACAGCCTGCGCATTGCCTTTGCCTGTGATGAATCTGTGAGAACAGGGAAAGTGGTTAACTTTTCCTGATGATCAAAGATTTGTATTAACAAGCTCTTTTGGTATTAAAATATTTCAATAGATATGTCAATCAAAACAAATGAAATTCCGGTAGGTGTTATCGGTCTGGGCCTGATGGGCTGCAGCATTACCACCTGCTTGCTAATGGCCGGGCATCCTGTAGTTGCAATTGCTCCGATCAGTATCGATATGACTACTGCTGAGTCGCGTATTCGCAAGCATTTTGTCAAGGCAAAAGAGGAGGGATTGGTTAGTGAAGATCCGGAGTTCTATTTTAAGAATCTGATTATTACAGAGGATTATGGAGCATTGAAGCCCTGTAAACTAGCCATTGAATGTACCCTGGAGAGTGAGGAGATTAAGAAAGTCGTTTATGGTAAAATTGAAGCAGTAATTGCTGAAGATGCATTGATGACCAGTAATACTTCCGCTATTCCGATCAGTATCCTGCAGAAAATGACCAAGCACCCAGATCGTTTCTTCGGATTGCACTGGGCAGAGCCTTCACATACCACCCGATTTTTAGAGGTGATTTGTGGCGATCAAAGTGATATCGAAAAGGGCGAATACCTTTATGAACTTTCTAATTACTGGAATAAGGAAGCAACTTTGGTGAGAAAGGATATTCGCGGATTTATTGGGAATCGCTTGATGTACGCCATGTACCGTGAGGCATTTTATCTGGTTGAAAATGGGTATGCAACTGTTGAAGATGTAGACAGGGCATGCCGTAACAATACCGGATACTGGATGACTCTGGTTGGTGTTTTCGGGTGGATGGATCTTACCGGTGTACCTGCTTATCATAATGTGATGAAAGACCTTAATCCAACCCTTTGCAATGATACTCATGTGCCGAAGCTGATTGATGATATCGTTAAGGCAGGAGGAAAAGGAGTTGCCAATGGCCACGGTTTTTATAAGTATACACCCGAGGAATCCAAAATGTGGGAGGAGACCTTTGCTGATTTCAATTATGAGATCAGGAATCTGGCAATGAAATATCCGTTTGATATCGTTAAAAGAAAACTGGCGAAACTGAAGGAAGAAAAAGAAGGTAAAGACAGTTAATGAATAACATGAGCTCCTTAAAATAATCAGGAAGCAAGTGAAGTGCTGAATATTTTAATCGTCAGAAGCTCTATCTCGCAGATGCAGGATAAAACCCAAAAAACAAATAGATGAAAAGACTTTCTGTGCCTTATATCCACGTTGAGGATATACATGCCGTAGATGATATTTCAGTGAAGCTGGATCATGTTCATCAGGAACTAATCAATATTACTCCATGGGCAGAATTTTCCTATAAACCTGAGCTTGCTTTTGCAATTGCATACGGAGATAAGGCTGTATTCCTGAAGTTTTATGTTGAAGAAAAGCATATCAGGGCTATTTATTCTGAACCGAATGATCCGGTTTATAAAGATAGCTGCGTAGAGTTTTTCGTATCTTTTGAAGATGAAAAGGAGTACTATAATTTCGAATTTAATTGTGCAGGCACCTGTTTACTTAGCTTCGGAGAAGAAAGGGCTAACCGGATTATGCTGGGAGATGATCTTATCAGATCGATAAGCTCGCGCAGTTCGATCAAGCCTGCGGGCAGTAAGGGTTCAACTATCGGATGGGAGCTAACCCTTTCAATACCATTCAGCGCTTTTCAATACCATCAGTTCAAATCCCTGAAGGGCAAAAAATGCCGAGCCAATTTTTACAAATGCGGTGATGACCTTCCTGAACCTCATTTTGTTGTCTGGAATGAAATCAAAACTAAAGAACCGGATTATCATCGACCGGAGTTTTTTGGTTCAGTAGAATTTAATTAACAAATTATTAAGAATACAAATTAGAATTAAAATGGAAAAAGTAGAAATTCAGCATCCGGATAAGGCAGATAAAAGTTTTACCACCGGAGCATATTCAGCGGGAGTTTTAGTAGCAGGCGATTGGCTGTTTGTTAGCGGACAAGCAGCAGTAGATTTTACAACGAGTACTTTTGTTTTAGGTACGATTGAGGAGGAAACACATCTTACTATTCATAACGTGAAGCGCATTTGTGAAGCAGCAGGGTTTACTCTGGATGATATTGTAAAGTGTACAGTTCATTTAAGTGATATTAAAGATTTTGATCGCTATAATGCGGTTTATGCAACTTATTTTACAAAGGTTAAGCCGGCACGTACCACTGTACAATCTGGTTTAGGCCATGGCATAAAAGTGGAGATCGATGCGATCGCATTTCGCCAGGGTAAAAAGTAATTTGTAAAAAAAAAATGATTGAAGAATCAATATTTATTTTTGATTGCCATCTCGATCTGTCGATGAATGCGATTGAATGGAACAGGGATCTTAAAAAGTCAGTTTATGAGATCCGTGACCGCGAAATTGGGATGACAGATAAACTTGACCGTGGTTTGGGAACGGTAGCATTGCCTGAATTACGTAAGGGTAAAATTGGTTTGGTGGTAGCCACTCAGATTGCCCGTTATGTAGAAAGAGGCAGTCTTATTCCTGGATGGAATTCTCCAGAAATAGCCTGGGGGATCTCCCAGGCTCAGTTAGCCTGGTACCGCGCTATGGAAGATCAGGGAGAAATGGTGCAGATTACCGACCTTGGGCAGATGGAGTCTCATTTGAAACTCTGGTTTGATAAAACCATTCCTGATGAGGGGAAACCGGTGGGATATATTCTAAGTCTGGAAGGTGCAGATTCATTCGTCAATATTTCTTATCTGGAAAAGGCATATGCCTACGGTCTTCGGGCTTGTGGTCCGGCACATTATGGTCCGGGCAGGTATGCCGCAGGTACCGGCAGGACAGAAGGCCTTACAGCTGCAGGTAAGGAGCTGGTTGCGGAAATGGATAATTTGAATATGATCTTGGATATTACGCATCTGACAGATAAGGGTTTTGATGAGGCAACATCCATGTACAAAGGACCGGTATGGGCGAGCCATCATAATTGCCGGAAACTGGTAGATAACCAGAGACAGTTAACAGATGATCAGATTAAGGTTTTGATAGAACGGGATGCGGTAATAGGCGGGGTTTTTGATACCTGGATGCTAACTGATAATTGGGTACGCGGAAAGGATGATCCTAAAGAACGGAATGTACATATTGAGCTCATTGTAGATCATTATGATCATATCTGCCAGCTTGCCGGAAATAGTCTGAATATAGCTATTGGCAGTGATCTGGATGGTGCTTATGGTAAGGAACAATCCCCTCATGATCTTGAAGATATTTCTGATTTACAAAAACTGAACGGGATGTTGAGCAGAAGGGGATATTCAGCCGAAGATATTGAGAATATATTTTATAAAAACTGGCTGCGCTTTCTGAGGAAAGCCTGGGCATGATTTAATGATCTTCCGATGAACTGGTACACAATTAATAATGTAGAAAACATTGATTCTCCGGCACTTGTGATTTACAAGGATCGGGTTGAGCACAATATCCGGAAAGTTTTGACTATGGTTAAAGATCCGGCGCAGCTCAGACCACATGTCAAGACTAATAAAATGCTTGAAGTGTGCAAAATGATGCTGGATTCAGGGATTCGGAAGTTTAAGGCTGCAAGCATAGCCGAAGCCGAAATGCTGGGAATGGCTGATGCTGAAGATGTGATACTCGCCTATCAGCCTGTAAAATCTAAATTCCTCCGTCTTTTGAAACTTATTGATGCATATCCCAATACGCAGTATTCCTGTTTGGTGGATAACATTGAATCTGCCCGCATGTTCTCCGAACTTGTGTCAGCCCGTGTTGAACACGGGATAAGGGTCTATATTGACCTGAATGTGGGAATGAACCGAACAGGTATATTACCAGTGAATGCTTTTGGCTTATTTAAAGAGCTGCAAAACCTGCCAGGTATTGAATTCAAAGGCTTTCATGCCTATGATGGTCATATACGTGATTATGATCTGACTGAACGGATAGCAC
>CAZGWG010000202.1:0-8008 GCA_964529165.1 uncultured Sphingobacterium sp.
AAATAGAACGCAATTCCATGCCGGAACTACCCCCGCAGGAAAGGGCTGAACTATCCTATAATAAACAGGTATTGTTTTCCAAAATCAAATTATTCTGCTCCAAAACCTTATATGGATAATTATAACCCTATATTTTAATCTTCCTTATTTCGAACTCAGTTAAATAACACGACATCAAACTTACCATCTAAATTTTAACAAAGCATTACAATGATCATTCAACAAAAAAGAATCTCTTGCTAAAAAACAAATTCAAACCATAAGATCTACAAACCACAGTTCAAAACCTCATTAAATGACTAGTTACTTACCATTCACCAAGCGTTACTGAACCGGTACGGAACTGGTACCGAACCAGTACCGTAGAGGACATCAAGCGGTCACTGAGCGGTGTGCAAGCGGTCTTTGACTAATGAATGAGCGGTCTTCAAGCGGTAAATGAGCGGTCATTCAGTATTACTTAAGCATCTCTGGCAAATGATCTCAATGCTTCATTTCAGATACATAGATTAACGGGATCGGGGTTTCTGATCGCCGGCAGACAATGATCCACCGGCTAATTTATTAAGCCTCATGGTCAGTGTCAGCATGAAATATTGGGTCAGGCGGTTTGTTCTGATATCAGCAAAACCATTATCGGTAATATTCCTGAAAATATTATTAGACTGATTAAACAGATCAAAAGCGGTCAGTTTTAAAGTCGCAGACCGGTCTTTCATGAAGGCCTTCTCCATCGAGGTATTGAATATTAAAGGATTCAAATTGAGTGCTGCAGCATATCCCCTGTTAAAATTCTTAATAGCCGTGAAGCGCCAGATCAGCGACCTGTCCGACAGGAAAAACACATTGGCATCGGCATCCAAAGTATAAGTATGAATCGTAATATCTGTATTAGCCGGCAGGGTATAATTTATCCTGGAATAGCGGTAATAGAAATTAGGACTAAACTCCAGCCATTCCCCGGGATTAATCTGCAGTCCCAGCCCCTGCCTGAAAGTCGATTCTCCGGAGAAGTTTCTGATATTATCCGCAAAAGAAACATTACGGTTATACCCCGCACTACCGCTCAATCGCAGCGTGTATTGCCTGTCTGCAAAGGCTTTTTGCCAGTTATAATTGCCGCTATAGGAATAGGTGCCATCTGCATTCTGATACCGGATCTCCCGTTTAAAACTATCGTAGGCATCCGGAATCAATAGGGTATTGGTCACCACCCTGTTATCAACCGCCGAAGCCTGCAGCCTGAATAAGAAAGATGTCCGTTTTTCAACATTTGAACTATTGTAATTCGCATTCAGGGTATGGCTGAATGAACTGTTCAGGCTGGAATTACCTAGTAACTGCCGCTGCGGGTCAGACAAATCGCGCACCGGCTGTAACTGGAAAAAAGTAGGCTCACTGGCGCGGTTCATATAATTAAGCTGAATATTCCGGCTACGTGAAAACCGGTGGGTATAGCGTAAGATAGGTGCCAGATAGAAATTGGAACGCTTGCTTGTTGTGCTGAGTGTCGCAGAGCTTCCAGCTAACCAGGCAGGGTTCGCGGTAAAGCCCAGAGCAAATTCATCAGCACTACCCTTAAAGCTATAGTTTATACCCAACTGCTGCGAATTGAAACTATAATCATAAAGATTACTCAGGGAATCTATCTTCGTAATCATTCCAGCAGGATTTGCCAGGCTGGCGATCCGGCTATTATCGTAGCGATTATAATTCATGTTATAACTGAACTGCAGGCTGCCGGTTTTACTGAGGGGCTCGGTATAAATAAAACGTACAGCAGTCAGAAAAGTCCGGTTATCTATAGCATTAAGCCGGTGGTCGATCGAATCCTTTTCAACGGCACCGGTAAGTGCATTATAATAACGGATATCATTCAGGTTATTATCATCAATATCCACCACATTACTTCTCGCACCGGCATTGAAAGAATAATTACGTCCGGCTTTTTTAGATCGATGAGTGTATAGAATATTTCCCCCAATGCTCGGGGCATAAAATTTATTGCTGCTGTTGCTTAGCTGATCCTGCCTGATGACCCCGGTTTGGAAAGCCGACCTTAACAGATCACCGGAAGTGGTTGTAAATCCCACAGAGGGAGAAATAATCAGCATATCCCTTGCCGTTATACTGTACTCAATGCGGGCATTCAGATTATGTGCATGATTATGTGTATTGCGATCTGAATGGCTAGTTCCAAAGAGTT
Source organism: uncultured Sphingobacterium sp. (assembly GCA_964529165.1). Classification (GTDB taxonomy): domain Bacteria; phylum Bacteroidota; class Bacteroidia; order Sphingobacteriales; family Sphingobacteriaceae; genus Daejeonella. The sequence continues at coordinate 2,207 of CAZGWG010000202.1, forward strand.
CTCCTCTGGAACTTACATTCTGACTGAATATATTACTGAGGGTATTATTATCGGTATTGTTGAAGAAATATCCGCCAGTAACGACCAGCTTCTTGCTCCACCGGTTGTTATAAGTTAAACCAAAAGAGCCTAAAGTAGTAATTCCGGCACTTCCGCCCGACTCAGCACTCCCTGTCCCGGCACCAAAATTACCACTGCCGCCGGATGCATTAACAGCGGTAACCGTACTGGGCCCACGTCCTCCGAAACCAAAACCACCAACCTGACTGCCATTATTATTCAGATTGCCAGAGAACCCTATATTTCGCTCAGCCTGAATATGATTTCCGAAAGCCGAAAACTGATAACGTTCCACATTCCCGCCACCAGCAGTCGCATTGGCGATTATCCCCTTACTTCCGGGTTTAGTGGTAATATTGATGATTGTTTCCGGTTCCCCGTCCCTTACCCCAGTAAACTTCGCCTGATCTCCATAATCTTGTATCACCTGCAGCTTATCAATTGCCTTTGCGGGGATGTTCTTTGTGGCTGTTTTCAGGTCACCACCAAAGAAGTCTTTACCATTAACCTGCACTCTGGTTACAGATTTACCCTGGGATGTTACATTCCCGCTGCGGTCTACTTCCACACCGTCAAGCCGCTTTAACAGATCCTCTGCGACAGCGTTTTCCTTTAACTTAAAGTCGGCAGCCGTATATTCTATTGTATCCTGCTTAATAACCAATCCCATCTCTCCTTTCACTACTACCTGGTTCAGCGCGATTGCATCGGTAAGCATAACGATTGGTTTATCCAACTTAACAGGACTATTGCCCTCTGCATTGAGCGAACGCACAAGCACCGGCCTGTAACCCAGACTGCTTATCGCGAGTGTAAATGAGGATGCCTTTACGTCTTTGAAACTAAAAATTCCTTCCGTGTTAGTACGGGTTAGCAGGGAATCCGTCAAATCATTCAGCGGCCTTAATATTACCCTTGCTCCAATCACAGCAGTACCTGTTGTATCCTTTACTATTCCGCTTACTTCCCTGCCCACTTGTGCATAAACACTGCTCAGGCAAAAAAAAGCCATATAAAGCAAACAGATTCTTTTAGAATTGACCATATAAATTCTCAGAATGCAGGACATTCATTTTATTTAAAGATAGAAAGCGATTTGATAAAGATTAAAACAGAGTCTGATTGTCGCAGAATACTTACAAGAGAGGAGGGGGTATGAGGTATCAGGTTAAAAAATTATTAACCTATCCCCGGCAGTAGGCAGAAAAAATAAACCCAAATTTCCTATGTTTGACTCTATGACCCAGCAAGCTCCCCCTGCAAATCCGGTAAGCCGCATACTTGCCGCTAGCCTCATCGGAACCACTATTGAGTTTTTTGATTTTTACATTTATGCCACTGCCGCAGTACTGGTATTTCCAAAGTTATTTTTCTCGGCTTCTGATCCCGCTTTAGCTACTCTGGAATCGCTGGCTACATTTGCACTGGCTTTTTTTGCAAGGCCATTGGGTGCTGCACTGTTCGGGCATTTCGGCGACCGCAAAGGGCGTAAAGCGACACTCGTTGCGGCTTTAATGACGATGGGACCATCAACTGTCGCCATAGGACTCTTGCCGGGCTACGCCTCTATTGGTATTGCAGCCCCGATATTACTGGCAGTGTTTCGTTTCGGGCAGGGCTTAGGCCTGGGTGGTGAATGGGGAGGCGCGGTACTGCTTGCAACAGAAAATGCTCCTCCTCACAAAAAAGCCTGGTACGGCATGTTTCCGCAGTTAGGTGCACCGATAGGCTTCCTGTTATCTACCGGCTCCTTTTTTATTCTGAGCAGAACCATGAATGAAAGCGACTTTATCAACTACGGCTGGCGTATCCCCTTCATAGCTAGCGCACTTCTCGTATTTGTAGGTTTATATGTGCGATTAAAAATTGCCGAAACGCCTGATTTTATGAAGATAATCGACAATAATCAGCGCTCAAAAATGCCGGTTGCAGATGTTTTTGTAAAACATACCAAAGCCATTACCTTAGGTACCCTGGCCACAATCACTACCTTCCTGCTCTTTTATTTAATGACTGTTTTTACACTAAGCTGGGGTACCGCAACACTTAATTATTCTAAAAGTGATTTCCTGATCCTGCAAATGATCTCCATGCTGTTCTTCGCATTAGGTATCCCCTTATCTGCCCTGCTGGCTGATCAATATGGCCGTAACAGAATGCTTATTGCAGCCACTATAGGGATTATGTTGTTCGGACTTTTCTTCGCCTACCTATTTATCGCCGGCAATACAATCCTGACCGGCATATTCCTCTCGCTGGGCATGTTCCTGATGGGCCTTAGCTACGGACCCATAGGCACTGCGCTGGCAGGAATCTTCCCTGCCGCGGTACGCTATACAGGGGCTTCACTTGCCTTTACCCTTGCCGGGATTTTAGGTGCATCCCTGACCCCTTATTTAGCCACCACCCTGGCAATGAATTACGGACTTGCCTATGTGGGCTATTACCTGACCATTGCTGCCGGTCTTACGCTTCTGGCTTTACTGGGATCGAAGAAGATGATGAAGGGGGAGGCTTGAGGTAAAGTCTACACTGAGTTGAACGGATCAGCTACGAATTTTCCAATAACATTCCCAATTAAAGCGGATCGTTAACATCGATTGCTGTATTATTCCTCTGGTCGGTGTTAACACCGACCATGGGAATAATACTTAAGTAACACCGATCAGAGGGGATAATATCTCAATTGTCTGGAGAGTTCCCTGCGATTACAAAAATTGCTTTTTAAGCACAACATTAATTGTTAAACTCACCGGATGACTTAGAGTCATCCGATGAGTTTAATGGCTGTTCTTCAGTTTCAAGCGATTACCCATACTGATTTAAAGCCGATCAGTGCTATATAAAAATAAATTTTGCGCAGTCAAATGCCTGCATTATATTTGCAGTCAAACAACTGCATAAAATGGAAGCACGCAGAGATATATTTCAAGCAATAGCCGACCCGACACGCAGAGCAATATTGGGCTTGCTGGCATTTCATGCAATGACCCCAGGGGCAATTGCAGAAAACTTTGATTCTTCAAGGCAAACCATTTCGAAGCATATTCAGATTTTAACAGAATGTCAGCTTGTAAAACAAGAGCAAAGGGGGCGTGAAATATACTATCACTTTAATCCTCTTAAGATGAAAGAAGTGTCTGATTGGGTAAATCAATATCAACAATTCTGGGACAATAAGCTTGACTCATTAGAGGATTATCTGGCTAAAATTCAGCATAAGAAGAAATAAAAGAATGGAAAAATACAATTCATTTAAACAAGAAGACAATGTACTCATACATACCAGAATTCTCGATGCTCCCAGAGAATTGGTTTGGGAAGTATGGACCAATCCTGAGCATCTAAAAGAATGGTGGGGTCCAAACGGTTTTTCGCTAACCACCAAGTCAATGACTGTAGCACCTGGTAATGTTTGGGATTTTGTCATGCATGGCATGGGACAGGACTGGGCTAATAAAATTGAATATGTAGAAGTGAACAAGCCCTCCCTTTTGTCCTATAAACATACAGGTGAAAAAAGCGAGGATTATAACTTCACAGTTACTGTTCTTTTTGAAGAGCTTGAAGGAAAAACAGTATTAACAATGAAATCAGTATTTAAGTCGAAAGCAATTATTGATGAATTAAACAGAAAAGTAAATGCGATTGAAGGTGGCAAGCAGACTTTAAACCGACTTGAAAATTACCTCAAAAACAGGGCTAGTGTGATGTTAACAACGAAATGATGTTGATGGCTTTGAGCAATCAGCTCTGCATATCACTAATATTGAATATTACTCAAATTTGATGGCTCAAAGCCCATAGCAAAAACCATTGACCAATTACACTTAATTTAACACTAGTAATGATTAGGTATCGAAAAAACAGAAAAGTATGAGAAAAATAATTTCATTTATGCACATATCGCTTGACGGTTTTGTTGCAGGACTAAACGGAGAACTCGATTGGGTAAAAGTTGATCAGGAAATTTTTGAGCATGTAGGAAAGCGGATAAGTAAAGGTGATACTGCGCTCTATGGAAGGGTAACTTATCAGATGATGGAAAATTACTGGCCTACAGCGGGTGACAAGCCGGAGGCCAGTAAACACGACATTGAACATTCAAAATGGTATAAGCAAGTTCACAAAGTTGTGCTATCAAAAACAATAAAAGACACAGACTTGCCTAATACTACCATTATCAGCGACAATCTTTCGGACAGAATCAATGAAATAAAACGCTCCCGTCACGCAGCAGAAGCGAACGGAAGTGAAGACATTCTGCTTTTTGGCAGGCCGGCCGCCACATATACACTTATCCAACAGAACCTGATTGATGGTTACTGGCTTTTTGTCAATCCTGTTATTCTTGGACAAGGTATTCCATTGTTCAAGGATATCAAAGACAAAACCAAACTGAAACTACTAACTACCCGACAATTTACTTCCGGAGTAATTGAACTGAATTACATAGTGGAAAGGCCATAATAGAGAACTGCTAAGCACACCTCTCAGTAGTTTATGTGTACCACTTCCCCGAATTATTAGATGAGAATCTTCAAGCTAGAAGTTCCATACAGTTCGCAGAGTTTACATGAAGCATCCTGAGTGTTAAATCACCTTGCTTTAAATTATTCAGATAAATAGCTACATGCATTTCAGGACGGTTTTTATACCAAAACGAAAAATAGTCTAAAAAAGAGGTTTTCTTGGTACCTTGCTGGGCTTTTTTTGGGATAAAATGCGTTTTTGGCTACGCCAGCCCAATGAGAGCCCAACAAGGTATCAACAAGGTATCAACAAGGTATCAACAAAGTCACAGTGAACAGCATGCTTTTACCTATTCTGCAAGATTTGGAAATATCTATGCAGATTAGAACGACCACTTTACATTTAGAGTTTATTCAAAGGATCATCCTTTCAACTGTGTGGATAGTCTTGTACTGTTTTTCAACGATTACCAAAATGATCTTACAGTACAACAGTGATTCGCTATTGTACAGTTTAATATCCCGCCAGGGCTGTTGTCTGAACTAGGACTGACAGTCCTCCGACTCGTTAAGAACTTTAAGACTTAAAAGAACCGTTGCTTCCCGCATCGTTTCAATCCCATGTCCTGTATCTGGCAGAACTTTCACCTGTTTCAAATTCCTCAAACCCCGTTCAGCAGTTTGTACAGTTTGCAAATAGGGGAATAATAAATCCTTCTCGCCCACAATCAGGTGAACAGCTGCTTCAACCTTATCTAGTTCTTCCTCTTTCATTGCATAAGGTTTTTGAGCCTTATCCACATATCGGGTCAATGCAAAAACCTCGTAATCAATGATCAGCTGCATCCGCTCCTCCGATAAATAATGTACAGGCGGACAGAATACTGCTTTATCCAAAAACCGTTTAACATTTTTTACCGAGGGTCGCAAAATAGGCAGAAGATTATAATACAGATTTTTCAGAGACAGTGAGAAGGCTTGAAAACAACCTGGATTAAGGAGAAATAGTTGATCTATCATTTCAGGGGCTGCCATTGCCAGCTTCAGGCAAACTAATCCGCCGAAAGATGCACCCGCAACACTCACCTTTCCGGAAGTAAAATACCTAATTACCTCAGCAGCCCAATAACCATAATCCAATGTCTTTATGTCGGGTGTATTGCCATCACTTAGCGTAGGTTGTCCATTGGTTTCAACGAGGAGAATCCGGTAATCATCTTCAATCTGCTGTAAACCATTATCAAGGTCCCAAAACAGGCTACTGGTCCTG
>CAZGWG010000203.1:0-7978 GCA_964529165.1 uncultured Sphingobacterium sp.
GCTTTCTAAAACAAGATAGAAAACAGTACTTCGCCAAGATTTTATGTCGAACTCATGTTAAAATAGATTAAAATATGGGGTTAAGAAGGCAGTGCAGTCACAGGATACATTTAGGATTTATTGATGTTAACCATTAGGGTCTATAGTTGGCAAAAAAGCAATTATATACTAGAAATCTGAGTTTGTTCAGCACTTCCTTTGCCCTGGAAAGTAATCTTATGTATCTCAATTGCACCAGAGCTCACACTGTTGCGCAGGTCGTCCAGATTCATATTCTTAATAACGGCTTCAGATCCACCCCCAAGTGTTTTTCCGCCCGAGAGCCATTCCTCCTGGTAGGCCTGATTTTCTGCACCCGAAGGCAGCCGGAGATTAAATTTGTCGGGATCATTGACAATAAACCGATAAATGGTTGATGTTTGACCTTTATTGGACCAGGCACCAGCGCCAATGCCCAGTATTTTTTCCAGAGTTGCTATCCCTTCACCATCAACAGCTTGTTTGAAAATTGACTCCGCTTCAGCTAATGGTGACACAAAATTAGCATCAGCACCCCATGCCTTCCAAACGTTCAGAATATTTCCGAAGGCCCATTCAGAAATAAAAGCATGGCTTTTTTCGAATTTTTTCAGATGTTGCCTTGCCATTTCCTGGTAAGTCTCAGAAAGTCCCGCTGTACCCTTGTATTTTTTGAGTCCGGCTCTTTCTTCTTCTGAAAGCTGGTGCCTGCTCTGTACTTTCTGCCCCCGCTCATCAAGTTTCGGTTTCTTTACTAATTTCCCGTTTTCAGGGACAACTTCGTAACTATTGCTATCCTCCCAATCACCACCTGTAAGCCTTTTTCTGAAAGTTTCACTTGCAGCCTCATCCTGAATAGACTCATCTGTGCCGGCCTGATTTAATTGTTCGGCTATTTTTTCTTTTGCGCCTACAACTCTGCCCTGAAGTTTACCCCAATTGCCGCCTGCCATTTGAATTGGCGGCCGCCTCCCGGATGCGGTTTCCTGTATACTTTTCAGTTGCATAGCCTGGGGACTGTTACTGGCCATTTCCTGCACAGCTTTCATTTGGTTTACCTGCGGACTATTATTGGCCATTTCCTGAAGTTTCTGCTGGGCAAGGGCTATGGGGCGCTTATCCACGAATTGCACTGAAGGTTCACTGCTCTTCTGCATCAGATGCTCACTGTTCGAAACCGATTGGCTCCGGGTATCCTGGGTTCGGTCTGCGTGATTACTCATGATTTATTCTCCCGGTTTCAGTCGCTATTCTGAAATACTTGTTCAATGAAAGCCAGTTCCTTCGCCAGACTTCGGTGAATAAATATGTCAATAATCAATCAGACATCCTAATTAATTGACAAATCAATCTGTTGATCACCCTGCCATTCAGCAATCGAATGAAAGATCATTTGTCCGGTCCATCTGAAGGGAAGTCCTTGTTTGATAATTTTTGGTCATTATTCGCTCTATGCTGAAGTATTCTGATGCGGAAATCAGCACTCCAGTCTGGCTTATAAAACAACTGTTAAATCAAAAAGGTCCCAGATCTCTCTGAGCATACTGTGTCTCTTGTACATTTTTAGACAGTGGTATAAGTATATACTGTTTGAACAAGTTTTGACACTCATACTCGGTTGTGCTTCTTCGAAAAGCCGTTAGAAGCATTGTAATATGGCCTTATTCTATATATTTTCAGTATATTTGCCTAATCATGAATACCCGACCAAACACTTTATTAGAGAACAAAATTAAACAGAAGCTACATACAGCTAAGTTCATGTTTGGTCGATTTCTTTCTCATCAATATAGCCTGGGAGACTCTTTTTTAAAGAGTAGTAAGGACTTCATATCATAAACCCTGCCTTTTATAGGTAGGGATTCGTTCTCCATTCTTTTATTTTATTAAATATTATGTTATGAGCTTATTACGGGCGGCATTTGTGCTCCTTATTGCTATTGACTTAATATCAATATTGCTTGCCATAATTTTGGTAAATCCGCATTTAGTTTTTCTATCTCTCATTGTATCAGCTTTGGCAAAAAGGTGGTACAATCAAGTGCGGATCAAGCAAGGGATAAGTCTATTTTACAAATTTAAAAAGAGAAATCATGTTAAGTACTCCTATAAAAATTAATGAAACTCGTGTTTTACTTACTACGGGTATATACGATCTGCTAAAGGATCATATTAGAAGAAGAAAGCTCAGTCTAGTGAATGAGTCAGCACTTGAAATACAACTAAGAAAAGCAATCCAGGTTCTAAGAAAAGACCTTCCTCAGAATGTCGTTACGATAAATACTACAGTTTTAGTAAAAGATATGGACACAAATGATCTAACAGAATATAAATTTGTAGCTCCTGGAAAAGCTCGTAGAAAACGTGGGACACTATCAATACTCTCACCAGTAGGTGTTGCATTGGTTGGCTATGCTGAAGGAACAATGGTTGAATGGCTGTTTGAAGACACATTAAAGACCAAGCAAATTATTAAAGTATCTCGATTTGGATAGCATTAATGATATAGTCAGCGTGAATACGCTGGCTATACTTTTCATAGCGGTTACCCGGAACTGATTTATTGACATTGCAAGACGATTTATATGCTTTAAAGATTAATCGTGGATTCAGTCAATAATTCTTCCAGTGGAATAGACTTGATAATAGTATAGGAGGTAAAATATTATATTCGATTGGTTCTTTGGTATCAAATTCCCACATTCGATGATATTCAGTTTTTCGATCGATCTCCTTATTACTCCTCAACACTTCAGACCAATCCATCACATTCTCCCTGTAAGCCACTAAAGAGAGGATGGGAATGGATTGGGATGAATTACCTGCCACCGGTAACATCAATAAACGTTCCCGTAGAAAAAGAAGATTCTTCAGAGAGCAACCATAGAATAGCATTCGCCACTTCTTCCGGCTGACCACCTCTTTTTAATGGGATTGAGCTTTTTATCCTCTCCACTCTGTTAGCTTCACCACCACTTGCATGAATATCAGTATATATAAAGCCTGGTCTTACAGCATTTACTCTTATGCCTTCTTCAGCGACCTCTTTTGAAAGACCTAAGGTAAAGGTGTCAATCGCACCTTTTGAAGCTGCATAGTCAACATACTCGCTGGGTGAACCTGTTCTCGAGGCTACAGAAGACACGTTTACAATTGAGCCACCTGTGCCACTACTTCTTGTTGACATCCGCTTTATGGCTTCCTTTGAACACAGAAAGCAACTAACGATATTACTATTAAACACCCTGTACAGCCTTTCTACGTCCATGTCAACTACCCTGGACTGCGTTTCTAAAATCCCGGAATTGTTCACCAGATGTGTGATCGGGCCAAAATCTTTATCTATTTGATTAAAAAGCGAGTTCACTTCTGTTGCTGAAGAAACGTCAGCTTGATAGCATATTGCAGTACCACCCTTCTCCTTAATTCTTTTTACCACTTGCATAGCTGCATCTTTATTATTGAGGTAGTTCACACAGACCTGATAACCCTGTTCTCCGGCCAGCACAGCCGTTGCTGCGCCAATACCTCTGCTACTACCAGTTATAAGTATCGTTTTGCTCATATTATTGAATTTAAACCCTTGAATTGATATGATCTTGGATCATATGTTAGAAACAAAATTAGTTAGAAAACCTCAATACTTTAGACCAAAACTCAGCTTATCCCTCAGTAGGCCGCAATTGAGGGTGGGCTGAGGGTTGGTATATCGAAACTTCTAATTATGTACAACGAAACTTATTGTAACTCATTCAAAATAATTACATTGGAGTAAAGTTCACTTATGGAGTATCGCCTAGATGTATTAAACGATAAGGATTTTGAGTTGCTATGTAAAGATTTACTCGAATTCGAATTTGGTATTTCGTTGCAGAATTTTAAAAGCGGACGAGATAATGGTATTGATTTGCGTTACGCCAATACCTATGAGAACGAAATTGTTGTCCAATCTTTAATCCCAATATTAAGAAATTCCGTCTTTAGTGTTTTGTCAATCTGGACAGGTATAGCTTTTTTATTCTTGGAGATAGTTGCAGGTATAACAATGCGGTCGTACTCCATATTAATGTGTTTTAATTTCGTTTGCCTCAGCTCCTTAGGCCGTATGCATGTGTAGTAAATAGTTTTAACAAAGAGAAGTGTATAAGGGTCGTTTTGTCTCAACCAAGCCATGATCTTCGTAAAATCTTCATCTGAGAAGACCTGATGCAACTCTGTTTTTATTTCTTTCCTGCTCTCTAAACCTGTAGCTGGATTCGTATCAACATACTTGTATCTCTTTAAATAGACAAACAAATTGTTCAGGGTAATTCTTGCAAAGTTATAGGTGACTCCAGTCCATCGCCGTGCAGTTTCACTGGTATTCAAGAAATCCGTTACATAGAAATCATTAATTCTCCTTACATCGATATCACCAAGGTGATTTAGAAATAATTTGAGTTTGCTTTTATATGAACCTATTGTTTTTGGTCGATTGCCTTTACTCTCATGGTATTTTAGGAATTTCTGTATTGCTTCACTCAAGTAGAGCTTATCCTGGATATCAACATGATCAATTGTTGGACCTTTCTCGTCTGCTATTGGATTCCATCCTCCATTAAGATTTTCAGTGCAACTAGTAAGCAGTTCGGTGAATGCATCAAGTTTTTCTTGATATTCTTTTATACGGTTAAGTTGCTTTGAAAGTCTAACCCGCACCATTTTTCCATTATCATCGTCATGAAAATAGAATTCCACATACCACTTATTCTTTGCAAGTTCCGTTAATTTATTCGATCCTCTGGGTATGCGAAGAGGTTGCTTACCTGTGTTGATGAATGGAGTTGTGAAAGGGATTTTTGAGCTAGAATTGCGACTCTGCGTCACACTTTGCGTCACAGTTTCATGAAAAAGGGCTTCAGAAGTATCTGAAACCCTAGTTGTGGAGAATATCGGATTCGAACCGATCACCTCTTCACTGCCAGCGAAGCGCTCTAGCCAAATGAGCTAATCCCCCATGTTTGGAAAGATTCATAGAATGCTTTCTCCGGGTACAATTATCAGCATTTTAAACGACTTTTCAAACTTGAAAATGGAGCTGTTAGAAGAATTCTATTTATTTTTTTGTGCTCATGAGTTTGGATAGTTTTTAACTCTAAATAGTAGTAATACTATCACTTATTAATGTTATTTTAATTCATATTTTCATAGCCCTTTGTTTTAAAATAGAAAAGTAAAGTAATTACACTTTAATTGTGCCGTAATGGGAAGAGACACATCGAATTACAATAATCTATTTATATACAGTCCGATTCCAAAATGGGTTTATGATATAAGTACCTATGAGATTTTAGATGTAAATAATGCTGCTATCAGGCATTATGGTTACAGCAGAAAAGAATTTTTGAGTATGACGATCAAAGATTTGAATCTGGATTATGATATTCCTAAAACACCTGAGATTCATCTGAAGGTAAAGGAATCTAAGAGTAATTTCTATTTTGGAAAGTTTAGCCATCTAAAAAAGAACAAGGAGAAAATTCGGGTTGATGTGCATGGCCATAAGGTCAAGTTTAAGGGGCATGATGCCATCATGGTGGTTTGTATTGATGTAACTGAGAAAGATCGCCAATGGGAAGAGTTAAAGAAATCAGAGAAACGTCTTCAGGCTGCTTCCAGCATCGCACAATTGGGTTACTGGCGGTTTGAAATGGAAACCGGTGATTTAATCTGGTCTGATGAAGTGTACCGGATATGGGAAAAGGAAAAGGATGAGTTACAGCTTAGTTTTGATTACTTCTTTTCAACCATTCATCCGGATGACCGTGAAGATTTTGAACTGAAGCAGAAATTATTATACTCTGGAATACGGAATTTAGATTTTGTGCATCGGATTGTATTAGCGGATCAATCTGTCAAGTGGGTCCATGAAATAGGTCGAATGGAACGGGATGGATCGGGAAATATAGTTGCTATTGAAGGTACAGTACAGGATATAACGGTACAGAAGACAGAAGAACAAAGGCTTAAGCTTCTTGAAAGTGTGATTACAAACACTAATGATGCCGTATTGATTACCGAAGCAGAACCTGTGGAAGGTTTAAAGCATCGGATTGTATATGTGAATGAAGCTTTTTGCAGGATGACAGGTTACAGACCTGATGAAGTAGTTGGTCAATCTCCAAAAATTCTGCAGGGACCGAAGTCAGATTTCAAGGAACTGAAACGGCTTTCAAAGGCTTTGGATAACTGGGAAACCTGCGAAATCAGTACTATAAATTATAAAAAATCAGGTGAGGAGTTTTGGATAAATTTTACTGTAAGTCCGGTGGCAAATGAAAAGGGATGGTACACACACTGGATTGCTATTGAACGTGATGTAACGAAGAAAAAGAGCCGTGAACTGGAGCAGAATTTATTGAGTCAGATCAGCAGGATATTTAATGAAGAAAAGGGTTTGGTTAATGCTACCCAAAAACTATGTAAAGCTTTTGCTGACTTTGGAGAGTTCGATTTTGTAGAAGTATGGATTCCTGATTTTGAAAGTACCCGCATAAAATTAATCAGTTACAGCGATTATTCTGCCGAAGCAACCGAGTTTTATCGTTTGACTAAACAATTCAAGTATTTTCTATATGGAGAGGGGATGCCAGGACTGGTATGGGAAACCCGGCAGATTATGACCTGGAGTGCTGATGAAGGAACAGAAACCTTTGTTCGGAGACAGGCTGCTCAGAAAGCTGGAATATCTTCTATTATAGGTTTGCCCCTCCTGTTCAAGGATAGTCTGGTAGGAGTATTGATTTTCGGATCTCGCAAGGGGATTGATCAGTTGAACCGATACCTTAAGATTTTACCTAGGCTGGAACAATTTATAGGCTCGGAGATTAATAGAAAATCGCTTGAAACTAATCTTAACCATTTATTTGAAACCATTCCGGATATTGTTTGCCTGGTAGATTTTAAGGGAAGGTTTCTCAAAATGAACAAGGCAGGATGTCAGCTTCTTGGCTATGCTGAAGAGGATATTTTATTTCGTGACTTTAATGAATTAGTTCACCCGGAGGATAGAGATATTTCGATCAGGGAAATAGAGAAGATGCTGGAGGGCAATACCTCCTTTAAATTTGAAAATCGATTAATTAGTAAAAAGGGTGAAATTATATGGTTGAGCTGGACAGGTAATGCTGAATTGAAAGAAGGAGTGATTTATGCTTCAGCCAAGAATATAAGTCAGGAAAGAAAACTAAGTGAATTGAACCAACAAGCCTCGTCACTTGCCAGAATAGGCAGTTGGGAGATTGATATGATCGAAAATAAGTTGTTTTGGTCGGATATGATTCATAGTATTCATGAAACTACCCCTGCGACATTTGTTCCTGATCTGGAAAGTACAATCATGTTTTATCGTCAGGACTTTAGGGAAATGGTCCGGCAAAATATCAATTCATGCATTACAGAAGGCAAGTCGTTCAATTATGAAGCTGCCATTATTACAGCCAAAAAGAAAGAGCGCTGGATTCATGCTATTGGTTATGCTGAATATATTGAGGGCAAATGTATTCGTCTGTATGGAAGTTTTCAGGATATCAGTCAATTTAAAGAAACGGAAGCAAAACTTAAGTACATAACGGATGACTTACCTGGAGTCGTGTTTCAATATATGATTTATCCGGATGGCAGGGATGCACTTCAAACAGTAAGCAAAGCGTGTGAAAAAATCTGGATGCTGACACAAGCCGAATGTTATCAGGATAATAATCTGATCTGGAATCAAATTAAAGCGGGGGGAGACTTTGATCGGGTAATAGCAGATATTCAAAAATCGATAAAGACTATGAGTCAGTGGCATAGCCGCTGGAGAAATATTCTGCCAGATGGTAGTGTTCGATGGCATGAAGGCTTTGGGACACCTTATGTTTTACCTGATAAAGCAATTGTGTTTAACTCGATGATATTCGATGTTACTAATGAAGAAAAG
>CAZGWG010000204.1:0-7967 GCA_964529165.1 uncultured Sphingobacterium sp.
TCCCTTTTCGGGGTCCAGCTAATCCTTAAGGTGTTCGGTTCCTGCACGCTGCATTGCATATTTTCTGGAAGAGGTAAATCCCCGGAACTAATTTTTACAAGCGCCGGATCAATCCGGATTTCCCCATCAATTACCTGCATGCAATTCTTCAGGAGCCATGATTTGGCTGCTGCAAAACCCTGAAATCGTTCATTATAACCCTTGAATCCTACCTTTACGAAATCCTTGATAGGCAGGAGCCAGGCATGTGCAGCTGCAAATTTTTTGCGGTTAAGGATCTCTCCTTCCCTGGGTTTTTTGGTCCTTTTTTTATAAAGTCCCTTTATATACCCTACTCCATTCACGGTATAACCAATTACGGATCCTGCCTTTCCTATGAAGGGTCCGTTGATGCCATTGATCAATCTTGCCATAAGGCTATGGTTTATGTCATTATTGAATATAGGAAGAATTTCTGAAAAATTCAAATTAAACATTTAATATACACTAAGTAAACACTTAGAAAACCCTGATGGACTAGCGTTTACTTAGGGTTTAGTATGCGTTTAGTACGCGTTTACTTAGTATTTTTAACTGATCATTTATCCGCACTTCCAGAACACTTAGGTACACTTTCATATAGTCTTTGAAAGTGTTTTGGATTCGGGAATTCTAAACTCCAGGGGTATTTTGTTTACCCAATTTCTGTACCTGAATAATGATTCGGCTGGCTCTATGGGGAATGGTAATAAGTGGAATTTCAGTTTTGTATATAAATTCATAATTTTAGCCGATCATTTCGAAAAAATCTATTATGAAAAAAGCACTCATTTGTTTCGGAGTATTAATTATCTATCAGTCTTCTGCCAATGCACAGTTTCTGAAAAAACTTCAGGAAAAAGCAGCAAATGCTGCAGAAAAGGTGATTGATAAAAAGATTGAACAAAAGACCGATAAGCTCATCGGTACTGGTGAAGGCAATAGTAATAACACCAATAGCTCTGAGAATACGGTTAATAACGGAAATAACAATTCAGTTAACCGGTCAGGCGCGGGAGCAGGGAGCAGGAACCGCATGAGTAATACAGAAGGCGGTGGACTGATAACCACTCCGCCGGATGTTAAGGAGAATCTGAATAGTGCCGAAGATGCATTCAAAGGATCGAATTATGGTGCAGCCAGATATGCTGTTCAACAAGCGATTTTAGGCATTGAAATGGAGATCGGAAGTAAGATCTTAAAATCCTTGCCTGAAACTGTAGCCGGAATTGCTAAACAGGCCGATCAGGATGAGGTTAGCAGTTCGGGCTGGGGCTGGGCTGGTTTAAATATTAACAGGACCTACCAAAATGATAAAAAGCAATTTATGTTCATCATTGCTAATAATTCTATGCTCTCGGCTGTTAATCAGTTTTTAGTAGGAGGGGCCTATGGACAAAGTACCGGTGGTCAACAAGAATGGAAACAGATTATGGTAAAGGGGAATAAAGCTATTATCGAATATGATGCGGATAGTGGATATAAAGTTAGCATTCCACTCGGACAGTCTTCCTTACTGGCTTTTGAGGGTATTAATTTTGCTTCCGAACAGGATATGATTGCAGCGGTAAACGAATTTAATATAGAGGAAATCAGAAAGACCCTGGGTGAAAAATAATTAGATTAAAAATTATTCTTAAAGAGTACGTATTCGTCAGGATTTCGACATTCTTAACGTATTCAAATGAGACCATCAGGATTTTGGTCAACACCCGCAGAAATACGATTTTTAAATTATGATCTCTTCATCACCATTGAAAAACAAAAAATAAACGGATGAAAAAAATATTATCAATACTCATAGGTCTTGTTTCAGTTTATTCTGTAAATGCTCAAGACTTCAGTACAAATGTTCAGAAAGCCCGCCAGTCTTATAGTTCAGGGGATCTCGAAAATTCACGCTTTGCGATGCAGCAAATGTTGCTGGAGCTCGATATTATAGGTGGTAAAGAAACATTGAAAATATTACCTGCTACACTTGGGAATCTGGAAGCAAAACCAGCAGAGGATCAGGTCAGCGCCGGATCGGGTTTTGCCGGTGCGGTTATTCATCGGACGTATCAGTTGGCCGATAAATCTGCTACTCTCGAAATTATCAGCAACTCTCCCCTGATTGGTTCTGTCAATGCAATTCTTTCCATTCCATTGATTGGAACAGGTTCTAACGGTGACAGAGCGATAGTTAAAATCGATGGGTATAAAGCTTTGATTCAGAAAGGATCAGATAATGAGAAGCTTACTTATGATATTCAGATTCCGTTGGGCTCTACGCTGATCACCCTTAAAACAGAGAATTACAGCGATGATATTGTGAAACTTGCAAACAGTATTCCGGTTGCACAGATTGCGCAAAAGTTGAACTAAACATGACTGTGAACTACACTGGGCTCTGATAAATACCATAGGAAATTTTTTCAGGGTTTCAAATGATATTATTCCGGCGTTTATTTTAAGTGTAGATAATATGAAAAAGATCTTTTTTCAGAGAATACGGTAATGTGCTATTAGCCTGGATTTTTAATCTAAAGCTGCATTTAGCTGTAGCGTTTTCATCCTCTACTACGTTACATTAATATTGATTCTTAACTTATGTATAATGAAAAAAAAGTATCTGCTGATTATTTCGGCTTTATTGTTGTTCTCCTGCAAAAAGGATAATACCCCACCTTACACTGAAACTATTACCAAAGGAGAAAAATGGGGTATCCGGATAGGAAGCACACCAGCCGATGTTTTCGGGAAGCTTCAGCAATTAGGTGCTGAAAAAGGCTTTAATCAGGTCTCGATTGTTTACCGACAAGCTTTTTCTAGGCCTGAGGAAATACAGCATCATTTATATTTTTATAACGCTGTTACTTTGATTAGTAAGACTGGCCGTATTGATCGTGCTCTTATCGAATTTTCCGGAGATAAAGTAAGCTCAATTGCTGCAGGAGGTGCGATGCCCTTAGTGATTTCCAAATGGCCTCAGGATGTGCCGGATGCATTTGCTATCCATACCAATGATCCTGTTACCAGAATTTATGATAAACTGTTAGCTATTTACCAAATACAAGAATACAGCGACTACCAGATCATTTTGCCTGAAAAGACTTTGTCAAAACCTTTCGACCCGGATATGGTAAACTATGATGAATGGGCTTTTTCTTTTTCGATGAATGTCAAACCCGGAACAGGAGGGTTATCTTTTGTCAGGTTGGTTTTTAAAAATGAAAAGCTTCATAAACTCATACATGAATATAAAGAAAATGAGGTTTTTGATTAATTGTTTATTGCAGCTCTGACCTTCATTCTGAAATTTCAATTTCAAAAGATTAAGCGCTAATCGTTGGTGAGTATAAATAAAGTTCTTTGATTGGTATATACCAGTTTTGTAAAAAAAAAGAGTGCATTATCCTAAAATTCAACATCTTATTTTTGGATGTTGAATTCTGTTTGTATTTTCACAGCCAGAAATGTTTAAGGGGTCTAATCAGGTTACAAAATATAAACGGGGTCAAATTCTGCTGGGTGCACTGCTGAAATACGCTTTGCTTGCTGCATTTGCACTTTTTTATACCCTGGCACCTTATTATGTTCCTACAGGGTTTTCGGAAGATACCCGATCAGCTAATAGCAGTATTCCGAAAGATTTATCCAGATCTTCCTCAAAAACAGTTTTCAGTTCCTATCATTTTCCGGCAGCCGATTCGGGTACGGTCAATTTTATCAAGGAAGATTCGAAAGATGATGAAAGCCGGCTTTTCTGGGTGTATTTTTCAGGGTATAAGTTTCTTGAATCATATCTTGACTTACTTTATATACCAATTCAGGATCTGATCCAAAGCCGTCATGCGGTTCCCTTGTTTGTACTTTACCATTCCTGGAAAAGTTTCCTCTTTAATTAATAGATTAATTTCTTGCTAGTGCTGTACAGGTTTTTCTGTAGAGCTGATCTTTTTTGCATTCACAAATAATGTTGAGTGTATTTCTTATTTAACTATAAACTTAAATCTATTATGAAGAGGATATTCATTCTCAATTGTTTGCTATCACTATTTATTTATACAAGCTGTACAACTCAGGAGCATAAAAAGGAAATGGAAACTAAATTTTTGGTGACCAGTCCGATTCAAAAAGACACTTTGATTTTCAAAGAGTATGTAAGTCAGATTCATTCTGTTAATCATATCGAAATCAGATCTCAGGAAAGGGGGTACTTGCAAAAGATTTATGTTGATGAGGGTCAATTTGTGAAAAAAGGGCAACTCATGTTTCAGATTATGCCTGTGATTTACCAGTCTGAAATGCTTATTGCAAAAGCTGAAGTGAATTTTGCGGAAATAGAATATAAAAACACCAGAAATCTTGCAGATAGTAACATAGTATCCAAAAATGAATTGGCACTGGCCAAAGCAAAGTTAGACAAAGCAAAGGCAGAGCAAGCTTTAGCTCAGGCCCATTTAGACTTTACGGAGATTCGCGCTCCTTTTGATGGTATTATGGACCGCTTTCATACTCAGTTAGGTAGTATGATAGACGAAGGTGAACTACTGACAACACTTTCTGACAACAGTAAAATGTGGGTTTATTATAATGTTCCTGAAACAGAGTACTTAGATATTATTCAGAAGGCGAAATCTGATAATCCCCTTCAGGTCAGGCTGCAAATGGCCAATAAACAGATGTTTGATAATTCCGGAATCGTAGAAACGATTGGAGCTGATTTTAATAATGAAACAGGAAATATCCCATTCAGGGCAACATTTGCAAATCCCAAAAGAATTTTAAGACATGGAGAAACAGGAAATATTCTGATGCCAATTTCTCTGAATAATGCACTTATAATTCCTCAGAAGGCGACATTCGAAATTCTTGACAAGAAATATGTTTTTGTGATTGATGATAAAGGCGTGGTGAAATCGAGACAAATTACTGTTGGTGAAGAGATGGCGCATTTATATGTCGTAACTGAGGGGTTGAGCCCGAATGACAAGATCCTGCTTGATGGTTTACGCAAGGTCAAGAACAACGAAAAGATTCAATACGAATTTGTAAATCCACAGAAAGCAATGTCGGAGTTAAGTCAGTTACATGCTGAATAAAGCAAAAATCTAAGAAACAAAATCATGTTTAGTAAATTTATTCAAAGACCCGTTCTTGCAATAGTAATATCTCTTGCAATAATATTCCTGGGAATATTGGCTATAAAGACGCGGCCCATATCACAATTTCCAGAAATTGCCCCTCCGAGGGTGATGGTTTTCATAGCCTATCCCGGTTCAAGTGCTGATGTTTTGGTTAAATCCACCCTCATTCCACTGGAAAGGGCCATCAATGGTGTTCAGGGTATGCAGTACATTATATCTGATGCCACTAGTGCCGGAGAGGCCACCATACAAATCATATTTGAACCAGGTACAGATCCGAATGCTGCTGTAGTAAATGTTAAAACCAGGGTTGACCAGGTGATGAACAATCTGCCGCCATTAGTACAAAGAGAAGGGGTTGTTATCAGTCCTATTCAGCCAAGTATGCTGATGTATGTGAATCTTTATAGTACCGATAAGAATGCTGATGAGAAGTTTTTATACAATTATGCAAATATTCATGTATTACCAGAACTGCAGCGTATAAAGGGTATGGGCAGGGCTCAGATTTTAGGTAGCCGACAATATGCGATGCGTATATGGCTAAAGCCTGATCGCATGAGGGCTTACAATATTTCTACCGATGAAGTGATGGAGGCGATTAATGAGCAGAGTGTCATTGGCCGGCCGGGCAGATTAGGTCAGAGTTCCGGTAAAACTGCACAATCTCTGGAATATGTACTCACATATAAAGGCCGGTTTAACAAGCCTGAAGAGTATGAAAACATCATTGTCAGAGCCAGTGCCGAAGGGGAAATCCTCAAGCTGAAGGATGTTGCAGAAGTGGAGTTGGGGAGCGAATTTTTCGATATATATTCCAATAAGGATGCTTATCCGGCTGCTTCAATAGTTTTGAAGCAAAATTTCGGGAGTAATGCGAGCAAGGTAATCGAAGAGGTTAAATTAAAACTAGATGAACTTAAGGGTGATTTCCCCCCGGGAATGCAATACGAGATCAATTATGATGTGTCTAAATTCGTTAATGCATCAATTGACAAAGTACTTCATACTTTGTTGGAAGCTTTTATTCTGGTTGCGCTTGTAGTATTTATCTTTCTCGGCGACTGGCGTTCTACGCTTATTCCAATTTTGGCTGTGCCGGTTTCTTTGATTGGGGCATTCTTATTCATGCAGATTTTTGGTTTAACGATTAATCTAGTCACCCTTTTTGCATTGGTATTAGCTATAGGTATTGTGGTAGATAATGCGATTGTAGTGGTAGAGGCGGTACATGCAAAGATGCATGATGAGCATTTATCGCCTTTCAATGCAGTTAAAAAAGTGCTTGGTGAGATTAGTGGGGCGATCATTGCGATTACTCTGGTGATGACAGCGGTATTTATTCCGGTTGCATTCATGTCCGGACCTGTAGGGATCTTTTACCGCCAGTTCTCAATAACTATGGCCAGTTCAATTGTGCTTTCGGGTGTAGTTGCCTTGACACTTACACCTGTACTTTGTGCGATGATATTGAAAAATACTTATGGCAGACCGAAGAAAAGAACACCTGTAAACATGTTTATAGACTGGTTTAACGGCAAGTTTGAGAAAGTTACTGGTAGTTATACAGGATTGTTAAGGCTTATTGTCAACCGTCGACTTGTTACTTATGGGATTCTCATTGCCTTTGGGTTTGGAATTTTTGCGGTAGATAAAACCCTGCCTGCCGGATTTATACCAAATGAAGATCAGGGTATGATCTATGCGATCATTCAGACGCCTCCGGGTGCTACCTTAGAAAGAACCAATGACGTTGCAAGAAAGCTTCAGAAAATTGCTGAAGAGGTACCGGGTATACAATCGGTTTCTTCCTTGGCAGGTTATGAGATTCTGACAGAAGGCAGGGGCTCTAATGCAGGTACCTGTATTATCAATTTAAAAGATTGGTCTGAACGTGAACAATCCGTGAAGGAGATTATCGAAGAATTAGAGGAAGAGACAAAAGACCTTGGAGCTGTAATTGAGTATTTCGAACCTCCCGCTGTTCCTGGTTATGGTTCTTCGGATGGTTTTTCACTTCGTTTGCTGGATAAAAATACAACAGTAGATTATCAGGATTTTGACAGGGTAAACAAGGAGTTCATGCTAGCTCTTCAAAAACGTAAAGAATTATCAGGTCTGTTTACATTCTTCGCTGCGAACTATCCTCAGTATGAATTGATAATTGATAATGAACTGGCGATGCAGAAAGGGGTCTCGATAGGTAAAGCGATGGAAAATCTCGACATCTTATTTGGAAGTACCTACGAACAGGGTTTTACAAGGTTTGGTAATTTCTTTAAAGTGTATACTCAGGCATCTCCTGAATATAGAAAGCTTCCTTCAGACATTCTTAATCTGTTTATTAAAAACAATCGGGATGAAATGGTACCCTATTCTGCATTTATGACGATGAAGAAGACTCAGGGACCAAATGAAATAACCCGTTTTAACTTGTATAATTCTTCATCCATTAAAGGTGTTCCTACAAAGGGCTATACCAGTGGGGATGCGATTAAAACAATACAGGAAGTTGCCAGAGAAAGTTTGCCTCAGGGTTATGATATTGCCTGGGAGGGTCTTTCATTTGATGAAGCTGCCCGCGGGAATGAAGCCTTGTATATATTTCTTGTGGTATTGATATTCGTATATTTTGTCCTTGCCGCTCAGTACGAAAGCTTTGTTATTCCACTTTCGGTCATTCTATCACTTCCGGTAGGTGTATTTGGTTCATTTGTGTTATTAAAAATGATGGGACTTGCCAATGACATTTATGCGCAAATGGGTTTGATCATGCTGGTTGGATTATTAGGGAAGAACGCCATTCTGATTGTGGAATTT
>CAZGWG010000205.1:0-7967 GCA_964529165.1 uncultured Sphingobacterium sp.
TGATGAATTATCGTGATTGGATAATTATATCCCTAAAGGGTTTAATATAATCACGATGGGTTCATGTAATTATTTAGTTATAATTTAAAAAATTGAATGTGTCTTTTCCTGATTATCGGATGAAAGGTCCGTTAAATTTTGTTGAATAGTGGTCAATACTTCATTAAACAGCTGCTTTTTTGATTCACTGATGTTATGAAATGCCCTGTCATTCAGAACCTTTATTGCATCCTTTATGACAGGAATAACGGTCTGTGCCAAAGCTGTTAATCTGATTAACTGTTCTCTGCGGTCAAGAGGATTCTTTTCCCTAAGCACATATCCTTTTTCTTCAAGGTAATCTAAAATGGTTGCCATATACGATTTGTCGATATGTAAAATTTCAGCAAGTGCTTTTTGAGTCAGATCTTCATCATAAGAATCAATCAAAATCAGAACATAATGATACCTGTCTATCGATAACTGAGCAACCATTTTCGAAAGAGCATTCAGGTACCTCTTTGAAACAGCGATAAATGGGTTAGCAAGTGGTTCAAGCATATTATTAACACAAATCTATTTTTATAGTTTGTAATTAGTTTGATGTAGCAACTATTTTACCGAACATCTGATACCTTATACTTTTAAATTAAGCTGAAAACTTACTTTTGCGATGTAACAATTCTAAAAACAAAATGAAATTTTGGATTTCTTTAATATTTATAGCCTTTATGTCCAGTTCGCTTATTGCCCAAAATAAAATAGCTTTTGAGATTTCTTTTACAGAACCTCAGGCACACTATGCAGAAGTGGTCATGAATATTTCGGAACTAAAGGCTGGTCATATTGATCTGAAAATGCCCGTTTGGACTCCGGGGTCCTATTTGATCAGGGAATTTTCAAAAAATGTGGAAGATTTTAGGGCCTTCGATTCAAGCGGTAAAGTATTGCCTTTTGAAAAGATCAATAAAAATACATGGAGGATTAGTTTAGCCAATTCCGGGAAACTTAAAGTGACTTACAGGGTATATTCTTTCGAAATATCCGTCAGGACAAGCTTTGTTGATGAATCACATGCATTTTTATCCCCAACCGGGATTTTTATGTATCCAGATGGTCAATTGAAAGCGGCATCCGAGATCACAATCAACCCTTATCAATCATGGTCTAAAATATCAACCGGACTTGAAAAGCTTAGTTCAAAACCCAACACTTTTCTTGCCCCTGATTTTGATGTGCTATATGATTCGCCATTCGAAATCGGAAACCAGGATATTTTTGAATTCGATGCTGAGGGAGTAAAGCATGAAGTAGCAATGTACGGAGGTGGAAACTATGATAAGGAGATTCTTAAGCGTGATATGTCAAAGATTGTCAAAGAGCAAACAAAGACATTTGGTGTTAATCCGAACAAACGTTATGTTTTTATTGTTCATAATTTTAATTCGGGAGGCGGCGGACTTGAGCATTTAAATTCAACGGTATTAGGGGCAAGTCGTAATGCCTATAATACAGAAGCAGGACTTTTGAGGTTTCTGGCGCTTGTTTCTCATGAATACTTTCACCTTTGGAATGTAAAGCGATTACGTCCTGTAGCTTTGGGACCGTTCAATTATGAACAGGAGAATTATACCCGAAGTTTATGGATTGCAGAAGGTTTTACTGCTTATTACCAGGATATCTATACCAAAAGGGCTGGCTTGCAGAGCCCTGAGCGTTACCTGATGAGTTTAGCGAATTCAATTAGTACTGTTGAAAATCAACCCGGGAATCGGGTTGAGGCAGTTAGCGATGCAAGTCTGGATGCCTGGATCAAGCAGTATCGTCCAAATGAAAACTCGCCTAATTCAACTATTTCTTATTATAGTAAGGGGGCTTTACTTGCTTTGATTATGGATCTGGAAATTATTCAAGCTACACAGGCCAGGGCAGGATTGGATGAAGTTATGAAGGCCATGTATGATGAATATTATACAAAAATGGACCGTGGATATACAGATGCAGAGTTCAAAGCGATGCTCGAAAAGGTATCGGGAAAATCTTTTGAAGATATTTACAGAGATTATGTAAATGGGGTAAAGACAATAGATTATAATAAATATTTGGGCTATGCCGGATTTACCCTGATTGATGATGCGGCTAAAGGAAATGATGCATATCTGGGTGCCCTTACCGCCCTGAAGGATGGCAAGATCTTAGTAACGAATGTGACTCGCCAGAGTCCGGCATGGATAGCTGGTTTAAATGTAAACGATGAAATCCTTTCTATAGATGGAAATCGTATTAATAATGTTTCGGATCCCAGATTATCAGAAGTTGAAAAATTCATTTCAGGCAAGAAGCCCGGTGAAAAAATTAGCATTTCATTTAGTCGCGATGGGTTGATCAGACAGATTGAATTGACACTGATCAGAAATCCAAACTATAGATTTAGAATAGCAGCTGGATCAAATATTAGCGAAGCACAGCTTGCGGTAAGGAAGAGGTGGTTGAGGCTTTGAGTAGAGTTAGGAAATGGAAATTGGGAATAGGAAATAGAGTAGCATTTAGTCCCATTCCCTGTTTCCAATTCCCTGTTTCCAATTCTATTCCAATTCCCAATTCCCAATTTCCTACCCGACAGAGGGAATGGGTGTCGAATTTCAATCAGCCTGGCCTAAACCTCCATTTTAATGCATCTGAACGTAAAATCACTATACCTTAATCATATCTTAGGTATACTTTAAGTGTATTTAAGGTACATGTCTGGTTCATTTATATTCGTTCTGAAACTCTTGATAAACAGAGTATTTTTTCTTAAATTCAATAACATAAAGTTTAAGAAAATGGCTATTCAAACATCGACCCTTTTTAGAGGTTTTAGCGGAAGTATTAACCGTCAGCTATTATTCAGGCAGTTTGCAGGGAAAACAGTCGTTTCAAAATTTCCCGATAGGAGTACTGTTGTCTATTCGGAAAGGCAAAAACGTGAACAGAAGAACTTTTCAGATGCGGTCTCTTTTGCACGTGTGGTTATTGCGGATGAAGCTCTGAAGCAAGTTTACAGCATTAAGGCCGCTTTACTGGGTTTTAGATCTGCATGGAATGTGGCCATTGCTGAATATATGAGTGATAAACCCTTGAGCGTCAAAAAGAAAAAAATAAGCTTTGATAAATCACTGATAAGAAGTTCCCTGGGTAAAGATATTCATATAAAATTGTTTAAAACAGCAGAAGTAGAAGATCAGGTTCTTATTAAAGTGCTGCAACGAAAGAGAAGAAGTAGGAATCTTGCAAAAGATCGACAGGATAACAGCAGAAATGTACAGGGAAGTCTTGTTGGAGCGATAGCTTGCTGAAAGATTAGTGTTAACAATAGAGAAGTTATATCTCTAAGTTGAAATTACAATCAGATTTTGCTGATATTATTAATCTGATAACTAGTGTTATTTAAGTGTAATTGGTCATTATTTCTTGCTATGGGCAAAGAGCCATCGAATTTGAGCAATATTCACATTATTGATATTTTTTCAGAGTTCAAGTTGATTGCCCACGGCTGATTGCTCAAAGCCATCAACGTCATTTCATTGTTAACATAACAAAATATTATAACGATATCATTTAACTCTGACATTCTGATCAGGCAGGCGATTTTAATAAGGAAGAAGCCTGACCCTTATTTAGAATTATTGTCGTAAATCTTATGATGAACTGTTTTAGGAGATGAGTAGTAGGTTGGAAGCAGAAAATTAGGGTCGGATTGCTATCGGGTAGGGGACAGGAATAAAAAAGAGGCTGTATCATGCGACACAGCCTCTTTATGCTTAGAAAGTAAGTCTTATCGCAAGCCCTACATCTCCAGTATGAAAATTTGTGTTTGGAGTTAATTCAAAACGAGGTCTCCATTCAACTGCAAGGTTTAGCGGAGCGCCTTCAATTTTATAATCCAAGCCCAGAACTCCATCGGCACTTAACCATAAATCGCCGTCAAAATCTCTTCTTTTATAAGATCCTATACTACCACCACCACCATAATACCATAATAAACCCGGTGCCCCGGCAATAGGATTGTGGACTTCATAAAGTCCGGTTAACAGAAACCTTTGAAGATCATTGTTATTCCTGAACGATAAATTAAGGTCGAGAGCCTTGTTTGTGTTTAAAAATGTTTTGTAGTTTAAGCCATTGTAAGACCCTAATCTTACTCCGATGGCATTCTCATAAGTTTGAGCCTGTAAGTTTGAATTGGCAAGAAGTATAAATCCTGCAGTTAAAGAAAGTAGTAATAGCTTTTTCATCTTTTTTTAATTTTTAATGGTGGTGAACCTGCCTGCCACTAGGCAGGGCAATCATGATTTAATAATCTTAGTCCTGTTAGGGCTTTAGCAAAATCATGATGGTTGCAAAATCATAATAGTTATAAATCCAGCGTTTCAAATACAGTGCCATAGCAGAGTTTATCTGACAGAAATTTAATATTGTCAGGATATTTCGTTCATGTCAGCAATTACATGAAGCATGCACTTTTATAGAAAGCAGAATATATTTGTTAGTCAGACCTTATTTATTTTTAGCTAATTTGCTAAATTACAGTTTAAAAGAATTGGAGTTATTATGGCAGAAATTACACGTGTATTTGATCTTTTAGAGCATTCGCTTGAAAAACACAGGAAAGACGATATGGTGGCTGCGAAGCAGAATGGTATTTGGAATAAATACTCAACAGAGAAATTTGTAGCCCAGGTAAATTCAGTAAGTCTGGGTTTGATTGCTTCAGGTATTGAGAAGGATAATAAAGTTGCAATCATGTCGGCAAACCGTCCTGAGTGGAATATTTGTGATTTCGGAATCATGCAGATTGGGGCTACTCAGGTTCCAATGTATCCAACTCTTGCCGAAAATGATATTAAGTTTATACTTAGAGATGCTGATGTAAAAATAGTGTTCGTTTCTGAACTTGCATTGTATGAAAAACTGAACAATGTCAGAGTCACAGAGGGAATTGATTTTAAAATATTCAGTTTCGATACTATTGAAGGGGTTCCTCACTGGCATGAATTGATCGGGATTGGAGAAAGGGCTGAACCTGTAGATCTTCAGGTTTATCGTGATCGCATTCAGCCGGAAGATTTATTAACCTTGATTTATACATCAGGTACTACGGGAACTCCGAAAGGAGTAATGCTTACGCATAGTAATCTGGTTAGTAATGTGGTGTCTTCTTCGGTATTATATCCAAAGGGTTTTAATAAAGCACTCAGTTTTCTTCCTCTTTCTCATGTTTTTGAGCGGATGGTACTTTATATGTATTTCTACCTGGGTATATCTGTATACTATGCTCAAAGTATGGAGACCATAGCCGCAGATCTGGTTGAGGTTAAACCGCATGGTTTTACAACAGTACCACGCCTTCTTGAAAAAGTTTACGACAGAATAGTGGCCAAGGGATCTGAGCTTACAGGAATCAAAAAGCAATTATTTTTCTGGGCATTGAATCTCGGACTCAGGTACGAGTTGAATGGTGCAAACGGACTTTGGTATGAAATCCAGCTTAAGTTAGCGAATAAGCTGATTTTTAATAAATGGCGGGATGCTTTGGGTGGTAATATTATGGCTTTGGTTTCGGGTGGTGCTGCATTGCAGCCACGTTTGGCAAGAGTTTTCTGGGCTGCAGGTATGCCGGTACTTGAGGGTTACGGGCTCACCGAAACTTCACCGGTAATTGCGGTAAACGGACTTGATGAGGGGGCAGCAAGATTCACAACTGTTGGAAAAGCTATCCGTAATGTAGAGATTAAGATTGCCGAGGATGGTGAAATTTTGTGTAAAGGGCCAAATGTAATGAAAGGCTATTATAACCGTCCGGATCTTAGCGATGAGGTGATTGATAAGGATGGCTTCTTCCATACCGGGGATATTGGAGAATTGGTAGATGGTCAATACCTCAGAATAACTGATCGTAAAAAGGAGATATTTAAAACCGCAGGAGGGAAGTATATAGCACCTCAGATCCTTGAAAATAAATTCAAAGAATCACCTTACATCGAACAAATGATAGTAATCGGTGAAAATGAGCGTTTCCCGGCAGCGTTAATTCTCCCTAATTTCCCGACACTTTCTGCATGGTGCGCCCGATCGGGAATACCTTATACAACGAATGAAGACATGATCAAAGATCAAAGAGTGATTGATAAAATTCAATCGGTTATTGATCATTTCAATAAGGAGTTTGGACATTGGGAGCAGGTTAAGAAGTTTGAACTGCTTACCGCAGACTGGAGTATTGACGGTGGAGAACTGACCCCGAAATTAAGTCTGAAGAGGAAAGTTATCTTACAGAAATATAAAGATCAGGTAGAGAAAATATATAGAAATGCATAGAAACGCATCGATTAAATTTATGAGAGGAACAGGTGCTTTGATCGCCCTGAGTGTTCTCCTTTCAGGTTGCCTTAGCGGAAGCTTGTCAAAAAATAATTCTGGTGAATATAGAAATGGAGTGGTGGTTTCTGCTCATCCGGCCTCATCGAAGGTAGGGTTAGATATCATTAAAAAAGGTGGAAATGCAATTGATGCTGCTGTTGCGGTACAGTTTGCTCTTGCAGTGGTTTATCCTGGGGCCGGTAATTTGGGAGGTGGGGGTTTTATGGTTTATCGTTCAGCAAGCGGAGAACTCGCAGCGCTTGATTTTCGTGAAAAAGCTCCCGGATTGGCAAGCCGTGATATGTATCTGGATTCTGCCGGTAATGTTATAACCGATAAGAGTTTATACGGACACCTTGCAGCCGGTGTTCCGGGAAGTGTTGATGGCATGGTTAAAGCCCATGAAAAATTCGGCAAATTAAGCTGGGCTGAAGTTGTTCAGCCTGCGCTGGACCTGGCCCGGAAAGGTTTTCCCATTACTGATAGTCAGGTAGAAGAATTTACTGCATTACAGGAAGATATAAAGAAATATAATCCGGGTAAATCCTACTTTATTAAGGAGAAATGGGAAAAAGGAGATTTTTGGGTTCAGGAGGATCTTGCCAAAACTCTGGAACTGATCAGGGATAAAGGCCGTGAAGGTTTTTATGCCGGTGAGGTAGCAGATCATATTGAAAATGAGATGAAAAGAGGCGGTGGTTTGATTAGTAAGGAGGATTTGAAAAATTATCAGTCCCAATGGCGGGAGCCTCTGGTAGGAAATTATAAGGATTACAAGATCATTACAATGCCCCCAACCTCAAGTGGTGGGATTGCATTGCTGCAGCTTTTGAATTCGGTGGAGGAGTACCCGCTCAGAAGATGGGGACATAATTCCGATTCGACAGTTCAGGTGATTGTTGAGGCAGAACGGAGAGTATATGCCGACAGGGCGAGCCATCTGGGCGATCCTGATTTTTATAAAGTGCCTCAGAAATATTTGGTTAATCCGCTCTATTCAAAATACAGAATGAGCAATTTTAACTGGGCAAAGGCAACACTTAGCAGTGATATTAAGGCCGGAGAAATGCCAAAGGAAAGTGAAGAAACCACCCATTTCTCAATTGTTGACCGTGAAGGAAATGCGGTTTCTGTGACTACTACACTTAATGGCGGCTATGGCTCGATGGTGTTTGTGAAAGGGGCAGGCTTCCTTTTGAATAATGAGATGGATGATTTTTCAGTTAAACCCGGCTCCCCAAATATGTATGGCCTGCTCGGAGGAGAAGCCAATGCGATTGCTCCAGGAAAACGAATGCTCAGTTCTATGACTCCAACTATTCTTGAAAAGGGAGGAGATCTATTTATGGTTCTGGGAACTCCCGGAGGTTCAACCATCATTACTTCTGTTTTTCAAACCATATTAAATGTGCTTGAATTTGATATGGGGATGCAGGCTGCCGTAAATGCAAAGAAATTCCACCATCAATGGTATCCTGACGTGATTACTATTGAAAAAGGAGCATTAGATACCCTGGTCAGGCAAAAGCTCTAAAAAAGGGGGTATAGCTTTAAAGAAAGACAGGCTATTGGCCGTGTTGACGCTA
>CAZGWG010000206.1:0-7932 GCA_964529165.1 uncultured Sphingobacterium sp.
TACCTCTGGAAGGGAACGCTGCATTTCCTTATGGACAATCTTTGCAGCTCTGGCATAGGCTTTAGTTCCACTGGGTCTCGGGCCAATATCGGTCACAAGTTTTTTTAATAAGGATTTGGTATATTCCTGCCGCTTTTGCGCAGAGGAAACCAGATCGTCTGATGAAAAATTTTCAGCAAATGCCCATTTATTGCTGAGCATTAAAAATACCAATCCCCCGGTCATTTTAATGAACTCAGCCCTCTGAAGCTTTTTATTATTCATCATCATTCAAATCAATTTGTGTCAGGTCAATTAAACAGATCACCTAAAATCAATTATGGGTTATAAGTAACATTTAGTTCACTAACCGGACCCATTATCCCTCTTATATTTTTAGTACGGACTTTAATTGTATTCAGACCACTTTGTAATGCCCAGTCCCATGACTTCTGGCTCTGATTTTGCCATTCTCCATCTTTATTGGAAACGAGAAAACCATCAGATCCTCCGGGAGTAAAGGCATCAACTTCAACTTTCAGAATTCCTGATTTATTGGTTTCATTGAGATAAATTTTAGCCTGATTCAAAGGCTGGTAAAAATCTGATTCACGGTTAGTATACCGCTGGTATTCGTCACGTTTAGGGAAAACATCATCATACCAGTTTAAAAACCCGTCCCAGCCCCACATTGTATCGCCGGTATGTATAGGAACAGGCAGAGGATTAGACAGAAAATCATTCCGGGGAATAATACGGAAATGTCCCATGATCTCCAGGATATGGGTTCCCCCACCTCCCTGAATAGGGAATGGATTATTACCCTGGCGTTGACCAACTTTTAAGGTTTCAACCAGTTCTTCACCAAATTCTGGCGCAAAGGGACGTTTCCAGGTTTCTGTACGCGGCATCGCTGAAGCCAGTAAATTATGAATTTCTAACAGATTAAATGGAATCCCTGTTTCGGGATCAAAATAGTAATAGTCGCGGGTTGAATCCATATAGATCCATTTATTAAGCTGGTTAGACCATACTTCTGTCACTTCATGCCCGCTTTCACCCTCACTATGAATATTTATATGCCTGGCCTGATATCCCATAGAAAGAAGTGCACCAATTAAAGCCTGATTTGGGTAAAGACACATTTCAATCATTCGCCTGCCTTTGAAAAAGGGACCGTTTAGTCGTGGCATACCCGTTCCTTCATCAATTACGGGGCTAACAGTTACATCGTTCCAGTTCCATGAATAGGCTTCACTTCTGAGTGGTACACGATAGGCCCAATTGAGTAGACGCATCATCACCTCAAATTCTGTATTAGCACCTTTAACAATCTGATCAAGCTTATGATCTTCTCTGTACTTTTTAAGATCCAGGTGGTTTAGATTCTCGTAAGCGAATGGATAGGAAGGTTGTATTATTCTTCCATTATTAATCACATGAGCCTGAAGTCCAGCTTTTGTATTGAGTGAATTATCTACCCATGAACTTGAATATCGAAATCCTCTGATCAGAGGAGTCCGCAATGGGTCGGTGGTATTAAGTTCAACTTTCCATTGAAAATAGCGCTTATCGTCTAATACATAGTCATTGGCCGGTTTAAGTGCCTGCCAGGCCGTCCATGACTGATCGCCGATAAAAGGTCCGCTTCCAAAACGTACAAGCACTTTAGCAGAAGTCAGCAGGGGTTCTTCAAGTTCTGGCCAAAAAGCCGCTTTCAAATTAGTGAAATTACGCTTCAAGGGGTCTTCACCATTTACCAGATCGATCAGAGGAGAAACATATTCACCTGCGGGTAAAAACCTGTCAATGCTGAGACGTACGCAATATTCTCCGTCAATCTCATCCATCGCTCCCAGTTTTGTATCGCTCCAGGTGTTTCCGCCATTACGGCTTTTCATAGAACGGTTCGGACTTGTCCGGGTTAAGGATCCCCTCTTAAACTCATTAATATGCGAGATTAGCACTCTCCATGAAGTCGAATCAGACTCCGTCCACATAAGAATCTCATTCTTCCCTTTACGAAGTTTTTCATGTGGAAGATCGATATAATACCATCGGTCAAGTCCCCCCATGTCAATGTACTGACGGGCATGCGGATAAGCAATAATAGAAGCCGGCCTGCTAAATTTCTCACCATTTAAGGATAAATGCAAAGGTTCGCGGTTTCCTTTAAGCTCCATTCCTTTAAACACCAGTCTGGCAGATGCAGCGATCGGATTCTCAATCTCGAGGATTTTTTTAATTACAATTCCCTTTCTCAGGTCTTCAACCCATTCTACAGGGCCTTTGGTATAAGATGTATATCCTTCGGGAAGACCGGCTGCCGGAGCATCATCCTCTATAAGTTCTGTCTCCTGAAGCCTGATAATCCCCTTATGATGATCATACTTTAATTGAATCAGTTGAGCCTCTTTCTCAATATCTGCGGCATCGAATTTTACTTCACTAAGTTTTAAATTGGATTTGCCTTTCAGATCAGTATCAGGAGCACCAGTAATAACCATATAACTTAGCTTACTTCCATCTGTAACTTGGGCTATTAATGGAACTACTGTAAAAGGAACCATTAATAAAATAAGAAATAAGACTTTTTTCATAGTTATCAATTTGAACAAATCAGTATAAGCAGAAATAAAAAATAGTTATATGATCTTCTGGTTAACAATCATTTAGTACAACAGGCAAAATACACGTTGACCAATAATAGATACTCCTGCATATATTCATTCTGTTAACAATTAAGGATTATAATTAACCTGAAGATGACTTATTGGTCCGAGAATACCTCTGCTGTTCTTTGTGCGAACCTTAATATTATTCAAGCCACTTTTTAACTCCCAGTTCCAACTGGACTGACTTTGTGTTAACCAATTTTCAGAATCTATGGCTACCTGATAGTTATTAAAACCACCTGGAGTAAAATTATCTAATTCAACTCTAAGAATACCAGGTTTACTGGTTTCAAAAAGAGTTATTTTAGCTTGATTTAAGGGTTGGTAAAAATCTTGAGAACGATTCGTATATCTCTGATATTCATAACGTTTTGGAAAGATATCATCAAACCAGTTTAGATATCCATCCCATCCCCACATGGTGTTTCCTTGCCCCACAGGAACAGGAAGAGGCTTAGTAAGAAAATCATTCCTGGGTATAATTCGGAAATGGCCCATTGTTTCCAATGCCCAGCTACCGCCATTATCTCCTGGAGCATTGATTATAGAAAATGGGTTATTACCCTGACGCATACCTACCTTTATCCGCGAAACTACTTCTTTCCCCATTTCAGGTACAAAAGGGCGTTTCCAGCTATCGGCGCGCGGCATCTGTTCTACAAGCAGATTATGAATTTCAAGAAGATTATATGGAACCCCTGTTTCAGAATTAAAATAATAGGTATCAATAGTTGGATCCATATAAATCCACTTATTAAGTTCATTAGACCATACTTCTGTCACTTCATGGCCACTCATCCCCTCACTGTTTATATTGATATGACGAGCCTGGTAGCCCATTGAAAGAAATGCTCCTATCAAAGCCTGGGTTGGGAAAAGACACATTCCGGACATTCTTCGATCTTTAAAAAATGGTCCGTTGAGTCGTGGCATTCCAGTACCTTCTGCTATAACCGGAGTAACTGTTGCATCATTCCAGTTCCATGAATAAACCTCATGAGTGATCGGTACCCGATAAGCCCAATTCAGTAAACGCATCATCACCTCAAATTCACTTCCGGCACCCTTAACAATCTGATCGAGCTTATGATCTTCCCGAAACTTCTTTAACTCCAGGTGATTTAAATTTTCATAGGAAAATGGATAGGAAGGCAGCACAATTTTGCCATTACTGACCACATGGGCCTGCAAACCTAAATTATTATTGGGTGAACGATCCTCCCATGAAGTATTAATCCTGATTCCTCTGATTTCAGGAGTTCTCAACGGATCAGAAGTTGATAGTTCTGCTTTCCATTGCAAAAAACGTTTATCTGAAAGTGAATATTCCCTGCCTCCTTCCAAAGGCTGCCAGGCGCTCCATGATTGATCTCCCATAAAAGGACTTGAGCCAAAACGGACAAAAGCCTTAACATTGGTTGTAACAGGTTGAACGAAATCAGGCCATAAGGTAACTTTCAGATTATCGGAATTTCGCTTCAGTGGATTTTCATCATCAATCAGATCCATTACAGCAGAGAAAAACTCTCCGGAATTAAGAAACTGATCAACACTCAGGCGGATGGTATATTCTCCGTCAATCTTGTTCAATGCCCCAAGATGCGTATCGCTCCATGTACCACCACCATTATTACTTTTCATAGACCGGTTAGGGCTTGTTCTGGTAAGAGATCCACGTTTAAATTCTTTCTCATGAGCAATTAATATTCGCCAGGAAGTTGAATCACTTTCAGTCCACATAAGCAATTCATTTTTACCTTTACGCAGATTTTCAAGTGGTAAGTCAATATAATACCATTGATCCCAATAAAGGTCTATATATTGCCTTGCTTGCGGGAAGGCGAATTGAGAGGCTGGCCTCTCAAACTTTTTACCATTCAAAGACAAATAAAGAGTCTCCTTATTGTCCTTAACCTCCATGCCTTTAAAAACAACTCTTGCGGAAGAAGCTGTAGGGTTTTCTACTTCAAATATTTTTTTAATTACAATCCCCTTTTTAAGGTCTTCCACCCATTCGACAGGACCATTTGAATAACCACCATACCCCTCAGGCACCCCGGCAGCCGGGGCATCATCTTCAATTAAGCGACCGTCTTCCAGTCTTATAGTTTCTCTTTTACTGTCAAATCTCAATTTGATCAGCTGAGCATTGCTTTCAATTTTTGAAGCATTTAGAATGAACTCCCGATTTCGTAGTGCAGGGTTGTTTTTCCTGTCACTTAATCTGTCAGAAGAATTTGAAATACCTGGCTCGCTTTGAATAGCCGTATTTGAAGTAATAAGAGCATATGAATTGTGCCTGCCATTTGGTTGTGCAAAAGCAGGAGAATAATTCAGACACAGGAAAACAATCATGCAATGAAATAACTTATTCATGATATACTGCTATTTAAAAATTGACAAGAAATAAAGCAGCAGTTATTGAAATGTTATAATCAATAACTGCTGCGCTTTTAGAAAATCAATCTACAGGAACAGGATAGCTTGCCAAAGGTTTAGCATCCCACCATACGCGTGTTGCATAGGTATCAGGACCTCCCAGCAATGCTAAAGCAGCTTCTGTTGCTACTCTATTTGTTGAATAAGAATTTGGCGGATAAATCAACCTTCTTGCCAATTGGGTTCTAGTAAGATCAGGGTTGTCAGACTGAATAATAGCATATCCTTTAGGATAACCTGTTCTACGGCGCTCAGCCCAGGCTTCAGTATCATTCATTGGGAAAAGAGCAAGCCATTTTTGTGTGATAATCTGCTCAAGTTGTCTCTCGAAACTTCCTGCAGTTTCATAAAGAACCGGAATATCCGTAACCGGTGGACTATTTCTTTCATCTGGATTACCAAATCTATCCAATGGCTTTGCAGGTAACTTAGTACTGTTAATGTAATTATCAATTACTACGTCAGAAGCAGTAGTTCTGAACTTAATGGATGCCCTGATTCCTTCATTGTAAAATTGTTGTGCAGTTCCGCCCATATTCCATCCTCTCAATGCACCTTCAGCTCTCAGGAAAAATACTTCTGCAGCTTCCATGATATGATCAGGCTCATTGGAACCTCCATTATTGATTGGTAACCATTTCTTTCCTACATAAGAATATTGTAAATCAAGGTTGGTTCCTCTTTGTGCAGATGGATAACCATTTCTAAATCCAACTAAACCACCAAATACGGCAGTAGAAGGAGTTAAACGTCCGCAGCAAGGCTGAGTATAAACCGGAATTCTTGGATCCTCATATCCATTCATAAGACTTGCTAAGGTGGAGCTTAGAACAAATTCACTGATATAAGTAATTGTACTTAATTTGTTCACATTTGTACCGTCAACTTTAACCTTTGAAAGGGCATTATCCTCATTACTTACAATAAAACCTTCTGGAGCAGCAGCAGCTTTTTCAGCTTCTTCTTTCGCTTTTGCAGGTTCAATATAGGAAATCCGCATAGCAAGTCTCAGACGTAAAGAGTTAAGAAATTTAAGATTCTTCAATACATCCCCGTTGTAAACAAGGTCATGAGATCCACCACTGATTGGGAAAATTTTAACAGCTGTATTTGCTGCTCTCAGATCTGTTGCTGCTTCATCCAGAATTTTAAAGAAGTCATAGTAAATATCTTTTTGTGAATCAAAAGCCACACTGGTTTTTCCATTACCAAATTCAGAATAGATAATTGGACCCCAATAATCTGTCTGACGATGATACAATGCAACTTTCCAGATCTTAGCAAGTGCATTTTCAGCTTTCTGGTTGTTTGCAGCAGTATTTTTAAGCACTAAATTAAGCTGATTCGCAGCTGCTCCATAAGATACATTCGAATAAAAGCCTTCCATTAATAGGTTTGACCAGCTACCAGGACCATTAAAATTGGAAGATGCAAAATTAGGATGTATGGTGGCATGAAACTGTGAGTATTCTCCGGCGAAAAGGTTGTTCCCCTGATACCAGGATCTCATTCCAAAATGCTGAGCTTCTGCAAACGCAAACCCAACCATACTCGCATCCATTTGCTCCACTGTAAGCTGAGCTCTCGGTGTATTGAGATCATCGAAATGTTCGGTGCAGGAAACGGTCCCTAAGGTTAGAAAAATTGCTAAAGCAGCAACACTTCTATTTATATAATATGTTATTTTCATGATATTAATATTATATCTAATTAAATATTACTAATGATAAAATTTATTAAAAATCTACCTTGAGGTTTAAACCAAAAGTTCTTTCTGTTGGCGGTACATACGTTTGGAAACCCGCAGATGCAGTGTTAGCCCCAGAAAGAATTTCCGGATCCCAGTTACCTGTTCTATTCAGGAAGAACAGATTCCTTCCAACCAATGATAATTTAACTCCTGAGATAAATCCTATTTTGCTCAACATTGACTTAGGGAACGTATAGCCAATTGAGGCTTCTCTAACCCTGGTATTTGTAGCACTCACTATAAATGCTTCACCAATCGGAGCATTTCTACCACCTATTGTTCTCCAGAATGTTTGTGAAGTAATAGCAGTTGTATTTGGTGATCCATTTGCAAGAACACCAGTCTCATTAGGGAATAAATTCTCTCCGAAAACTAATCCGCCATCTCTACCGGCAAGTGTTTCCTTGGTAATTCCTTCGCCATATAATAGTCCATCAGTAATTGAAACCATACTGCCACCTTGTCTATGCTCAATCAGGAAACTAAAATTAAAGTTCTTGTAAGAGAAATTATTGGTGATGGCACCCATCCAGTCAGGGTTAAAATTAGCTGCTAATACTGATCTTCCGGCAGTAAGTGTTGGCATACCGTTAGCACCAACAATTACTCTTCCCTGTGTATCTCTTGCCCAGCCTCTGGTATAAATATTACCAAATTCCTGTCCCTGAGCTACAACGAAATCAGACATATAAGAATCACCTCCAACAATTATACTCGGACGATCATCAGAAATCTTGTTAACCCAGTTTCTGTTTTTTCCGAAATTACTGCTGATGTCCCAGGTTAAGCCATTTGCATTTTGAACTGGTGTAGCCGATAAGACAACTTCAATCCCGGTATTCTGAACATCACCTCCATTAGTAAAGAATGAAGCAGC
The DNA here is from genome assembly GCA_964529165.1 of uncultured Sphingobacterium sp. Lineage (GTDB taxonomy): Bacteria > Bacteroidota > Bacteroidia > Sphingobacteriales > Sphingobacteriaceae > Daejeonella. The sequence goes on from CAZGWG010000206.1 coordinate 7,721, forward strand.
TCCTGAACCTGATGGTAAACTAACTGTAAACAACTGATCAAACGTATTTGTCTTGTAAGCAGTGATATCAAGTCCCAAACGCCCCCCGAATAAACGGGTATCAAGTCCGATTTCATAGCCTTCAGTAGTCTCAGGCTTAAGGTTTGAGTTAGGTAAAGTAGCACCCAAAGTGATGAAACCAAAGTTTCCGCCAGTTCCGGCAAAGGCAGCAG
>CAZGWG010000207.1:0-7850 GCA_964529165.1 uncultured Sphingobacterium sp.
TTCAATAGTTGTGTTGAAGTGGATATTCATTCGGGATGGGAGGATATGACGGATACTTGTACTATTACGATTCCTAGAAAAGTCAAATGGATAGATAAAGACTTGGCAGCAGGTGACAAGCCAGCTTTATCAGTTGGACAATCAGTAAAGGTTGAACTAGGATATGACTTTAATTACAATACATATTTTCAAGGCTATATAGTAAGAATCGGAGCAAAAACTCCTGTTACTATTGAATGCCAGGATGCATTCTGGTTCTTAAAGCAATGTTCGGGAAAGTTTACACTAGGAAAAGGAACGACTTTAACAGAGCTACACGATAAGATTAAAGAGGTTTATTTAGGGTCAAGTATTTACAGCCAATACAAAGCACCTATTACTTTCAATCCATTGGCAGGAACTCAGACTGGAACAGTGAGAGCAGATAATGTAAGTATGGCTTTCGTGCTTTCTTCTATTCAGAAAAAAATGGGAATAGTCTCTTTTATGAGGAACAACACCTTGTATAGTGGACTAGCTTATTACGAAGATCAAAGGAATACTATTAACCGCCAATTCGATTACAACATCATTGAAGATTCAATGCAGCAGAAGAAAGCTGAAGATGCAAAGATTAAATTAACTGTTAAAGCTATTGATAATAAAAACCTTGCACCTGTAGAGTTAGGAGATGCAGAAGGAGACGCAGTAACCATTTTAGTTAGCGGTGTAACTTCCCAGGCTCAAATGAGAGCAAGAGGGGAGGCAGAACTACCAAGATATAAGTTTGATGGATGGATAGGATCTTTCACAACTTTCGGGGATGAATTTATAAAACATGGGGATGTGGTCGCATTGACTGATAAAGTAATTAAAGATCGTAACGGAAATTTCTTTGTAAAGAAAGTAAATACCAGGTTCGGAGTGGATGGATTTAGAAACACAATTTACCTACATAAAAAACTATGAGTACTGAATCGGACATAAGGGCAAGATTGCGGGCCATAGTTGGAATGGATGAAATACCAACTTCCAAACTAGGGACTATTGTTTCTGTGGATGAGGATGAAATGACTTGCGAGGTTGAGCCTATCGACGGTGGAGCAAACTATGCAGACGTTCGACTTATGGCAGATCCTGAAACAACAACAGGGATTTACTTTAAGCCAAAAGTTGGATCAGTAGTAATGATTTCCCCGCAAGATGATGTTACTTATTTTGTTTCAATGTATTCTGAGGTAGACGAAGTTTGGTTGAGAGGAACAGAGAACGGAGGCGTAGTAAAAGTTTCGGAACTAGTTTCCAAGATGAATACTATTGAATCCGATTTGAATACTCTTAAGACAGCATTTACATCGTGGGTAGTTGTTCCATCTGATGGGGGGGCTGCATTAAAGGCAGCATCTGCAACCTGGGCAGCTCAAACAATTACAGCAACAACAGCAAACGATATTCAATCAACCACTGTGAAACATGGCTAAAAGACAAGATTTAAGGGAAGATGACAATGGAGATATTTATATAAATCCTTCTACGGGTGATTTTTCTATTGTTGAAAGTGACAATCAACACGTATCCGATATTTTACAAGCTGTATCTGGAGATTATAAAGAGTTCCCTTTACTAGGAGTAAACTTCTTTAGATTCCAAAATTCAACAGGACAAAAACAGGTACTGGAGGGGATTATAAGAACACAACTTTCAGCAGACGGATATAGAGTAACAAAAGTTGAAATACCAGATTCAGTAACAAGCCTTGAAGAGATAAAAGTTTTTGCCGATGCCCCTAGCATATAAAATGCCGTCGTATCAATCAATATTTGACGCACTTGTAACCGTTCAAGTGCCATTAGATAATATTGTTTCTATTCTTAGAGAATCAGATCTGGACTTAGATTCTGAGCTGACTGGAGAAAGTATTATTTATGAAGAAAGCAATGTATCGGTTTATAAAGGAGGACAGATACCAACATTTGCAACTCCTGAAATTGCAGAATATGTAACCAATTCAACGCAGAACATTTTCGATATATGCCTGATGACAGTTGGAGACTTGAACAAATTAGTTTCTTTAGTATCTAGTAACACAATTTTCAATAGCATAAACAGCTCACCAGGTGGCGTAAAGGCCGTAATTTACAATACTTCAGATATTACCGACAGTGGATTAAAGTTAGCTTTTAAAAAGAGCAATATTAATATAACCACAGGAGATATTGAAGCAGATCAAGAAGGATTCCTTTTACAAGAGGATGAATCATATATTTTACAAGAGGACTCAGATAAAATTATTCTATAATGGATCTTAAAATTAGTAATTTACCTTTAGCGGGCGCATTATCAGGATCTGAATACGTTCCACTTGTTCAGGGTGGAGTTACTAAGAAGATACCCGCTGCTAATTTTGCTGGTTTTGTAGATTTAACTCCATTCCTAAAAAAAGACGGATCTAATGGACCGATGACTGGAAGCGTTGATTGGGGTGGCTTTAATATTTCAAATCTTGGGGATTTAACTGTTACTGGCAATTCTTCATTTAATACTGCTGATTTTTCAGGAGATATTAATATGATGGTGAATGATATTTCTAATGTTGGAGACCTATCAATTACAGGGACATTCACCTCTATAAATTCTACATATACAAATACTGGCTGGATGATGGATACCCGCGATCCAGCGTATTTGCCAAATTATCCTGTTCCAACAATTAGACCAACAACGACCGATAAAGTAATTGCGTTGGATGTTATGCCGAACGGTACGCCTTCAGCAGAAACAGGAGGCGTTGCGTGGATAGATGTATGTAACCAGGATAGAATGTATGCAAATGGTGACATAGGAGCGGCTAGAGTTGCATCATTTTCAGACAAGGTCCAAATAGGATCTGTTTCTTTTGGTGGTGCAGTGTTAGACGTTGAATTTATTCGTGGAAATGTTAGCAATGTTGTTTTTAAAATAGATAGCAATAACGCTACTTATTGGACAAGCGCAGACATAGGAAGAATTTTACATGTTGATTATTACGCTTCTAACGTATCTATAGGATCCAGTGGATCTTTTGGAGGTGCTAAAGGTGGGTTATTTATTGCCAATGCAAATACTAATCCTTCGACAAATGTAACTAGTGGAGGATTAATTTATACTGCTTCTGGAATTTTAAAATATAGAGGGGCTTCAAATGCTAATGAAACTATTGCTTTTATTTCTGATTTATCAGGCTATTTGACAAGCGCAGTCACTTCTATTAATTCATTATCTGGATCTTCTCAAACATTAGCAACCGGAACAAGTGGAACAGACTTTGCAATATCTAGTTCTGGATCTACTCATACATTTAATTTACCTACAGCTTCAGCAAGTAACACAGGTAAATTAAGCTCTACAGACTGGACTACATTTAATAATAAACTTTCGAGCAATCAAACAATAACTTTATCAGGCGATATTTCAGGATCAGGAGCAACTTCGATCACTGCTACTATTGGAGCGGGCAAGGTTACAAATTCAATGCTTGCTGGTAGTATAGCAGACGGTAATCTGGCAACTTCATATATTAAAGCAGATGGCTCAAGGTCTTTAACAGCTGACTGGGCAGTAGGTAGTTTTAATCTCACTGGAATAAAATCTTTTGCTATTTCAGGAACGGCTGGTAATGGATATGGTGAGTTTATTGCACAGTCTTCTAATGCGTCTGCTCCATCTGGTACAGGGTTTAAGTTTTTTGCAAACTCTGCTGGTTCTCCTGCATGGTCAAAGAAAAACGGATCTGATACTTTTGTTAGACAGTTTGCTTCTACCAATACAGCAGATAGAACTTACACACTTCAAGACAGCTCTTATACAGTTGCAGGTTTAGATATAGCTCAAACATTTACTTCAAAGCAAACATTTACAGCTTCAACTACAGAGATAGCAAGCTTAACCTTATTAGATAGTACTTATAAATCTGCTTTAGATATTCCTGTTCCTACGGCACTACGAGTAGGTGATGGGTTTGGTTCAGTTCGTTTACCTGCCTTAATAGCAATGAAAGATTCTGGAGGTACGGTACGGAACATATTGCAATCAACATCAACCAATGCCGTTACTATAGCAGGAAGTTTTACTACTGCGAATATTCAGTCGGGAGGATTAACATTATTTTCAGCTACCCCTTCCTATGGAGGCGGAACAGGAGTGGTTTTTATTGCAAATTGCACATTAGCCCCTTCCACCAATCCATCAGGTGGCGGTATTTTGTATTGTGAGTCAGGGGCGTTAAAATACAGAGGTTCATCTGGCACGGTAACAACATTAGGAGTAGCATAAAAATATAATTATGGCAACTATAAAAAAAGATACATCAATTACTTCGGTAACTGTAAATAAGATAAGAAAGAAGTTAAAGAGTTTCGGATATGACCCTGATAATTCACTTATCTATATTACCTATGACAGAATTGTATTAGATACATTAGGAAACGAGGTTTATGTTTTGGACTCTAATAATGTAATTCAAATTCCTCAATCCAGATTTGGAGAGTCGTTAATAGCTACATGGGTTACTGCTAGTCAAAACATGATATTAAATGAATTTTAATAAACTATGAGCATGAAAAACAAAAATTCAAGACCAGGAAAGCAGATTAAAAAGGAAGCACCAAAACATTCAGTAGATCTGAAAGATAACCAGGTTAACATTATTGGAGAAAACCTTCAATTGGTTAAGCATCTTGAAAAGCAAGGGGAGTTATTAAATCAAGAATATCAGAAGGCTCAAAAAACAGCTAACCAAAATATTGCATTGATTCTGGAATCTGCCGGATATGATGTAAGCAAAGTAAAAGGTGCGAACATAGATTTTGACAATAAGAAAATAACATTTGAACTGTAAATAGATGCAGAAATTTAAAGATTTTTTATACGAACTGATCACTAGAATTATTGAGGTTATTGGAGGATTTACTCTTTCAGGCATAGCCTCTTTATTAGTTCCCGAAATTGTTCACTTATTTTTTATAATCATTGGTGGCTTTGTTGGAACTGTAACCATTCATTACACTCGTAAATGGCTTAAAGAATGAAAATAAGCGAACACATTTCATTAACTGAGGCTACAAAAAGCCAAACAGGTACAAGGTTAGGATTAGAAAATATTCCTAATGAAAAAGAACTGGCAGCAATGCGATTAGTAGCAGAGAAAGTTTTCGAACCATTGCGAATTGCGTTTGGTAAACCTATTACGATAAGTTCATTCTATCGTAGCTATGAATTAAATATTCTAATTGGAGGGGCCGCTGGATCTCAACATGAAAAAGGGGAAGCGATGGATTTAGATGTAGACGGGTTTAATGCTGAGATATTTCACTGGATAAAAAATAACCTAGAATTTGACCAGCTAATTTGGGAGTTCGGGAATACTTCACAGCCTGATTGGGTACATGTTTCTTATTCTAAGGATAGAAATAGAAACCAGGTTCTAAGGGTGGTTAAAGAAAAAGGAGCAAATAAATACATTAAGTTCGATTTATAATGGAAGCAAAGAAACCATTCAAAGAAACCAAGATAGGCAAATTAATTACTGAGAAACTTCCGGATGTTGCAGCTACTATTGGAGATTTACTGCCAAATGAGGGCGTTTTGGGGATTGCAAAAAATGCCATTGATATGGCTACGGTTAGCAAAGAAGAAAAAGCAGAACTGAATAAAGCTTTGGCAGATCTTGAATTTATGTATTTTCAGGAAAGAAATAAAGACGTAGCCAATGCCAGACAAAGAGAAGTTGATCTAAAAAATACGATTGGAGTTTACATGCAAAACTCTTCAGCAGGGTTAATAATTCTGGCCTTTGTTGGACTATTGTACGGGATAGTTTTTATGAAAATGGAAGTCCAAAACAAAGAATTGGTTTATACTCTTCTTGGTTCACTTGGGACAATCGTAGTTACTATATTTAATTACTGGTTTGGTAGTTCTTCAGGATCAAGCAAGAGCAATGATGCGCTTAGGGATCTTGTCAAAAAATAACCTTAGCTTTTCTGGCAGATATGCTATAGGTAGTAAGCCTTGAAGCGAAAGTTTCAGGGCTTTTTTATAACCTAATAATTAGGCTGTATTAGGGTAAAAGCTTATGTTGAAAAGTAAAATATTAAGGGTCAGGGAAATTGATTATATTTGAGTCACTTAAAGGTTCATCCTGCCTTAATCATGTTGAGGTTTGATTGAATTACACCCTTTAAGGAGAACCCAAGAATCCACTCTTGGGTTTTTTTATTGTATACAGTTTTGTATACACTTTCGGTATTTCTATTGAAATGTATTAGGATTCTACTATATCGAAAGTCGCGAATTTCTCAAATTAGCTCATTTACTATATTCCAATACGATCAAAATCAATAGACTTAATCTGGTCGGAACCTCCAGAAAGGGCGTAGATTAGTTTCTATGCCCTTTTTTTATACCTTTGTACACACACCGCGTACACACAATGAAGATTAATTTCTACCTCCGTCCTTCAAAAGTCTCCGAAAAGTCTATTCAAATGTTTATATCATTCAATGGAGAAAGAGAGCCATTTAATACTGGTTTTAAGGTAGAAGAAGAGAAATGGGATTCCAGTAAACAACGCGTGAAATTGAAATTCAAAGAAGAAGCGGTAAGAATAAATCTGGGCCTGGTTGACCTGGAAGAAAAAGCAATTGCATTTAAAGACAAATATTCTCCAGAAACTCCAAAGCTTTTAAAGAAGCTATTATTGGGAGTGGAGGTATTAGAGCCTAAAGATTTTAAAGAGTTCTTTAACTTCTTTGAGTCATATATGGAAACGTCAGTTCCGGTTAAGTCAATCCACAATTACAGGAAATGCCTGATACATCTTAAACAGTTCTCAGATCTTAAATATAAAATTGCCTGGGAAACGTTAACCATGAAGTTTTATAAGGACTTTATTAAGTTCATGTCAACTGAATATGTGAATCCGAGAACTGAGAAGTTAGGGATACTAAATTCAACAATAGGAAAGGATATTTGGACTTTAAAAAATGTATGTGAATACGCGCGTAAATCAGGAATAGAGATTCCTTTTGATGTGGAGGGATTCTCAAAGCCATCCGTTTCTGATACTCGGAGGCACTTTATTACACAGGAAAAGTTAAAGAAGCTGCAGGAGTTTGACTTTACTAATTGGGAGCTATTTACTGAGTTTGAGAAAATGAAAGTTCTTATTGAAACAAAAGTAATTCCCAATGTTCTTAAGGTCAGGGATATTTACACTTTTAGTTTTTACACCGGATTGGCTCATAAAGAAATAATGAAGATTAAGCCGGAACAGATAATTACCGGAAAAGATGCTGCAGGGAATGAGATTAAGGTTCTCGAATTTTCCCGTACAAAGACAAAGCAAAGTAATTCAATTCCGATCAGTAAGAATTGCATTGAGATAATTGAAAAATATAAAGGAGGCAAAACAGTGTTTCCTTATTTCGCGAACTCTCAATACAATCGAATCTGTAAAGCCATGTTTAAAATGGCTGGATTTAAAGAGTTAATCACCATTACCAGGTGGTCAGGAGATAAGGAGATAGTGGAAACCTTTGAAGAGTGGGAGTTGCTTACAAGCCACACGGGGAGACATTCTGCAGCCACCAATATACTGCAGAAGTCTGGAGATCTTACCCTGGCTCGCGATCTTCTAGGGCATAGTTCAGTTAAAACAACTGAGATTTACGCGAAGAATGTAAAAGAGGAATTCAATTCTAAGATTTTAAATATTATTAATGATGCATCCTAGACTAAAAAATTGGAAGTATAATCTAATAATGACTGCTATAGTGGCTTTGATTTTATTGATAATTGAAATCTGTAAAAGTTTTTAATTGGGTCTAAAAAGG
>CAZGWG010000208.1:0-7846 GCA_964529165.1 uncultured Sphingobacterium sp.
ACAGTGGTAAAATTACGTTCTAATAATGTCTTGAAGGCTTTATAAACAAGCTCAAATCGGGGTAGTTTATCTAATGATTCAGATCGCTCTAAATACTGTGAAGCGACTAATGTGACTATGGTATTGCTGCTGTCTTTTACTAAAGAGCGATATAATTTTTCATGTTTCCGATCAGAAATTTTTATGCAAAAAGCTATTGCCTCCGATAGAATGGAAAATGCTTCTTTAGTTAACCGTAAGGGGCTTACCGGTGTCATATCATCCAGTAATTGCAGATTTTCAGGGCTCAGATGTTCATTGTTGATACCCAGTCCGCTAAAAGTTACATTCTCAACGGCAATTACGCGATGTACCTGATTGGGATGAATGTAAATAACAGACGAAGGCTTGACTTGATGTATTTTAAAATCAATTTCAATGCTTGCAGTTCCTTCTTCCTGCAGGAAAAACAAATGATAGTCATCCCGGTGCGATTGTTCTACCCCCCTGAATGTTAGCGCATGTATATCCTTAACTGATAGTTTTCCGATGAAAATTCCAGTTGCACCAAAGTCGTTCGTAAACGGATTTACCGGAATGAAATTTTTCTTTTTGTGCATTGTCTTTTAGTTCACTTTGCAATCTATTCTTTTTGTGTGCCGTCATAAGCATGCAACTAAGAAAATAGGATTTTAATGACAATAAAATTATCACAAGTCTGCCTCCCTGCTGTTGTGGTAATTTATAATCCTTTAAGAACAATACTGATGCCGGATAACTCATCAGATGACTCGTGTCATCCGATGAGTTTAATAACAATTATACAGTTGATCAATTGTTATACATTCATCAGAATTGAATCGTTCGTTCAATATTTATCTGCTCCAGGAAGTATTGGTCGTGTGATACAATAATCAATGTCCCCTGATACTCATTAACCGCACGTGTTAGGATTTCAATGTTTTGAATATCCAGATTATTAGTTGGCTCATCCAAAACAATAAGGTCAGGAGATTGATTATCCAGGCTAAGGCAGCAAAGCATTAAACGCATTTTCTCTCCACCACTCAGGCTGCTGCAAGGTTTATCCCAATCCGATTTATTGAAAAGGAAGCGATTGAGCCTGATTTTTATTTCATGTTCCTGCAATGCCGAAGCATTAAATTTCTGCGCTTGTTCATAAACTTTCAATTGATTGTCTATCAGGGAATAATCCTGATCAATGTACACCGATTTGATGTTTGATCTGGAAATACTCCCGGTTTTAGGCTGGATCTTGCCAAGTATAAGTTTTATCAAACTCGTTTTCCCTGAACCATTATTGCCTTTCAGAGCGATACGCTCTCCGCTCCGGATTTGAATACTAAGATTCTCTCTCCATAGCAATAGGCCAGTATAGCCAAAATTGATTTCAGCAGCACTAAACAGTATTTTTCCTTTATGTAAAACAGAATTATTAAAGCCGAACTTCATTTTGTCTATCTCAGGCAAGGAGCTACGTAGTTCCTGTAATTCCGATCTTATATCCTCAATCTTTTCGTTGTGTACACTTTTCATTTTGGATGTACTGTTTTCGGCATGATTACGCAAAGTGTTCATCATGATCCGGGCTACCCCTGCCTTTTCTTGCTTACCTTTCCCGCGACTATCAGACTTTTGTTGCCTTTCCAGCGCTTCCCGCTCTTTTTCTCTGGCTTTACGTAATGCTTTCTCTTTACTCTGTAAACCCAGATTTAATGCATTTTCCGCTATTTGCTTTTGTTCTGCATAGAAATCATAATTCCCTCCATAAACACTTAAACCCTGTTTGCTCAGTTCGCAAACTGTATTTATCAGATTCAATAATTTCCTGTCATGACTCACAACAATCATCGTGGAGGTTGTAGTTTGAATAAAATCATATAAAAGCACCCTCCCTTCAGCATCCAGATGGTTGCTTGGTTCGTCCAGTAAAACAAGATCCGGCTGATTAACAGAAATACCGGCCAGGAAAACCCTGTTTTTTTGTCCCCCGCTAAGTGTTTCCATCTTTTGCGATAAATCAAGTCCGCTTAATCCCCAATAAGTTAAGGCCTCATTGCAGCGTTCTTCAATCAGCCAATCATCATCCAGCAGGGCGTATAATTCCTCTGTCAGGTTTCCTCCTAATATCTCCTTTAAAGCATTAAGCTTATTTTCAATTTGCAATGCAGCTGCAATTGATAAATTGTTGTATTGTCCGAAAATCTGAGGAATATAATAGGGTTTCGCATGAAGGTTCAGTTTCCCTGATGAAGCCTGCAGTTTTCCTGCTATTATTTTCAGTAAGGTAGATTTGCCAGAACCATTATTACCTATTAATGCGATCTTATCGCGCCGGTTTACGGTAAGGCCGATAGTGTCAAAAAGTAAATCTTTGTTGGGGTGTATGTATGAAATGTTCTGTAAAGTAAGCATGATTCCTTTCGTTAAAGAGTTTTGAAATGAACAAACCTCTTAGTGGTTTGCAGTCTTTAATGCTCTGAAAGAAATTAAATATCACATGCTGTCCTTTATTTTATGCTGCAAATATGAAAAAATATTTTCAATAAGTGACCATCTGCGATAAGGAACAAAAAACGTCCCATTTAGCAAACAAACACTTAGATGGCGGGACAACACGGTTATTTGGAGGACTTATTAAAGAACTGCTCTGCAATGGTATAATTTTACCGTGAAGGAAACTGATCTGAACGTGGAAGACAATACTGATTTGTTTTAATTTGAAAGGATACTCATCCTGTTCATGTATTCCAGAGCATTCCCGTATATACAGGACGGCCTCTCCTTCTTCTCTCCCCTCCCAATACCTGCAATTCTTAGGCAATGATTTTGCATCTACGCCAGTGAATGTAGCGGTATAAAAAATATTCATCAAGCAACAGATTCTGTTCATCAAGCAAAACACGGGGTTGGTGTAATAATTTTTCCGTACCCCAAAATAAGCAGGAACTTTTTACAGGAAAGGGCAAGGTTTTCTCAAAGACGAATTCCCGGAATAGTACGAACAGACACGCTTGCCCTATAAAACTAATGTATATATGGGCGCTTACCGTACTTATAAACAAAACCTGTGCAGTATACTGGAAATGCTGAAAAAAGGGGAATTGATCTCAAGAAGCCAGGTGGCTCAGCTTTTAGGTATATCCGCTCAAACTGTTACAGCCCGCATCAAAGCACTAAGGCATCAGGGCCATCTTATTCATTATTCACGATCACTACATAAATATACGCTCTTAAAAAAGAAAAATAACCCTTTAAAGAAAGGAGGTCGAATGGATATTAAATGAATAAGGCTGAGGAATCAGCCGGCAGCGATGAAACCAAAAGCTGAACACAAAGGAATGAGATTATCTATCAGTTGCATGGGTTCTACGCGTTGAGTTCATCGCTAAAAAAAGGAGATACCGAAAACCTTTAACAGAGTAGGCAAAATAAAAAACCACAAATAAAATGAAAAAAGTAAGTATTAGAGGATTGGCTCTCGGATTAGGGCTGATCCTTGCAATTATCGGAACCGCCTTCAGGGCAGAATCAAACACAACCACTTATTGGTTTGAGGTTACTGAAAACGGTGAGAGCATTATCGGCTATCACGGTACCGTAGCTACAGGCTGTGATGAGCCAAGCGGTGATTACTGTCTGCTCGGCTTTGAAGCCGAGGATATCGAAAATCCGGAAGCAATGAACCCTGTTCTGAAATCAGAAGTTGAAGCTGATCCGCTGTCATACTTTGACGATCAGCGATATAAAGAATAGCATTAACGTGATAGCTGCCTGCACGGGCAGCTATCACGTTAACTTATCTTGGGTTTTGTTCCATGTCAGTAAGCTCAATAACCTGTGGAGGCAATGGCAATACATACCTCAAATCATTGGGAGGCAAGGTATAACTAACATTGTTTATGGTTCTTGACAATGTAAGTGCAAATCGGGAATCCTTATTCAAACGCCTTAAATCCCACCACCTTCTGCCCCTGAAACACAATTCTCTTCTTCGCTCCTCCAGAACCAAACGCAAAGCCTGTTCTGATGATTGAGCGGTAAGTAACTGATAACTATTCTTTTTCCATCTCATCTCCCGAAGTGTGTTCAACAACTGAACGGCCTTGGTCGGTTCATCTTTACGTGCATAGCACTCAGCGGCTATCAGGTAAATTTCATTGTTTGAAAATCCATTAAAGTACTCACGGGTGCCGTTATAAGAACCTTTATAATTTATAACAGTTCCGTTCAATGCATAAAATGCAGTTTTTCGAATATCATTATCGCTGTACATCTGATATAATGAGTTATTCACACTCATATTTGTATTAATGAATGAGTTACCAAAAAGTATAAGTGAATGAAATATCACCTCCGGATTGAACCTGCTTATCGGAAAATTTGCCTTTACATTCAACGTATTGTAATCCATTAGCCTGCTATCTAACTTAAGACAGCGGTCTGCATACTCAAGCGCCCTGGTATAGTCTTCCATTTGAAGGTAGATTAAAGCGAGTAAAGCATAGGCAGCGTGTTTAGTAGGTCGGCTCGGGTATAAAGACTGCTCTGGCAGAAATATAACAGACTGTTCTGCATCGGCCAGCACTTGTTCATAAGTTGCTTTCACACTGGCACGTTTCGATAAAAGTGTAATATTCGATTCCATGCGTATAGGTAAACCGGGGTCTATCGCAGAAGTCTGAGGATCATATTGTTTACAGAATAATTGCGCCAGTTGAAAATATGCCCAGGAACGAAAGAAATAGGCGCTGCCTTTAATATTTTCAAATTCCTCAAGCTCGGATTCAGCAGGTTCAATTTCTTCGAGTCCTTCAAGCACCCGGTTTGCATAATAAATCCGGCGATAACTCCAGTCCCAATCTTCAGCAAACTGAATTTCAAATATATCCTTCGCCCAGATCAGGGAATTACGCTCTTTGGCCTGCAAACCCTGGAACCTTGCCGGGATTGGGTCATAATCACCTGAACTGACTTCGCCCAGAAAAGGTGAATTAATATTCATGATGGAGGTATTATCCAGCATGGCCCTCAGATCTTTGAGTTTTTCTGGCACCGCCAGTGATTTTTCCGGTTTTATATCGAGGAATTCTTTGCCGCAGGCCATGAACAGGATGCTGCATAATATCATAAAAATAGAATGGTTCTTCATTGTTCTGAATTTTAAAGATTTGCGTTAATTCCAAAAGAAATAGTTCGGGGTTCCAGGTATATTGCATTGGGATAATCAGGATCAATCCCTTGTTTATTTGCCCGCCATAATGTACCCAGGCTGGATCCATACATGAAAAACTTCAGCTTACCACTCTTCAAACCAGCAATACTAAAACGTGGGGTATAACTGAGGCTGATGTCCTGCAGCCGAATATGGTCTCCCTTTTCAACGAGTATGGCCGAACGACTGAAAAGCTCATCACGACTACTGTTCGCCGCTTGGGGCATCGAAGGTATACTGGTCATCAACTCATCTCCCGGTTTTTGCCAGCGCATGGCAAAATCGGTATGTCCTCTCCAGTTATTGAATAGTTCCGAATACATAATTGTGCTCCTTCTGAACACATAACCTGTTTTCCAACTGATATTGATACTCAGGTTAAGGCCCTTCCATCCAAAATCATTTCGCACCGAACCGAAGAACGGAGGAATTTGCGGCCCATGATCCATTAGTGAGGCTGGATCCATATTCCGCATGTAGTCTGAATAGTTACGGCCCAGTGAGTTATTATACATAACCAAAGGATCGCCGTTGACTGGATCCAATACCGATGTAGGATAACTATAAATACGGTATAATGACTTTCCAACCTGTGGAAGGGAGAAACCGGCAAAATAAGAGGGAGCTGTTGAACCCTGACTATTAAATCGCAGTACCTTATCTGCAACATGGCTGAAAAGAAGATGCGTCTGCCATTTGAATCCTTTGTCAATATTTATCGTGCTAAGGCTAATGTCTATGCCTTTTGTAAGCAAATCAGCATAATTGACTCTATACCTGCTTAAATACCCCGTAGTGGGATCAAGTGGAAGATCCCCCAGCAAGTCGCTTCCTTTTTTTCTAAAAACCTCTATACTACCCGAGATTCTTTTTCCGCGACCAGAGAAATCCAGTCCCAGGTTAGTAATCCCTACTCGCTCCCAGCGAAGATCAGGATTACCCGGATTCAGGATTGTAGCTGTTGGAAGGCCGGTCACAGCATCAGAGCTATACCGTACAGTAGTAAATGCAGAAACAGATTTCTCAATATTACCACTATAACCATAACTGCCACGTAATTTCAGGTATGGAAGCCAGTTGAGTTTATAAAATCCTTCCTTACTCAATTCCCATGCTGCCCCTGCCGACCATAATGGAACCCATTTCTGATTGGTATTAACTCCGAAGATGTTTGAGGCATCTTTCCTGAGACTTCCTGTCAGGAAATACTTCTGTTTATAGTCATATCCAAGGGTACCATAATAAGAAACATATCGGTCGGTTCCACCACTAATGGCCGGAGAAATACCCGATGGTACCGTAAAATTACCGCCCCATGGCCGTGTAGTATAGGTATTCACATAGTCAACTATTAACTGGCTTGAAGCAATTTCATCGTCATAACCATACAAACGGGAATAAACCAGGTCATTAGTCTGTTGCCTGATCTCCATTCCAGAAAGAGCGGAAAGAGTATGATTTGCCCAATTCCGGCTATAATTAAGCTGTCCGCGACCGGAATGTGTGCCTGTGAGTCCATTACTGCTAACTAATATCCCCCCGGCAGGTATCGGGTTACTCCCGTTAGCCTGCCTGTACCGGTTGCTCAGATCACGTGTAAAATAAGATTCCTGCTTCCAGAGCGTTCTGGATCCCTGATCGATTTGCTGATACTGATATTTGAAATCGACTGACAAGTCTTTCAGTAAGCGATATTTTATTCCGGTATTGATCCGGGTCTCATTATTCCTGCGACGAATATCATTCAACCTCTGTTCTTCCAAAGGCCTGTATTGCCAGTCAAGCAAGCCACTTGCAGTCATGTCTGCAGCATACGATGCCCGGTAATCCCTAATGACAGGCAGAGCTTGTCCTTTTTCATCGGCAAGTCTTGCATAGGGGTACACTGCCCTGGAAGAGGATGAACCAATGTCCAGAATGCCTAATCCGTTATCATCAACATAGCTTCGCAGATAGTTAAGTCCCAGTGTTACTTCTAAACCTTTAATTGGCCTCAATACATTCTGTGATGCAAGACTGACCCTGCTATAAGCATCGCCTATCGTGTTATGATTATTTTTATCAAAGCCGGAAGAAACATAATACTGAAAATGATCACTCCCGCCACTCATATTGAGTGAATGTTGTTGATTAAGTCCGGTCCGGTAAAAATAAGCTGATAAATCATTCCGGATATCCTGATTCTTCAGTGCCGCAATAGCCGTGCTATAATCTGCATTGGTAATGAGGCCGTCTCTTCGTGAAATAAGCAATTCAACCACCGGACTAAGTACCGGTTTATCGGCAGCGGTTTCCATACTCTTGTAAAAGTCCAGCGCAAAAAGTTCTTCTTCAACTGCGATAAACTGGGCGGGATCTAGAAAGCGTGGATTATAAAACAGGTCTGGCTTTTCACTGATGCTCGTAACAGTGTTAAAAGAAACCTTTGGTGTCTGATTGTACTTCCCTTTTTTTGTAGTGATAACAATCACCCCATTTCCGGCACGTACCCCCCAGATAGATGAGGCGGCAGCATCTTTAAGAATCGTGATGCTTTCCACATCATTGGGGTTAATATTTTCAATTGGTCCTTCATACGGAAAATTGTCGACCACAATTAAGGGATCTGAATTGGCATAAAGCGTTGCCGGA
>CAZGWG010000209.1:0-7762 GCA_964529165.1 uncultured Sphingobacterium sp.
GTAGCCCATGAGGGTGATACACTCGCTTTTACCGCGGTAGGTTACAGACGTGAGGCATTGGTTATTCCCAGTGATCTGGCTGATAGTAAATATACAGTACTGATGAAGATGCAGCAGGAGTCGATTAATCTTCCCGGTGTAAGGGTTTATCCATGGGCGAGCACAGATGAATTCAAAAAAGAGTTCATGACTATGAAGTTTGCCGATGATGATCTTGAAATAGCTAAAAAGAATCTTTCCAGAGAGAGTTTAGCTTCAATGATTGCTACACTTCCCCGGGACGGCGCAGAAATGCAGAGTTTCAATTTTCAGAATAATCATAACCAACTGGTCAATAAGAACATCAACCAGCGTTTAGCCAATCCACTGCTTAATCCTTTTGCCTGGGGCGCTCTTATTCAGCAGATTATGCAGGGGGATAAGAGTAGGGAGCAATAGGATTCGGTAGACACTTTAGAAAAAGTATCGTCAATTAGGAAACTTTAATTTCAGAGTGACTTTAGTTTAAGTGCCCAATACCCTTACTCAATACTACCTTCTTCCTTTTTTAATAGCAGGAAATTTCATTTTATATTCCACCTTCACTATTCCTTTGGAAATGGAATTGAGTTTATTTTTAAGCATGGCTTTACGAAGCGGACTTAATTTATCGACAAAGAGTTTGCCTTCGATATGATCGTATTCATGCTGGATGATCCGGGCAGCTAATCCTTTATATGTTTCTTCATAGTGCTGCCAGTTTTCGTCATAATAAGAAATGGTCAGGCTTTCATGTCTGTCAATATCTTCACGGATATCAGGAATACTTAGACAGCCTTCATTGAAGGACCATTTATTTCCCTTTTCTTCCAGAATCTGAGCATTGATAAAAACTTTCTTAAAATCCTTTAAGGCGGCTTCATCCTCAGAAAATGAAGTGGCATCAATCACAAAAAGACGAATAGGTAAGCCGATCTGAGGAGCTGCTAATCCCACGCCATGGGCGCCGTACATGGTCTCGAACATATTTTCAATCAGATTATTCAATTCAGGATAATCTTTTGTGATTTCTGTTCCTTTTTTACGTAAAACGGAGTCTCCGTAAGCGATAATTGGCAGTTTCATAGTACAAAAATAGCCTTCTTTACCTTCTTTAGCAAATTTCTGTCTCTTGAACGGGGCTTAATACCTGTTTTATGATACAAACTGATTTTTTTAGTCCATGTGAAACAGCATCTCCAGCGATCTGCTGACCGGTGAATTATCTTCATTCGTATCCATGATGTCGGCCATATAGGCCCACCATTTCTTGACAATATCATTTTTACTGAGATCCTGCGAATTATTATTTCCGGATAGGGTTTGGACGGCAAAGAGTATACCGGTTTCTTCGTCCAGAAAGATGGAATAATTACTAATTCCTGCTTCTGTTAAAAGAGCGCTGAGCTCTGGCCAGATCAGGTCATGACGACGTTTGTACTCCTCTTTATAACCTGGCTTCAGCTTCATTTTAAACGAAACAATATTTTTCATCTGTATATAGTTTTTTTCAAAGGTGATGAAGCCCGTCCGAACGGCTTGGCCGGGCTATCATGATTTTATTTATTCCACTGTGTTATTTGAAAAATCATGATGGTTTCATGGTGATTTATTTTGCAGAATAGAATTTCAATTCAATGAGGTTGTTTGGAATGGCCTTATGACCAAAACTATGATGAATTGCCAGGGCGGCTCCCATGGCTGTAGACTGTGCCATTGAGGCAGCAAAAACCTCCATTTCAGGAAATTCAATAGATAAAAGATTCATGTAGATTGAGTTTTTACTGAATCCTCCATCAACAAAAATCCGTTTTACATCTGAACCTTTTATGACCAGTTCACTGGATATTTTCTGCTGTTTGATGATATGTATCATCAGCCGGTGATAGGCTTCTGTATCAGAAGCATAGGTGGCAAGATCATTGCCTGAGTAAACTTCTTGCTGATCTGGATAGTCCTGAAAAGTCGGGTCAAAGTTCATTTGCTCATACCTTGATCTAGGCTGAGAATAGTATTTTGAAATTCTGTTCAGTTCTTGTTCATGTTCATTTCCTGCAAAAAGACGGGAAGCTTTAACGGGTTTACCCTGATAATGGAGGTAGCAAAGGCAATCTGATTCAAGTTCAAAAGTACTCAGAGGACTTGCATTAAATGGGTTTAGACTGATGCACCAGGTGCCGGTAGAGATGAGCAGGAATGGTTCTTTAAAATTGATCAGGTATGGAATCAAAGCTGCTGAACTATCGTGCAATCCGATGCCAACATCAAAGGTTTGTCCTTCAAATTTTGTTTTTATTACTGAATCTGAAGGTAAAATGGGTGCGAGTTTATCAATCAGGCCCTCTTTCTCAAGCCAGTAATGGTAATTATTTTTTCTGAAATCCCATAGGTTGGTATGGCAACCGATGCTGGTTAAGTCTGAATAACTTTTTCCGCTGATCAGGAAGCTCAGATACTGAGGTAGATGCAGCGCATATCTGATTTGTTCAAGTAAATCATGTCGCTCATATTTGATTCGGTAGAACTGCATACCTGAATTCAGACTTCCGAGAACTGGCGATGCTGTTTCTTTTGCAAATTCAGTCCTGCCTCCATAGGAAGAATAAAATTGCTCTAATAGCTCATCCGGATAGGGTTTCAGGTAATTGTATAATGGGCTGAGGGGTTTTCCGGATTCATCAATGTAGACAAAACTTGCTCCATAAGCAGTGAAATTAAGTCCCATGAGTTTAAACTGGGGCTTAGACAGCACCTTACGGAGTGATTCAAATACAAATTCAGTCAGTTTACCAATATCGTCACAAGGAAATCCATCTTCATCCCTGCTTTCGGCAAACTGATCGGTATGTTCAAAAACAATCTTAAGCTGTTCATCAAAGAGGAGAAGTTTCTTATTAGTTTTTCCTACATCAAAGATGGCTATTACCGGTAGCTGCTGCATGTGTTCCTGTTTTTGTTCTGATAAAGGTTAGATTATAGTCCCGTAGCAGCGGTCTCCAAACCTCTTTCTCTAATCAGTTCAGCACGAACATTGAGATCACGAAACAAGCCGATCGGGTTTAAAGCACCTCCTGAACGTAATCTTGCCTCTGCTACCAGCGGTCTTACATCTGTGCGGAAACTATTCTGCAATATTTCCTGGGCAAGGACTACATCGTTTTTTAACTGGGCTTCCCGTAGCGCTTTTCGGTCAACGAGCAACGCCTGAGTATAAGCTATCATGATTGCCTCAACAGATTGTAAAAGGTCTTCAAGCGGATCTTTTACATTATGGGATGCATCGATCATCCAGCCAAGATCTGTGGCATGATTCATTTTAAGGTTATCCATACCCTCAATCAATTCATTGAAGATCAGGAATAGCTGATAAGGTTTGATACTACCAGCGGTAAGGTCATCATCACCATATTTGGAATCGTTAAAGTGGAAACCACCCAGCTTTCCTTCCATAAGTAAGAGAGAAACGATCTGTTCAATATTTGCATTGGGCAGATGGTGCCCAAGATCAACGAGTGTATAGGCTTTCGGACCTAATTTACTGGCGTATAAAAGTGATTGCCCCCAATCGCCAACGGTAGTTGAATAGAAATTAGGCTCGTATGCCTTGTACTCAACAAACATTTTCCAGTCGGAAGGCAGTGCAGCATAAATTTCTTTTAAACTCTCCAGTGTATTTTGAAATGCAGTTCTGAAATTTAGCTGACCTGGGAAGCAGGACCCGTCAGCAAGCCAAACGGTTAATGACTTTGAACCCAGCTCAATACCATGCTTGATTACCTCTATATTATGATCAATAGCCTGCTTTCTAACAGCAGGATTTACATGCTGAAGTGAACCATATTTATAGCTTTCCTGCTGCCCCTTCTGATCCTGGAAAGTATTGGAATTCATTGCATCAAAGCGTAATCCATGTGCGTTTGCAAGATCTCTGATTGCCTGATAGTCCTTGGGAATATCCCAGGGAATATGTAATGAAATCGCATTGGCTGATCGGTTCAGTTTATGCATTAAACCTACATCTTCAATTTTTTCTTCCAGATTTCTGGGTTCACCTCCTCCGGCAAATCTTCCGAAGCGCGTACCTCCATTTCCCAAAGCCCAGCTTGGAATTGCGATCTGGAAATCAATTAATTTTGATATAATAGAATCACTATCAACAATCTGTGATTTTACAAACTCAATTTTTGATTTGTGAGTTTCTGTTGCTTTTTGATTATGCTGAGCAATTATAAGGTCGTCAAGCTTCATGATTTTTTTATTAATACTTATCTCACAAATGCCATTGCCACACCACCATCAACATTCAAAACATTGCCGGTGGATTTGCTTAATAGACCACCCACAAAGGCGTAGCAGGCATTGGCAATATCTTCCGGTAAAATAGTTTCATTAAGCAGGGTACGTTTTGCATAGAATGCAGGAAGCTCAGCAACCGTAATTCCGTATGCCTTAGCCCTTCCTTCGGCCCATGCGCCTTCCCATATTTTGCTGTCGGCGATTACTGCATCTGGGTTAACAACATTGACGCGAATCTTATCAGAACCAAGTTCTGCGGCATTCAAACGGCTTAAGTGTAATTGAGCGGCTTTTGCAGAGCCATAACCGGCATTATTAGGGCCTGAAACTAATGCATTTTTACTCACAATATTCAGGATATCGCCGCCCATATTCTGTTTTCTCATCGTATTTACGGCTTCCTGGGTGATCTTAAACTGTCCTTTAACCAGCACATCATAAAGTAAATCCCAGTCCTTGTCAGTATGTTCTTCTATTGGTTTTGAAATGGATAAACCGGCGCAGTTAACAACGATATCTATTCCACCGAAGTTTAATGCGGCTTGTGCAAATGCATTTTTTATATCACTATCTTCAGTAACATTGAGCTGTACAGTAGCATAGCTATCCCGGCCAAATTCTTTCAGAAACTGAGCTCCGGCACTTTGCAGACGATCCTGATCCAGGTCGTTCAGAACGACCACTCCTCCTTCTTCAACAAATTTTCTGGAAATTGCTTTTCCGATACCGCCTGCGCTTCCTGTAACCAGGGCAATTTTGCCGCTTAATGATTTAGGTTTAGGCATTCGTTGAAGTTTTGCTTCTTCGAGCAGCCAGTATTCGATATTGAATGCTTCTTGTCTTGGAAGTGAGGTGTATTCAGAAATTGCCTCTGCTCCGCGCATCACATTGATGGCATTGGTATAAAATTCTGCAGCAACCCGAGCGGTTTGTTTATCTTTTGAAAAAGAGAAAAGCCCGACTCCCGGATACAGAATAATGACCGGGTTAGAGTCACGTATTGCCGGTGAATTCGGGTGCTTACAGGCATTGTAGTAATCTGTATACATTTTTCGGTAAGCTTCGAAAAGTGGCTGAAGTTTTATGATAAGTTCTTTAGGATTACTAAGATCTGCATCGGGTTTAAGATCGAGGATTAGCGGACTGATTTTCGTTCTTAAAAAGTGGTCGGGGCAACTGGTTCCCATTGGAGCAAGCCGATCCAGATCATTGGAATTAATAAATTCCAGAACTCTTTGATCATCAGTAAAGTGTCCGATCATAGAGCGTTCTGAAGAACAAAGTCCGCGTAAAACAGGTGCAATTTTCGCTGCCTGTTCCTTTCTATGCTCCGCGGTGAGTCCATCGATTTTCTTACCGCCGAACACAGTTCCATTCTTTCTCACGTTTTCCTCAATGTATTCTGCACATTTTTCAACCACCTGAAGGGTGTTTATATAAGATTCGTACGCCGTATCACCCCAGGTGAACAATCCGTGGGAGCCTAACATGATACCCTTAATTCCAGGATTATTATCCAGGCAAGCCTTTAGTTCTAAACCGAGTTCAAACCCTGGTTTTCTCCAGTCTACCCAGCCAATGGTATTATTGAAAAGTTCTGCTGTAATCTTCTTTCCATCTTTAGCAGCAGCAATTGCAATAGCCGCATCAGGATGGAGGTGATCGATATGTTTGAATGGAAGGAAACCATGCAGGGGTGTATCAATGGATGGTGCCTTTGAATTCAGGTCATAGATGCAATGGTTGAAAAGTTCAACCATCTCATCTTCATGTTCAAGCCCGCGATAGATGTTTTTCAGATTACGTAAACGGTCATTGAAAAGTGCTGCGAGTCCGCTTTTCTTTAAAGTCCCGATATCCCCTCCTGATCCTTTGATCCACATGATCTCAGTTTCTAATCCTGTCAGCGGATCTTTAGCCATCACTTTGCAGGAGGTATTTCCACCACCATAATTGGTTAATCGCAGGTCTGCACCTAAAATATTGGATCTGTAAATAAGTAATCCTACTTCATCTTCCGCCAGTTTAGCAGCTTCAGTATCATCCCAGAGGTAGCTTACATGTTTAAAATTAGATTGTGCCATATTGAGTTTGATTTGCTTATATGGAATTTCCATAACCTACCAACAATACTGAAAGAATGATGGTGATGATTCCCATAATAAAGGTTGAAAATGTTTTTTTGCTAACTGCGGTCCATTCTTTCAATAATAGCCCCCACATATTTGCAATCAGGATGATGAAGGCCATGTGCAGGATCCATGAGCTTGCTCCATTACCCAGTTTGCTTTCGCCCATTCCGTAAAAAAAGAACTGCAAAAACCAGGTAGTACCTGCAATTGCAGAGAAGATATAGTTTTTAAGGAGCGGGGTCTTTGTATTGGTGTAATCGCCGAAGGTTTTATTGCGTGTATTCAGGATCATGCACCAGATCAGGTTAGTACTTAAGCCTCCCCATAGAAGTACCACATAGGTTACATTATTTTGAAAGAGGAATTCAGTTGTTTCTGTAGGATTGGCACTTTTCCACAAGGTATTCGCCGCATCTGCCATTGGTTTTCCTGCTTCAATTCCGAAATTGAAACAAGCACTTAAAACTCCCGAAATAATGGCTACGATTAAGCCTTTTACTAAATTGAATTCCTGAATACTTTCTTTTTTGGTCTCCTCACTTAACTCACGTTCTTTAAGCATTCCGGCACGACCACAGAGGAAAATTCCAAAAAGACAAACCAATACTCCCAGAAGAACAATCCGTCCGCCTTCATCATTCAGCATTTGGGTAAAACTGACCTTTCCGGCTTGCGGATAAAAATCGTAAAATACTGGCGGCAGTAAAGAACCGAGAGCGGAACAGAAGCCGAGCACAACAGAATTTCCAAGTGACATACCCAGGTAACGAACTCCGAGTCCGTAGGTTAGTCCGCCGATTCCCCATAATAAACCCATGATGAAAGTCACCCTTAAGATGGAATTGTTGGTATTGCTGATAATTTCAGCAAATGCCGGAATAGTAAGGTAGGCTGCCAGCGGAGGTACAATAAGCCATGAAAAAAGTCCGCCGATTATCCAGTAACTTTCCCATGACCAGCCCTTGACTTTCTTAAATGGAAGATAAAAACTGCCGGATGCGGCCCCTCCGATTAAATGAAAAATAATACCTAAAATTGCTTGCATGAATCGGATTTAAGGGATTCTGATTTTATCTAAAATTATTGAACATTTAATACCTAGCTGTCATGCACTGTCATGCCAGCCGGATACGGATAATAAGATAAGATAATTATTTTGTATGGCTAAACTATTCTAAAGGGAGGGTCTGAGGGTAAGATGGAATGGTACCTCAGCATGAGCATGTGAGTTGGCCAGAATTAACTGAGCTGCCAGTTCTCCCATTTTTGAAAAATCGGTTGAAAACCGTTCATCTGACAACGAATTCGTCTTCTAT
>CAZGWG010000210.1:0-7697 GCA_964529165.1 uncultured Sphingobacterium sp.
TTGAAATAAACCCGGGTGGCAGCTCTGGCTTTTTTGCACTACTAAATTTCATGAAGTCTATTAAATCTGCTGCAAAAAACCAGGGCAGAACACGGGGCTACCGGGACTGAAGAGGCACAGACCTTGCTTTCTAAAACAAGATAGAAAACAGTACTTCGCCAAGATTTTATGTCGAACTCACCTTAATTTATCGATAAACGATTTGTTTCTGAGTGGTTTTCTATCGTTTGTATTTCCATGTGTTGCCTGCTTATCAATTAGTGTTATGTTAAAAATGAAATGACGTTGATGGCTTTGAGCAATCAGCTATGAGCAATCAGCTTGAACTCTGAAAAAATAGCAATAATGTGAATATTGCTCAAATTCGATGGCTCTTTGCCCATAGCCCATAGCAAGAAATAATGATCAATTACGCTTAACATAACATTAGTTTATTTATATCATCGCAGAACAAGTGCAATTTAATCCTCTAAAACCAGCAGGTAGTTAGCAATATTTACTAAGTTTTGATACTGAATTACCGCTCGTTCACCGCTCATTCACCGCTCATTCACCGCTTGTATACCGCTCACTGACCGCTTGGTGTCCTGTACGGTACTGTCTCCGTACCGGTTCCGTACCGCTTCCATACTGCTTCCATACCACTTCAATAATGCTTGGTGAAGGTTATGAGAATAATCATTTAATGAGGTGTCGGTTTTAAGCTGTGGAGAAGAATTGGGCTATCTTCACCCGATAAGCCTTATTATTACCATCCCGCTAGCGATCCCTGTTTGTTCCGCCCGATAGCAATCATACACATGCCTTTTCCAGAGATTGAACAGTCTTAAATCATCATTTTATATCGAATTCAGGTTTATTTAGGGTAGAAGGATAACTGTGTAGTGGTAATGTAGTACCTCTAAATTGCATTTATTTCCTTTTAAATCAGAGATTTAGGTAATTAATTCTGAAATAAAACTATGATGCGCACCAAATTACTTTGGTCTTTCTTTGTCTTAAGCCTGATCACACTGAGAAGTTTTGGGCAAACCGAAATTCATGCCAGCCAGGTAGCTTATGATAGCCGCGGACCAAAACTGGCAGTTATCAAGCTCAATGAAAAGTACCCTAAGGAAATTTCATTTTCTGTTCAGGATGTTAAGAGCTCGCAAAGCATATATACTGGTGTTTTAAGTCAGGGTGCTGAAATTGAAAGCTGGTTCCCCGGCCGTTTCTTTTATAAAGCCGATTTTAGTTCTGTCCGCAAAGCAGGCGAATATCAGATCTCATTGACACTGAATGGAGTTCAGTCACTTTCTGCGCCATTCCGGATCGAAGAAAATGCCCTGGTCAAACTTACCCTGCCCGCAATCATTAGTTATTATAATCATCAACGGGCAAATACCCCCGAAGAACTTGGAGCCGATATCAAGATCAAACCCAAAGGAAGTGAGCGGCAGGTGGATATGCGTGGCGGATGGGCAGATGCCTCAGGCGATATCAGTAAATACTTTTCCCACCTGGCTTATGCGAATTTCATGTCGCCCCAGCAAATACCACTCGTTACCTGGTCATTGGCGAGTACCAGCGAAGGCATCTCCGGAATGCTCGGAACAATGGGGCTGCGGGATTCCATTCGCTCAGAAACACTCTATGGAGCCGATTATATGATGCGCGCTCTGAGTCCCGAAGGTTATTTTTATATGATCATCTTCAGTCACTTTAAAAAAGATCCGGCCGCCAGGGATATCGTCGGACTTTTAGCAAACAGTGTAACAACAACCGATTACCAGAGTGCCTTCCGTGAAGGAGGGGGCATGGCTATCGCCTCCCTGGCCAGGGTGTCACAATGGAAACAAAACGGAGACTTTAGCGCTGAACAATACCTTGAAGCGGCTAAAAAAGCTTTTGACCATCTCCTGCTTAATAACAGTAAGTATACCGATGATGGGAAAGATAATATCATTGATGATTATTGCGCTTTAATGGCAGCGACAGAATTATGGATAGCTACCGATTTGCCGCTTTACCGGGATGAGGCCAGAAAGAGAGCAGAAAACCTGAACAACAGAATGTCATCAGCGGGCTATTTTATTGCCGATGATGCTGATCGTCCATTCTGGCATGCATCCGATGCGGGAATGCCCGTGGTTGCACTCAGCCGTTATCTGGATAAAGAGAAAGATGAATCCTTAAGAAAATCGGCACTCAGTACAATTAAAAGCGCTCTGGACTATAATCTTAAAATCAGCAATGCGGTTCCCAATCCTTTCGGTTATGCAAGGCAATCCTTTAAATACCAGGGAAAAGTAATGGACGGTTTCTTTATCCCGCATGAAAATGAAACCGGCTGGTGGTGGCAGGGTGAAAATGCTCGTTTGGGTTCACTGGCAACTGCGGCATTACTCGGTGGTCGCCTGGTTTATCCGGCAAAAGGAAACTGGGGAATTACCAAGCCCCTGGCCGAATTTGTATCGCAGCAATTGTCCTGGGTTTTAGGTGCCAATCCATACAATATGTGCTTTATGTATGGGTTTGGTAAAAATAATGTGCCCTATATGGAAGCCCTTTTTGGCCATGGTTCCCAAAAGGGGGGGATTTCGAATGGAATTACAGGTGCTGATGGGAAAGCCGATGGTTCAGGAATAGATTTCAGGCTTCATGCAAATGGAAATGAGTGGCGTTGGACAGAACAATGGATTCCGCATGCGGCCTGGTTTCTGCAGGCAATAGCAGTAATGGCCGAGGAACCAAAGATTAACTAGTGTTATGTTAAAAATGAAATGACGGCGATGAGCTATGAGCTATCAGCTATCAGCAGTGAGCTATCAGCAATGAGCTATGAGTTTGAAATCTGAAAAAATATTAATGATGTGAGTCTTGTTCAAATTTGATGGCTCATAGCCCATAGCAAAATATAAGGATCAATTACGCTTAACATAACACTTGTTTATTGGAAAGCGATTTCCGTATCATAATGAAGAACATTTAAAATTAAAGTTTATGAAACCTCACAGATTAGTATCTTTTCCGTTTTCTGAAAAATTGGTTTTTAATATGCTCACAGCAGCAGTTATCAGCATACTTTCCTTTTCATGCAGTCCTGAAAAAGAAGCCCAAAAACCGGTCGTTATTGGTTATGTAGGCGGCTATAAGGGGCTGGTTGATACCGAGAATATAGCAGCCAAAAAACTGACCCATATTAATTATGCTTTCGTCAATGTGCAGAATGGGGAAGCCTTCCTTACAAATCTTAAAACAGACTCTGTTAATTTCAGGAAATTAAACCTGCTTAAGAAAATCAATCCCGATTTAAAGATATTAATCTCTATCGGGGGCTGGGCCTGGAGTGAAAATTTTTCGGATGCAGTTCTGACAGATTCATCCAGACGAAAATTTGCACAAAGTTCAGTAAAGATCATCAGTGATTATAATCTGGATGGGGTAGACATCGACTGGGAATATCCCGGAATGCCCGGAGAAGAAGATAATGTTTACCGCAAGGAAGATAAAGAAAACTTCAGCCTGATGTTTAAGGAGATCCGTGCAGAGCTTGATAAACTCGAAAAATCTACAGGCAAAAAGAAATTGCTGACCACGGCTACCGCAGGTTTCGCTTCCTTTCTTGATAATACCAATATGGCCGAGGCCTCCAAATACCTCGATTATATCAATTTGATGACTTATGATCTGTTTGCAGAAGGCATTGCGGCTCACCATACCAATCTCTATCCAACCAAAGTTTATAAAATGAATAACTCAGCAGATGATGCGGTAAAAGCCTATATGGCAGCAGGAGTTCCTGTTTCCAAACTTGTAATGGGAATTGCTTTTTATGAACGGGTATTTACTGTAGAGAATCCGGTAAACAAGGGTATCGGAGATAAGCGGGTTGCCGATCATTATGGCAGAGGATATACTTATGTAAAAGACAGTCTGATCAATCAGAAAGGTTTTACAGCCTATCAGGATAAGGATGCAATGGCACCTTATCTCTTTAATGAATCCACTAAACAGTTTATCAGCTATGATGATGAATGGTCAGTCAGGAATAAATGTTTATATGTTAAGGATAAGAAGATGGCTGGGGTCATGTTTTGGGAGTATTCTTCTGACCCTAAGAACTACCTGCTCGATGAAATTGACAGGAGCTTAAATTAAAAGAAGTATGGACTGAAACAATTCAAAAACGTAAAAGACATGAATAGAAAGGTGAAAATGCTCATACTTACTTTATTGCTGTTTGGTTTAACTACCTATGCAGCAGATGAAAACCCGAAATTCAGGGTTCTTATAGTTGCTTCTGATGCGGCAGATCATATTAAAATGATGACTGCGGCCAGGCCCTTTTTTATGCAGCTGGGCAAAGAAAATGGCTTTGCTGTAGATTTTACAGATGATTCTAGTATTATAACCGACCTTAACCTGAGCCGGTACCAGGTATTTGTCATGCTGCAACTGGCACCATTTGATATGCGCCCCGAAGAACAGGCAGCCCTGCAGCGATTTATAGAGCAGGGAAAAGGATGGGTAGGAATACATGCAGCAGGCTTAACCGGGCAAACATTTGGGAATGCAAGAAAGCAGCCTTACTGGCAGTGGTTCGAAGATTTTATGGGAGGAATAACCTATTCACCCCATCCCGCATATCAGAAAGGTACCTTGCTGATTGAAGACCGTAACCATCCGGCTACTAAAGGCCTGCCTGAAAAAATAGAGATTTCTGATGAATGGTATGAATGGAGTAAAAGTCCCAGAGGCAATGTAAGAGTGCTGGCAACAGCCGATGAGTCAACCTATAAACAAGCAATCGTGATGGGCGATCATCCTTTGGTCTGGACGAATGAAAAGTTTCCGAAAACGATTTACATTGGGATAGGACATGATCCTTCTGTTTTTGAAAATAAGGATTATGTTATGCTGCTTAATAATTCGATACAATGGGCAGGATCAAAGAAGAAAAAGTATAACTAGTGTGGCATTGAGCAATCAGCTATGAGCAGTCAGCTATGAGAAATGAGCTAAGAGCTATGAGTTTGAAAAAATATCAATAGTGTGTGTATTGCTCAAATTTGATGGCCCATAGCCCAAAGCCCATAGCCCATAACCCAAAGCCCATAGCCCATAGCAAAAAATAATGATCAATTATACTCAGAAATTTAAACCGCTTACATTAAAATTATGAAGATGAAGTATCTGTATCTGTTTTTAACTGTGTTGTTTTTCAGTATTGCTGCGGCAGCTCAGCAGAGCAGCAGCCCGCGATTCAGGGTTCTGGCGATTGGCGAAAATGGAGGTCATCACATCCTGCATACCCAGGCAGCAAAGGTCTGGCTGAACAAGCTTGCAGCTGATAGTAATTTTGCTATAGACTACTATACCAACTCCAAGCCCATTACCAAAGAGTTCCTTGCACAATACCAGCTATTTATCCAGATTGATTATCCGCCATATACCTGGAGCAGAGAGTCTGAAGATGCCTTTATCGAGTACATAGAGCAGGGCAAGGGCGGATGGATAGGATTTCATCATGCTACCCTGCTCGGGACTTTTGATGGCTACCCTTTATGGCAATGGTTTTCCGACTTCATGGGAGGAATCAGATACAAACAGTACATCGCCAATTTTGCAGCAGCCTCAGTCAATGTGGAGCAGAAGAAACATCCTGTCATGAAAGGTGTACCCGCATCCTTCCCCATAGTCAGAGAAGAATGGTATACGTACGATAAATCCCCGCGCCTCAATAAAAACATACAGGTTCTGGCAAGCGTAGACGAAAATACTTATATCCCTGCCAGAGATATTAAAATGGGCGATCATCCTGTGATCTGGACAAATACTAAAATGAAAGCCAGAAACCTTTATATTTTCATGGGACATGGCCCCGAATTGTTTGAAAATCCATCCTATACCACTCTGTACAGAAATGCAATATTCTGGGCAGCCTCCAAAGGAAAATGAACAGGGTATCATGAAAAGCAGAAAAAAGTATTTTTTATATCCGGGGTATGTATTATTGGGACTCCAGTTCCTGACTTTGTTTTGGACGAGTTCTGTTTTTGCACAAAAGCCTCAGTTTAAGGCAGTAGCATTTTATACCAGCACAGTAGAAATGGATCATGCTGATTTTGCCAGAGATGCACTCTATTTTTTAAGGCTGATTGCCGGACAGCAGAATTTTACATTTGATGCCAGCCGTGACTGGTCGAATATGAATGATGATTTTTTAAGCAATTATCAGGTCGTGATCTGGCTCAATAACTCCCCTGGCTCAGCAGAACAGCAGGCCGCATTTCAGAGATATATCGATAAAGGCGGCGCCTGGCTCGGATTTCATGTCGCAGGCTTTAACCTTAAAGGATCAAAATGGCCCTGGTTTAATACATTTTTGGGAGGAGCTATGTTTAAAAGCAATAACTGGCCCCCGCTGCCTGCTAAATTAATCGTCGAAGATCAGAATCATCCGGTTACTCAGCGTCTGCCTCAGGCCTATGATTCTCCTTCCGGCGAATGGTATCATTGGGAACCAAGTCCGCGCCTGAACCCCGATGTTAAAGTGCTGCTAAGTCTGGCCCCTGAAAATTATCCCCTTGGAATAAAAAGCATGATCAGCGGAGGCGATACCCCCGTTGTATGGACAAATACCAGGTATAAGATGCTTTATATGAACATGGGGCATGGTAATAAAATATTCTCAAACCATGATCAGAATAAGATGATTACGGATGCAATCCTGTGGCTGGGTGGGGGAATACGAAAGGAAAATGTCAGGTAAATAAACAGCTATGAAGATCTTTTCAAAACTATATGCAGGATTGATGCTGCTCGCTTGTTTAGCCGGGCCTTCATTCGCTCAGAAACCCGAGTTTAAGGCACTTGCTTTTTACTCCACAAAGGTTGAACCAGACCATATTGATTTTTCTAATGATGTCAGAGCATTCCTCAGAGACCTTTCTGTTGAGAAGAATTTCACCTTTGATGAAACCACCGACTGGACGAACCTGAATGATACTCTTTTACGCAATTATCAGGTCGTGATCTGGATCAATGATTTTCCGCATAATCAAAATCAGAGGGCTTCTTTTCAGCGATACATGGAAAATGGGGGAGGCTGGTTTGGTTTCCATGTTGCAGGATACAATGATAAAACAACAAAATGGCCCTGGTATGTTAATTTTTTAGGGGGCGCAGTATTTCATAGTAATAGCTGGCCGCCCATCCCTGCCCGCTTGCTGGTGGATGATAACCGGCACCCGGTGACTAAACGAGTCGCTCCGGCTTTTGCTTCCCCGGTAAATGAATGGTATCAGTGGAAACCAAGCCCGAGGGAAAATAAAGATGTGAAAGTACTCGTATCGCTCGATCCTGAAAACTATCCTTTGGGAATAAAGGATATTCTAACCGGAGGTGATACCCCCGTGGTCTGGACCAATACCCAATACAATATGATCTATATGAATATGGGGCATGGGGATAAGGTAATGAGTGATTACATGCAGAATAATATGATTACTGATGCCTTATTATGGATTGGAAGAAAAAATATACAGGCCATTAAGAAATAAGAATCTTCTTGTTTTGGGTAATTTTTAGTAATGAATGATTATGTAATCAGTAGTATCCAGGAAAATTTGAAATAGTATAAGTAATGAACTTATTTACGTCTTATAATTTTTCTCTTTTCTTTTCCTGCAGCAGAAAAGAAACAAAATGCC
>CAZGWG010000211.1:0-7669 GCA_964529165.1 uncultured Sphingobacterium sp.
TTTTTACATAAGGTTCCCCTCCCATTTCCCAACCGCCATAAGCAGCATCAAAATCACCAAAAGCACGATTGGTACTGGCACCTCTTCGCGGTGATTCATAAGGCCATTTAAGCTGTGTTTTCTGTTCGGGATTAGCAGGATCGTAATCTGGACCTGCTTCGAGTAATGCCACTTTGAGTCCGGCTTCAGTTAGTACTTTCACTGCCATTCCACCACCGGCACCGGAACCTACGATACAAACATCATAAAGTTCACCCTTGGTTTTAATTTCTATTGCCATTAGGATTATTCTTAATTAAGCATAAATATTCTTGAAAATAAACAATATTTATTTGCGGGAAGAAATATTATTTAAGGAATACTGTGTTTTCCTCTGGAAAAGTTAATTGAGATTTTTAGTTTATGAAAAGATCATCACAACCTGATTCTTTTCAACCTTATCACCAGGTTTAACCTTGACAGACTTTATTATTACATCTGCAGGAGCCTTTATGATATTTTCCATCTTCATGGCCTCCAAAACAAATAAATTACCTCCCTTTTCCACTTCATCTCCTTCATCAGCAAGAATCCTGATTACTAAACCTGGCATTGGAGCTTTGACCTCTGAAACTTTCGCAGCTTTTAAATTATCCATTCCAAGCTGATGTAACAGTTCATCAAACTGATCAGTCATTTGCATGGAATAAATATTTGCTCCAACCTTAACTGTACAGGATTTTTCATACCTGTTTATTGCGATCAGCTCTGCATTGTAAGATATGTTGTTGTGTAATATATGAAAGTTACGATCATCAATTCTTACTATGTCTGCCTTAATAGTCTCAGCATTGATTATTGTTGAATTCTTTTCTGAAGTGACTTCAAAACTGAATTTATCATTGACCTTTATCTTAAGCATACATTATTGGGTTAAGGCGTACTGAACGAGATTAGAGCCCATCTTTAGTGCTCTTTGGCGGGAATCTTCAGAATCGCCGGCATACGTTCCTGCATCTTCCCAACCATTACCAAGATCGCATTCAAAAGTATAATAACAAACAATTCTTCCTTTATAAATCAGCGCAAGACCTTGTGGCCGCTTTCCATCATGCTCGTGAATCTTGGGAAGACCTGCTGGAAATTTAAATTTCTGATTATAAAGTAGGTGATTGGATGGCAATTCAACAAAATCAAGCTCCGGAAAAACTTTTTTCATTTGTGGACGAATGAATTGATCAAGTCCATAATTATCGTCAATATGCAAAAATCCACCACCTGTCAGATATTTACGGATATTGAGGGCTTCCTGATCAGAAAATACAATGTTGCCATGACCTGTCAGATAAACAAAAGGATAATTGAACAAATCAGTACTTCCAGCTTCTACAATGGATTCTTCAGTATCAAAATTAGTTCCTATATTTTTATTACAAAAGCTGATTAGATTGGGAAGAGCGGTTCGGTTGGCATACCAATCTCCACCCCCATTATATTTCATCTTGGCTATTTTATACGTGGGTGGGGTGAATGAGAAAGATATTCCTATAAAAAGAAAAAGTACAAACGATAAAAAGACGTTTTTAAAATACTTCATCTGTTTAAAAAATTTATTTCGAAACAGGCTTCTAACGCTGCAGTTTCAGTCCTTAATCTAGACTCGCCCAGACTAACAGGCACAAAATTTTGCTTCAGAGCCAAATCAATTTCCCCGGAAGTAAAATCTCCTTCCGGTCCTATCATTACAAGATAATCAGAATTGAGTTCGAAATGATCTCTGATAGCCAATTTTTTACTTTCTATACAATGAGCAATAAATTTATTGGTTTGTTCTCTTCTCAGGATGAAATCAGAAAAACGCTCAGCTTCATTTAACTTTGGATGAAATGCCTTAATTGATTGTTTAACCGCCGTAGTAATTACCTTGTTCAGGCGCTCCATTTTAACATCCTTACGCTCTGAACGTTCGCATATGATAGGAGTAATCTCATCAATACCGATTTCTGTAGCCTTTTCCAGAAACCACTCCAAACGCTCAATATTCTTAGTTGGGGCAAGTGCAATATGCAGGTAATGATTCCTTCTGCGATAATTTTCTTGAACACGCAGAATATTAATCTTTGTCCTTTTGGGATGCGGGTCCTCTACAATTGCATCATAAAAACCACCCTTCCCATCGACCAGATTCAGCAAACTTCCTTTTTGGAATCTTAACACTTTAACACAATGTTTGCTCTCCTCTTCACTCAGGATATAAGTATCAGAATTTATATCAGGTGTATAGAAAATATGCATGGACAGACCTCCTGGTTAATGAATATCCACTGCATCTTCACTGTTAATCACTAATTCCAGTTTAACAGATTCAACATTCTGATCGGCCTTCTTTAAAATGGTGATCACGTATCCATTAAAATCGCTTGCTTCTCCGACATCTGGAATTTTTCCAAAAATCTCACTAACCAAACCAGCTACAGTATCATAGTCACCATCTTCCGGGAGATCGTGTGGAAGGTATTCATTTACATCATAAATTGAGGCCGTAGCATCAATGATAAATTCATTTGCAGATACTTTTTCAACGATTGGTTTTTCCTCATCATATTCATCCTGAATATCTCCAACAAGCTCTTCAACAATATCTTCGGCGGTCACCATACCTGCTGTACCACCAAATTCATCCAGAACAATAGCAATCTGAATGCGCTTCAATTGCAATTCACTTAAAAGATCATTTATCTTTTTAGTTTCAGGAATGAAATAGGGTTTACGGATAATATCTCTGAGCACACATTCTTTATTTTCAGCTAAAAGAGGAAGCATGTCTTTCGCATGGACAATACCTACAATTTTATCAATCGTTTCATCATACACCGGGATCCTTGAGTATCCTTCCCTAATAATTATATCCAAAACCTCTTTGTGCGGGGTGTTTATTTCGATGCCGGATATCTTGGTTCTTGGTACCATGATATTTTTTACCACACGGTCGTTGAAATCAAATACATTTTTTATGAGTTCGTGCTCATTTGTTTCGAGTGCACCACTCTCTTTTCCCTGATCCAGTAAATACTGTAACTCTTCAGAGCTATGATGTGCCTCATGACCACTTATTGTACTGATACCTAATAATTTCAGGATAAAATTTGCAAAACCATTAAGAAGCCAGATAAATGGTCTGAACAACAAATAGAAGAAATGAAGTGGTAAGGCGATTCCCATAGTTGTTCCAATAGGACGTTGAATTGCCAAGGATTTTGGAGCCAGCTCTCCGAATACAATATGCAATACTGTAATAATTGCAAAAGCCAGAACATGACCAATATTTGTTGCCACAGAAGATGACATGTCAACATTTATCAGATTAAAGAACTTACTGACAATATCTGTCATTACAGCTTCTCCAACCCAACCTAAACCCAGTGATGCAAGAGTAATTCCCAACTGAGTAGCAGCAAGATAGCCATCGAGATGTTGGGTCATGTGTTTGGCTATTTTAGCTACACGGCTTCCGGTTTTGGCTTTAATCTCAATCTGTGAAGCCCGCACTTTAACCAATGCAAATTCAGCGGCAACAAAAAAGCCGTTAAGAAAAACAAGGAAAAATGTAAAAAACAGCGCGAGGCCCATGTTAATTATTTATTTAAGAATGTGGTCTTATATAACTGCAGACTTTCTTTAATGACTTTATATGCATAGTTTTTACCAAGCAAATGTTCAATGCTGACATTCTTTCGCTCCAATGCCTTATAATCCTGAAAAAATCTCACAATTTCAGTCATAGTATGAGGAGGTAATTCTTTCAGATCCTCTATATAATTAACAGACATATCATTTCTGGCAACAGCAATAATTTTATCATCCTGTTCTCCATTGTCAACCATGTGCATTACACCAACAACTTTCGCCTCTACAATTGACATCGGATATACGTCCACAGAACAAAGGACTAATATATCTAATGGATCCTTATCATCACAATAGGTTTGTGGAATAAATCCATAGTTTGCAGGGTACATTACCGATGAAAAAAGCACACGATCAAGTTTGATAAGACCTGAATCTTTATCGATCTCATACTTGGCCTTTGAGCCTTTAGGAATTTCAATAATTGCATTTACATGTGAAGGGATGTCTTCACCGGGAGAAACGTTATGCCAGGGATGGTCTTTATTCATTTTATTTAAGGATTTTGCTCTTCTTCATCGCTCCTGTCGCCCTCAATTTTCCTCTTTAAATAGGTTACAATTAACGGTATAGCTGTTATCAGTATAAAACCAATAATAATATATAACAGATAGTCATTGATCTCTTTCTCAAAACTTCGTCCAAGATAGAATCCTAACAAAGTTAAGGATGTAATCCAAAGAAAAGCACCTGAAATATTATAAAATGCAAATTTATTAAAATCGAGTCGTACTATTCCTGCAATTATTGGAGCAAAAGTTCTTACAATGGGTATAAACCGACCCATTATTAAGGCAAAAGCACCCTGCTTACGATAATATACTTCAGCAGCCTTGAGGTATTTCTTCTTGAAAAAAAAGGAATCTTCTCGCTGATACAAGACCGGTCCGGTTCTTTTACCAAACCAATATCCTACAAAATTACCAGCCACGGCTGCTGCTATTAAGCCAGTAATCATAATATAGATGGATACATCCAATTTATTTGTAGCGACAAACATACCGGCCAGAAAGAGGAGATAGTCTCCGGGAAGAAAAAAACCGAAAAATAAACCCGTTTCAGCAAATATTACAAAAAGAAGTAAGTAAAAACCTCCTTCTCTAAGCAATTTTACCGGATCAATAAGATGTTGAAAGTAATCCCAGAACTCGTGCATAAAATCAATATGCGTAAAGCTACAATATTTATGTAATAATTTGGCTTAGAAAAGGTTGGATATCAAGCTTGGATATATCCCAACAACAACTGTTATGAATGCAGAAAATCCAAGCACAAAATTAAAATATGGGGAAGACTGAATTTCAGAACGTTCTGCTGATTTAAAGTACATAGCTACCACAACTCTCAAATAATAATAGATTCCGATAACAGCATTCACAACTGCAAGGATTACCAGCCAGATATGATATTCTGATAAAGCTGTTGAGAACATCATGAACTTTCCAATAAAGCCGGCCGTCAGAGGTATTCCTGCCAGTGAAAGCATTGCTACTGTAAGGGTGAACGCTATAAAAGGATTTCTTTTAGCAAGACCAGTAAAACTATCAAAATTATCAGATCCCGTTTGACGCTTAACCAGAATAAGTACTGCGAAAGCAATAATTGATGCTACTGAATAGGCACTGGCATAAAGAAAAACAGAATTACCTGAACTAACGCCTAAAGCAATGATTGCAAATAACATATAACCTGCATGAGATATACTTGAAAAAGCAAGCATCCGTTTAAAACTATGCTGATACAAAGCAGTAACATTCCCAATAAAAAGTGTCAAAATAGCTATAACGAGTAGAACAGGCATCCAGAATTCCTGAAGTGGTGCAAAGCAGATCATAAACAATCTTAAGAATGCAGCAAATCCAGCGGTTTTAACTACTGTACTCATGAAAGCCGTAATAATTGTTGGTGAACCTTCATAAACATCTGGTGTCCAGAAATGGAATGGAGCAGCACCTACCTTAAAACTAAGTCCGATAATCATCAGAATAAGGCCTGTATAAAAAAGAGGTGAGATCTCAGTTGGATTTGAAATAACATATTCTTTAATAATCCCCAGATCAAAGCTGGCACTTGCACCATACAGAAATGCGATTCCCATTAGCAAAAAGCCTGTAGAAAAAGCACCTGTTAAGAAATACTTAAGTGCTGCCTCATTAGATTTAAAATCATTTTTCCGAATACCGGCAAGAATATAAAGACTCACCGACATGATTTCTATACCGATAAACAGCATAGACAAATTATTAAAGGAAACCATTACAAGAATCCCGATCAGTGCGAAAAGTATGATTGCATAATACTCAGCAAGATTATCACTGATCTGCTCAAAATAATCTTTGGATATAAGCAGTATAAGCATTGTTGACACAATGCCTATCGAAGTAAAGGCCACTGCGAAATTATCAAACTGCATCATTCCACTGTAAATAGGTGCGGCACCTGAGTTCCACTCAATCAGAGCTAAAACAAGTGCAGCAGCTAAACCAAATAAAGTAACAGGCAACAAAGCATTTTTTGCCTTATACAAGCCCAGGTAAAGAACCAGAATGGCTAAAACAGATAGGGTAATTAATGCGTTCATGCTTTTATTTAACTAATATTTTTTGATTGACCTGGTCTAACAGGTTTATTACTGCTGCTTCAGAGATATGGAGAATTGGCTGCGGGTAAACCCCGATTACGATTACAAGTGCTGAAATAATCAATAATACTGTTTTTTCTGTACCATCAAGATCCTTAAAGACGGCTGTACTTGAGTTTACTGGACCTAACATTACTTTTTGGTACATTCTTAACATATATACTGCACCAAAAATGATTGTCAGACCTGAAATAGCAGCGAACCATATATTATGATTGTAGACACCCATTAATAGCAAAAATTCACCAACAAAGCCATTTGTAAGTGGTAAGGCAACTGTTCCCAGTAAAACAATAAGGAAAGTAATAGCCAGAATAGGTGCTGGCTTTGCTATCCCACCCATCTGTACCATTTCACGGGTATCCATTCTGCGAATAAGAATATCTGCAATGAAGAACATTCCGACTACATTGATACCATGGTTCAGCATTTGTATCATTGCTCCCTGCAAGCCTTGCAGATTCCAAGCAAAAATACCGGCTGAGATAAGTCCAACGTGTGCTATAGATGAATAGGCTATAAGTCGCTTAATATCATTCTGTGTAAATGCAATAATTGATGCGTAAACAACTCCTATTACCGACAAGATTAAGGCGGTTTCACCCCAGGCATCAAAACCAAGTGGAGCTACCGGAATAAGCCAGCGGATTACACCATAAATACCCATCTTCAGCATGATACCTGAGAGGAGCATGGTTCCTGCAGTTGGGGCTTCTGTATAAGTATCAGGTTGCCAGGTATGAAATGGAAATACAGGCATTTTAATTGCAAAGGCAATGAAGAATGCCCAAAATATCCAAGCCTGAGTTACCGGGTCAAGCTCAAGTTTATAAAATTCTGCTATATCATAGCTATTGCCCGGCGTCTGTAAATGAAGATAGATGATTGCCAATAACATTAATAAACTACCGGCTATTGTATATATGAAGAATTTCAAATTAACCTTTATTCGGTTCTCTCCTCCCCATAATGCACAAATGAAGTAAACAGGTATCAATGCTATTTCCCATCCTGCATAAAAGAGAAATCCATCCAGCGCCGTAAAAACAAGTAATAAACCACTTTGCATGAAGAATATCAATGCGTAAAAAGCATTGATATTCTTCATATCATGTTTATAACTTGATAAAATAATAACAGGAATAAGAAGATTTGTTAATATTAAAAGTACCATGCTGATACCATCTACTCCGGCTTTAAAATGTATCCCAAACTGGGGTATCCAGGCAAGATCAATAAGAAATTGAGTACTGGCATCAGGAATAAAATTTAAATACTACTAAACCGTAGTAACTAATGATACTAAAGAGGAGCCTCCTGCATGTCGCTTCCCAATGGGTTTACCAGAGAGGAGGATGATCG
>CAZGWG010000212.1:0-7647 GCA_964529165.1 uncultured Sphingobacterium sp.
TCGGTCTCAAACACCGATAGGAAACTGTGCCGGTTCGATTCCGGCGCTGGGTACATTAAAAGCTCTCATTTTTTGAGAGCTTTTTGTTTTAAAGCTGTGCCGGTTCGTCCCAATAGCCATAGGGAGGTACAAAGCCTGATACGAATTGTCGGGCTTTTTTGTTTTGTTGGATATTGAAACGGAGTCTAAGACTCCTGTTAATGGATAATCCGTAGTCTCGCTGCGCTTAAGAAATCGGACAGGAGAGTTGGAGATCTGAGACTTCATTTTATTGGCAAATTGACGTCATGATTTTAATTCATACAGGAATACATGTATGATCTTACCCGATGCTTTCAATCATCTGTAATACCAAGTCAATTTCATTATTTATTTCTTCACTAAGTCCTGATACATGAGAGAGTTCGAAAAAATCCAATTTTTCAAGCTGATTAGACATTACAGATAATTTGTACAAACCCGAAGATGCAGCTGTGCTGTAAAGTTTGTGACCAACACTATTTAAACCCGGTAGATCTTGAGCTGTAACATAGCCTGTAATAGACAGTTTTGTTACCTTCAATTCTGTACAAACCAGGCTTAGTACCTCCATCATTATAGAATCATCATCCCCTATATAACCTTTTAGTTTGTTTATATTGAAATGCTCCAATTCTTCAACTTCAAAATCCTGATTTTGGGTTATCCCGTTTTCCTGACCAAGATCCAGCCATTTGTTAAAAATAGCTGCGATATTATTTTCAACTATCGGTTTTGCCACAAAATCATCCATGCCTGCAGCAATGCATTTTTCTTTTTCCCCTTTTATATTTCCGGCAGTAAGGGCAACTATTGGAATGTGTCTGTGAGAACTGATATTTCGGATGTGCCTGGTTGCTTCATAACCATTCATTCCGGGCATTTGTATATCCATCAAAATGATATCTGGTAATTGCCTCCTACAATAGGCAAGCGCTTCCTCTCCACTCTTTGCTTCCAGGATTGTTGCATTAGGCTTGATTTTTTTAATAATAGTTCGGGTAAGCAGCATATTGACTGTATTGTCTTCTGCGATCAAAACACTAAATGCATCGAGAGAAGCAGGCTGTTCTGCATCAGGCGCTTTATTTATTTTTAAATCTTTCTGACGGAGACGGGATAAAGCATGATAGATATCCTGCATTTTTAAAGGTTTAACCAGGCGGTAGGCTACTTCAAGCTCTTCACATTCTTTAATTATTTTCCCATCATCAGAAGAGCTATGAAGCAAAATGATTGGAAGTTCAGCACTTGTACTAAAAAAGTTTTCTCTGATCTTCCTGATTGTTTCTAGCCCATCCATAATCGGCATATGGTAATCCATAATGATCGCGTCATACATTTTTTCTTGCGTCATTAATTGAATTGCTTCAAATCCATTAGAAGCCTTTGAAGTATTTATATTTTTAAGTGATAACATCGCAGAAATAATATTTCGATTATTTTCATTGTCGTCAACTACAAGCACATTTTCAACTTGATTTAGATTTTCCCATTCAAGAGCCTCTCCTTGTTCTGAAACAAAAGAAACATCAAAATAAAAGGTGCTGCCTAGGCCTGGGGTGCTCTTTAACTCCAGCTTACTGCCCATTAAGCCAAGAAGCTTATTGGATATTGTTAACCCAAGCCCAGTACCACCATACTTTTTGGTAGTTGAACTGTCTTCCTGCGAAAAGGCCTCAAAAATCTTTTGTTGTTTTTCTGGTCTGATGCCGATACCGGTATCTCTTACTGAAAAACGCAAGGTGGATTGATCACCCTTATCTCCAATTTTTTCAATCTTTAATTCTATTTCACCGATCTCAGTAAATTTGGAGGCATTGCCCAAAAGGTTCACCAGGATTTGTTTTATTCTCACTGAATCTGCATAGATGAAACGTGGCAGGTCAGCAGGGATATTCAGTAACATCTCCAATCCTTTGGTTTGCACCTGATAGGTAATAATGTCGGTGGCCTGACAACTTAGTTCATATAAGTCGCATTTTTCCACATCAAGTTCCAGTTTACCTGCTTCGATCTTCGAAAAGTCGAGAATATCATTTATAATGCTCAGCAAGGCATTTGCTGACTGATTAACAATGCTGATGTATTGGCTCTGTGTTTCGTTTAACGTGGTCTTCATAACCAAATCAGTAAAACCTATCACCCCGTTTAAAGGTGTCCTTATTTCGTGGCTCATATTTGCCAAAAACTCGGATTTGGCAACATTTGCTTCTTCAGCACGTAATTTTGCAACTTTAAGTTCTTCCCGTTGAAGTATAATGGAGGTTATATTTTGAGTAAAAATCATCATCCCTCCAACTTCACCATCATATTGGTACCATGGGCGCATTTCCCAGGTGACGTATTGGTCTTCACTGTTGCCTTTTAGCCGATATCTGTCTTCTTCTTTCCGTTCAATAGCTCCTGCTAAAACCCTTTGGTGTCTCTCAATTCTTTCTGTATCAATGTTGTCAAATACTTCATAATATGAAGCGCCAATGACCTCCCGGCCTGTTAAATGATAGTCCTCCATCCAACGGTTACTAACGGCAATAAAACGCATGTCGTTATCTAGCATGGCAACTGCGGCAGGAGCGTACTGTACAAAAGATGAAAGCCTTGCTTTTTCAACAATAAGCTCACGCTCAGTAGTTCTTCTTTCAGTAATATCAGTTGCGATTCCCAGATAACCATTGATCTGATCATTAATATCCCTGATTGCAGTAACCACCAGCGAAACCGTTCTTTTTGAACCGTCTTTTTTGATATAGGTCCATTCCCTCTGCTCAGATCCCATAACCTCAGCCTGCTGAACAAAAATTCGGA
Organism: uncultured Sphingobacterium sp.; assembly: GCA_964529165.1. GTDB lineage: Bacteria > Bacteroidota > Bacteroidia > Sphingobacteriales > Sphingobacteriaceae > Daejeonella. The sequence continues at coordinate 2,827 of CAZGWG010000212.1, forward strand.
AACCCTCTACCTGGAAACCCAATTGTTCACTTAATTCCTTGCCACGCACTTCCACTTCATCAGGCGAATGAATAATAGCGGGGCTTTGTTTTCCAACCATTTCCTCGGCCGTATATCCCAGTAGCTTTTCAGCGCCCTTATTAAAAACCATAATCAGACCATTAACGTCTGTAGCGATTATGCTGATCTCCGAAGCTGCTTGCAAAACATCATTGAGTAGTTTACGGGAGTTGCGCACTTCTATTTCGGCCTTTTTTGCCTCATCAATGTCCTGGAAGGTGCCATATATTCTTTTACATCTGTCATTCTCAAACTCAGCAGTACCAATGGCTCTGACCCATAATTCCGTACCGTTAAATGTCACAATCTGAAGTTCCAAATCCCAGTGTTCGCCTTTGTTAATGGCATTGTTTACTGCTTCGGTTATAATATCCCGACTACTCCCTTCTTTATAAAAGTTAATCGCATGTTCTAAAACTGGTTCATAATCAGCCGGGACACCATGAATTTCTTTGGTAATAGCTGTCCACATCACTTTTTGATTTTGCACATCATATTCCCAGCCTCCAATACGAGCAACCCGGTTTGTTTGTTCAAGTATCTTCTTTGTTTTTCGTAAATCTTCCTCAAGACGATGCCTTTCAGTAATATCTACGGCATTCCCTATTACATAACTTTCATCATCAATACCTTTTTCGAGGATGTTGTTGTACAACCAGAAGCGGAAAGTGCCATCCTTGTGTTGGGTGACCATTTGTCCTTTTGAATAGCCTTTAAGCTGTATCTCTTCGAGATATTGATTTAAAAAGTCTTTTCTTGTGGATGGAATAATATCAAAGAGACTAAGATTTAAAATCTCTTCTCTGGAATAACCCAAAATAGTTGCACCGGCACCATTTACGGATTTAAAATTTCCATTCAGGTCATGCGTACACATGAAACCCTGTGAATTTTCAAAAAATACCCTGGCTCGTTCTTCGCTTAATACTAATTGTTTTTCTTTTAGTTTTTCTTCTGAAACGTCCCGGGCTATTGCGAAAAGACTACCGGTTAATGGCTCGGGTGTAGCTACCCATTGCAATGTTTTGTAGCTGCCGTTTTTTGCATGAAATCGATGCGTAAAATTAATTGTATCTTTTCCTTCAGCCAGACTTTGGATTTCTTTTTGGGTGATTTGAATATCATCCGGATGTACAAGGTCAAAAAATGAAGTGGTGAGCAAGGTTTTATTATCCCAGCCCAAAATTTTTTCAAATGCGGGATTTATCTTTTTGAAAAAACCATCAGTGCCTGCTACACAAATCAAATCGTTAGAAAGATTGAACAGACTTTCAAAGTTTTTCAGCTCTACCTTCTGCCTTCTCTCGATGATTAATGCCATCACTTCATCGGCCAATAAAGTTAATGCCCTCCTCTGGCTTTTATCGAGTTTATTCGGTTTTCTATCAATTACACATAATGTTCCTAAGGCATAGCCATTTGGATCAATCAGAGGTTGCCCTGCATAAAAGCGTATATTGGGGTCATCTGTGACTAAACTATTGCTATTAAAGCGCTCGTCCTTTGTGGCATCGTCGACCTCAAAAATTTGATTTTCCAGGATGGCATATTTGCAAAATGCAAGATCTCTACTGGTTTCATTTACACCTAAACCAATTTTTGATTTGAACCATTGTCGGTCTCTATCTATCAGTGATATCAATGAAATGGGCACTTCACATATCAAAGAAGCGAGCTCGGTAATTCTGTCAAACTCTTTTTCACTTAAAGAATCGAGTATTTCATAGCTTTTCAGAGCCTTCAATCGTTCTTCCTCATTACCAGGGATAATACTTTTTTTCATTCAATCCTATTTTTGCCTGCTAAACAAAGATGTTAATTTAATGGTTTTAGATTGTTTTTATAATGTTATAATTATAGATGAACTTAAAATGTCCACTAATTTTTTTTTAAATAAAAAGGTTCAAGTGCTCAAACCATTCACGCTATTAATAGAATTTCCATCGATTAGCAAAATTGATTTCCCAGGGCTACGACAAATAAAACTAAATGTATACAAGCCGGCAAAATTTTTAGAAAAGGCAGACAGAATATATGGATCTGGCCGACAATGGTGAACAGGTCAACATCCAGAGAGGGAAGAATAAGGCTTATTCTATTACATCGGTACTTAAGGATGACCTGCGTTTTAGTCATCAGCTTGTTGAAAAATCAGTAAAGTACTAAACAGGCTGATGAAAGTAAAGTAACTCGTGCGAACGGAAAACCGACTCAACTGTCCGTAGAGTTTAGCGAAGCGTCTCTACGGATTATCCAATAACAAGGAGTCTTCTGACTCCTTTAATTAATTTAAGGCTCTAATTCAAAAACCATTTAACCACTCTGTATCTAGTTCTAGCAATAAGCTCCTTCCTAAGACCCAATCTCAAGCTTATACCCTTTCCCCCGAACAACAACAATTTTAACATTCGGATCAAGCTCCAGTTTTTTCCTGAGTTTTGATATGAACATATCCAGACTGCGTCCCACAATAATTCCTTCATCTTCCCATATTTCTTTTTGCAGGCGGTTTCGCGCTATGGTTTCGTTTGGCGACGATGCGAAAATGAGCAATAAACGGGTTTCCGTTCCTGTCAGGTCTATCGCATTTCCATTAATTAGGAGCTTTCGGTTCTTCACATCGAACAACACCCTGCCCAAACTGTAGGTATTAGCAGGGTGCAGGTCAGTTAAGGCTTTTCTCGGCTTAACAGATCTCAGAAAAATAAATCCAACAAATGCTAAAAACGGCAAACTGCCCAGAAGATATCCATTTTTTGCTATTAATGTCCCCTTCGGTTCAAACCTGATAGTAATCATGTAGCAGGCTGTGGGTTGTTCTCTTCCTAAACATGCTACAATAGTATTTTTTTCATCTTTGGAAATGGCATATGCAAATGCTACGCTGGAGTTGCTGCAGTTTAGAACGTTCACAACATAATCACCTGCAAGTGGGTCTTTGGCCAGCAAACGCCGGGTAGTGTTCACCAGAGAGTCGGGTTGAAATGTAAGATTATTCTCAAACCTGATCTGGTATTCATTCGCTGCAATCTTATTTACGGGCAGAACTCTTGATGTACTGTCGCCCGACTGTAAGAGTAGTTCATGTCCGATCCTGCGGAGCAAAACTTCTCTTCTCGCAATATCAAAATCCTCCCCATCAGCCATACTGAAAGCCACGCATATTACAGAGATAAACAAGGATAGTATCAAAGCGAAGATGTATTTGCGTTTCCCTGTTATCAGATTTTGGCTAACATGCATGATGTCAATATTTTATTTACAAAGTTTACATTTTTATTTACAATTCTAATTAATCAGAAAAAAAATATCAGGATAGTTTTGCTGAATCAACCAGATAGGTTTCACTTAATCAAAAAGAAAATGAAAAGATCATTAGTGTTTGTTCCAGCTATTTTAATAGCATTATTTCTGCTGAATTCTTTTGTGCTGAAAGAAAAGGAAGTGGAAAGGAAAATATCCAAAGCAAGTAAATTATTGAAAGACCCAGGGGCTGGTGATAATTCTCCGATAGATTTATCCGCAAAAGATTCAGCTTTCAGACCCAATGGAAATAAACCGGGACTTGTAAACAGCGTTCTTAAATCAACTGATGGCGGACAAACATGGCAGGACATTAGCGAAGGACTCCCTGAAATTGAACAGCCGGTGAATTTTTTTGCCGGAGAGTCAGATCTTTATTTAAACGTAAAAAATGAAATGTATCGGCTTAAGAGTAATCTTATAAGTCCGGTTTGGGAAAAAGAGGATGTACCTGATGCGCAAAATGCCTCGATTGCTTTCAATCGTTCGGGTATCATGGCCTTCAATTATAAAGGACAGATCTATCAAAAAACATCAGCTAAACAAACCTGGTTGCCGATACACACAAATTTCAACAAACATTCAATGCGGACTGTTTTTGAAACAGCTAATGGAACGGTATTCCTTGGTTATGACCACGGCCTTTATAAATCTACCAACAAGGGTAAAACATGGAAACAGGTACAGAATGAAGGCTGGGTAATGAATATCGTGGAGTCAGAAGGTGTTCTTGTGGCGACTGGTCAGAAAGGGATCATGCGTTCGACAGATAATGGTGAACACTGGCAATGGGTAATCAGCGAGGGTGGAGTAGGTATCGCTATTGAACGTATCGAAGGCGGATTTGCTGCGATATCCTGCAACACAAAAACCCAATCCAGAAGGGTACACATTTCAATGGATAAAGGAAAAACCTGGCAGGCCATTGATGAAGGACTTCGTCCTACTTTGTTCCTTTCATCGATCAAACAAATTGGCAAGTATTTAGTACTTGGTCATCCGGATGGAATATTCCGTACCTCAGACAGGGGTAAAACCTGGAAAAGTGTTCATTCCGGTGTTGATGAACAAGTTGATAAGAACCAGTTTAAATTTGTACCAAGCTGGAACAGTTCAGTTAATGAACCCGGAAATGTATTTAAGATAGTTGTTTCCGGTAATGCATTGTATGCTGTGGCGGTGAGTGCGGGATGCTGAAATAGGCTGCGGTATGTAGTTTAGCGATTGGCTCTAAATAACGCTTGCTCGATTACTATCAGGAGGTGCCAGGTCTGATACAAAAATATCAGGCCTGGTTGTTTTGTCAGATATATGAACGGAGTCTGAGACTCCTGTTTATTGGATAATCCGTTCATGTTGCGCTTATAATTATGGACAGTCTTGGAAACCTGGTGAAAAGCGATTGGTGAAAAGCACCTGTTTATCCGTGAACGTAAAGACAGAGAAAATCAAATAAAA
>CAZGWG010000213.1:0-7608 GCA_964529165.1 uncultured Sphingobacterium sp.
GCGGAGCGTATCATAGACCAAAATATCGAAGAATTTAAGCCTGTGCTAAAACAGCGCAGGGTGGAGATTGCCATGCGGGAAGTTCCTGAGAAGATCAAAGAGATCAAGGAAAATGCAATGAACAGGATATTTGCTAATGAAATAGAGGGGATGGATGATAATTCCCGTGAAGTATTATCCCGTATAATGAATTATATGGAGAAAAAATGTATCAGTGTCCCAATGGTTATGGCCAAGGATATTCTGATAAAAAATAGCTGATTTTCAGTTGATCCCAATCATTTTGGCTATTTTTAACATTCAAAAAAATAATCCGGAATAAATTTATAATCATGTCTGATCATTTGCCAGAGGATAATAAAAAATCAAAAATTGTCATTGGAACGCGTGGAAGTGAACTTGCATTATGGCAGGCGAATTTTATTAAGGATCGTCTGGCGGAAATTGGGCATGACTCAGAGCTTAAAATCATTAAGACGCAGGGTGATAAAATATTGAATCTCAGTTTTGATAAGCTGGAGGGCAAGGGTTTTTTTACTAAGGAGCTTGAAGAAGAATTACTGAACGGGACCATTGATCTTGCCGTTCATTCACATAAAGATCTTCCAACTACAAATCCGGAAGGTTTGATCATTGCAGCCGTTTCGGAGCGTGAAGATCCGGCAGAGTTATTGGTTATTTTAAAGGATTGCGTTGATATTCATCAAAAGCTGGCCGTTAAGTTCGGGGCTTTGGTTGGCACCTCCTCAAACCGTCGTAAATCTCAGTTGCTGGCTGTACGGCCGGATTTCGAGATTGAAGATTTAAGAGGGAATGTTCAGACCAGGCTGCAAAAATTGCGCGATGAGAATTATGATGCGATTATGCTTGCAAAGGCAGGTGTGGTCAGGCTGGGCTATGATCTCAGCGAAGAATTTCATGTTGAAGAACTTGAACCTACCGAATTAATCCCTGCGCCAGCACAGGGAGTTTTAGCTGTACAGATCAGGGAAAGTGATAAAGCTCTTTTTGATTTGCTGCAGCCCCTTAATAATCCGGTTGTTGCCGAACAGATTGCAGTAGAACGTAAGGTTCTGAATATGTTTGATGGAGGATGTCAATTGCCTTTGGGATGTTATTGCCGCAAAGATAGTTCGTTGTTTCAGGTATGGACAGCAAAGGCATCAGACGGAACGGATTTTCCTGACCGGCTATTCCTGCAGTCTAAAACGACCAAAGGGCTGGCAGAAAAAATTGTATCTAAATTTGCTCCTGATCGAAAATTTCCGGCTAATGTATTTATCAGTCGTGAACTTTCAGAAAGCAGCTACCTCAGGAATGCGCTTAAGAAGCATCAAATAGAAATTGAAGATAGGTCTCTGATCAGAACTTTTCCATCCATCAATCATCTCGATCCTTTTATTCTGAGAAATATTGATTGGGTTTTCTTCAGTAGCAAGAATGCCATTGAGTACTTCTTTAAACTTAATCCTCAACTTCCCAAAAAGGTAAAATATGGTGTGCTTGGCCGCGGATCTGAAGATGCCCTGCGCCTTCATGGCAAAACAGCTGATTTTAATGGAGAGGAAGAAGGAATTGATACCAAAGATATTGCCATTGAATTTTCAAAGCTGGCCAATGGATCAAACGTACTGTTTCCAAGTGCCAAAGGCTCATTAAAAACCATACAAAAGGCGTTATCAAACGATACTAAAATCATTGAATTAATTGTTTATGAAACGGTTAGTGAAGAAAATGTAGCTCAATCATTTGCTGAAGTGCTGATTTTTACCAGCCCTTCTAATGTGGATTCTTATTTTGCTGAGAATTTACTTGAGCCTGATCAGCAGGTTATCTGTATTGGGAAAACTACCGGTCAGAAATTTGATGAAATGGGAGTAAAATATACCCTTCCTTTTTCGCCTGATGAGATGGGCTTAGCCGAAGCTGTATTTGCACTGGATTATTAAATCCGGTTGAACGAGTTTTTAAAATCAAAGGATCATATGTTAATTCGTCCAAGAAGATTAAGGAAATCACCTGTTTTGCGTGAAATGGTGGCAGAAACCAGGCTGTCAAAAGACATGTTTATCTATCCTTATTTTGTGGTGCCTGGTAAAAATATCGTGCATGGTATTGATGCTATGCCCGGAGTAAGTCATTTCTCTGTTGATACCCTGCTGAAAGATGTTGAAAAATCAATTTCACTCGGAATTAATAAGGTTTTACTTTTTGGTGTCGGGGAAGAAAAGACCGAGGATGCAAGTTCCTCTTATGATAAGCATTCTGTGGTTGCCAACGCAGTCCGGGAATTGAAAAAAGAGTTTGCTGATGACCTGTATGTAGTTACCGATGTATGCACCTGTGCTTTCCACACACGGACATTGTGGTATTCTGCATCATGATTATGTTCAGAATGATAAAACTGTTGATGTACTGGCAAAAATGGCTTTAAGCCATGCACAGGCTGGTGCAGATATGATTGCACCTTCTGATATGATGGATGGCAGGATACGCGGTATCCGTGAAAAGCTGGACCAGAATAATCTGGAAAATACCGCAATAATGAGCTATAGTATTAAGTTTGCATCAGCTTATTATGGCCCGTTCAGAGAAGCTGCCGATTCGGCTCCTGGCAAAGGTGACAGAAAAGCGTATCAGATGGATTTTCGTAATCCAAGGGAAACGATGCGTGAATCAGCATTAGACGAGCAGGAGGGTGCAGATATTCTTATGGTGAAGCCTGCACTGGCTTACCTCGATGTTATTAAGAGTTTAAGAGAAAGCACAAACCTTCCGGTGGCATGTTATAATGTTTCAGGAGAATATTCAATGGTGAAGGCCGCAGGTGCCAAAGGCTGGATTGATGAGCAGAAAGTAATCATGGAAAATATGTATGCATTCAGCAGAGCCGGTGCGAATATCATTATTACTTATCATGCGAGGGAGATTGTGGAGAAGGAGTGGATGTAATCAACTATCAACCCGATAGCTATCGGGTATCAAACTAAAAAAAATGTTAGGATCACTTAAAAAGATGTTTTCAGGTTCGGACGAAGATACTCCGGTAAATACAGTAGGAAAGCCTGATATTTCAAGAGAGAAATCTGCCGAATTGTATGAAAAGTCAAAAACCTATTTCCCGGGAGGTGTGAACTCTCCGGTCAGGGCTTTTAAATCCGTTCATGGAACACCCTTGTTTATTCAGAAGGGTGATGGTTGTTATATATGGGATGCCGATGGTAACCAGTTCATTGATTTTTGTGCATCATGGGGTCCATTAATTCTTGGGCATAATCATCCGGTGGTTCGTGAAAAAGTGATTGAAGCCATGCAGAATGGGATGAGCTTTGGGGCACCTACTGCACTTGAAAATCAATTAGCTGAACTCATCCTGAAGAATAATAAATACATCCGTAAAATCCGCTTTACCAGTTCAGGAACAGAAGCGGTGATGTCGGCGATACGCCTTGCCCGCGGGTATACCAAACGTGATAAGATCATCAAATTTGAGGGATGCTATCATGGGCATTCTGATTCATTGCTGGTTAAGGCAGGCTCCGGACTGGTAACATTTGGGGAAACCTCATCTGCAGGTATACCAAAGGCTTTTGCTGATGAGACCATTGTTGTTCCATTAAATAATGAAGAGGCTGTTAATAAAGCTTTTGAGCAATTTGAAGGGCAAATCGCTGCGGTAATTATTGAACCAGTTCCCGCCAATAATGGCTTGCTGCTTCAGACCAAAGAATTCCTCGAATTTTTGCGGAAGGTATGTTCAAAGAATAAATCACTCCTGATCTTTGATGAGGTTATTTCGGGTTTCCGGATCGGTTTTGAAGGAGCTGCTGGTTTTTACGGCATCCAGCCGGATATTATCACCTATGGTAAAATAATTGGTGGTGGTTTACCGGTAGGTATGTATGGTTCATCAGTAGAAATAATGGAAATGATATCTCCGGATGGTCCTGTCTATCAGGCAGGAACATTATCCGGGAATCCCGTAGCTATGGCGGCTGGAATTGCTCAGCTTACAGAACTTTCAAAGTCTGGTTTTTATAAGGATCTGAATAATAAAACACTCGATTTTACAGAGTCTATACAGCGTTTTGCCACTGCAAAGAATTATAAGTTCAGAGTATTTAATATTGGTTCAATTTTCTGGTTCGCTTTCACAGATCAGGAGAAAATCAGCTCGGCAGAAGAAATTGATGCATCAAGTATGGAGAAATTCAAGGTCATGCATCGTGAATTATTGAACAGGGGTATTTATCTCGGGCCATCCGGGTATGAAGTTGGCTTTGTATCTTCTGTTCACTCTAAAGTAGATCTGGAAAAGGCTAAACGAGCTATCTTTGAAAGTCTAGATATCGTATTCAGAGGAGCAAGAGCATAAAAACAATGAGAAGGCCATTAGTGATATTTTATTGTCTGATTATCTACGCCATCTTTCAATTAATTTGGTGGGGTAGGTTATTGCTAATTGCTAATCCAAACAGTAAAGGAATGGTGCTTGGAGAAACTGCAGTTTTCCTTTTCATTTTTTTTGTGGGAGCTTATTATTTGCAAAAGGCAATAAATCAGGAAAGAAAACTTCACTATCAACAAAAGAATTTCCTTTTATCTGTCACTCACGAACTGAAGTCGCCTCTGGCCTCTATCAAATTATACCTGCAGACTATCCTTAAAAGAGAGCTTGATCCGGCCCAGCAGAAGTCATTTATAACCAATTCTTTAAAGGATATTGAACGCCTGGATGATTTGGTTGAGAATATGCTTCTGGCCACAAAGATTGAGAGTAACTCCTATACTTTTCCCAAAGAGAAATTTAATCTTTCTGAACTGGTTAATTCAATAGCAAACAGACTACAGGTTCATACCTGCAGCTCACAAATTATCAAACTATCTGTTCAGAAGGGAATTACTCTGGAAGGTGATAAATTCGCCCTGACATCGGTAGTGACTAACCTGATTGAAAATGCAGTAAAATATTCGCCGCCATGCGCAGAAGTACATGTTAGTTTGCGCCGCAATGACGGACAGATTCAATTTGTTGTAGCCGATTCAGGGATAGGTATCAATGATCAGGAAAAATCACGTATTTTTGATAAGTTTTACAGGGTAGGAAGCGAAGATACGCGCAAAACAAAGGGTACCGGACTTGGATTATTCATTGTAAAACAGGTTCTTGATAAGCATCAGGCCTCAATAAAAGTAAAAAATAACCAGCCTTCGGGATCTATTTTCGAAGTAACATTTAACGCAAATGCCAACTAAACAAAGAATTCTGCTCGTAGAAGATGAAGAACATCTTCTGGAAGCTATCAAATTAAATCTGGAGATGGAGGGATACAAAGTATCTACTGCAACAGATGGTAAAAAGGCACTCAAAATATTCAAAGAGGAACGATTCAACCTGATCATTCTTGATGTGATGATTCCTGAGATCGATGGATTTCAGGTAGCAGAGACGATCAGGCTCGAAAATACAGAGGTTCCAATCATGTTCCTTACTGCAAAGAACACCAGTGAGGATCGTGTCATGGGATTGAAAAAGGGTGCAGATGATTACCTGACCAAACCCTTCAACCTTGAAGAACTGATATTGAGAGTCGGAATACTTGTAAAACGTGGTCTGAAAGGAGATCAGCTTAAAGAGCTGAATTCATATAAAATCGGTGATAAAACGATTTACTTTAATTCTTTTGAATTGGTGACGGACGATGGTACCGTTACTCCGCTGACCAAGAAGGAAACCATGTTACTAAAACTATTGATAGAGCGTCGTAACGAGGCAGTGTCGCGTGAGCAGATTCTGGAAACGGTATGGAATTATGATGTATATCCCTCGACAAGGACAATCGACAATTTTATCCTGACATTCCGTAAATATTTTGAACCTGATCAGAAAAATCCAACCTATTTTCATTCTATCAGGGGAGTTGGATATAAATTTACGGATAAGCACTAAGAAATGTTTACTAAGAAGGCCCGCTTATGGGTTATCGGGATTGCAGTGATTCTGTTGGGCTGGACAATCAGCAAACAGGTTTATGAAATAGCCGCAGTTATCGGTCTGGGAATTGGTCTCCTGATATGGGGTTATTTCAGGGAAGGTACCGTAGTAATGGCCGCGCGTGAATTCCATGCAAAAAATTATGATGGCGCCGAGGAATTGCTTAAAGAAATTGAGGATCCGGATCGCCTGGGTAAACATCGCCGCGGGTTTTATGAGTTTATTTATGGGAATGTGGAACTTCATCGTCAAAATTATGAGGAAGCTGAAAAGCATTTTCAAATTGCGACCAGATTCCCTTTACGTAACCAGAATGATAAGGCCATTGTGCTGGTGCATCTGGCTAATATCAATCTTCGAAAGAAAGATTATGAACGTGCAGCCACCTATGTAGAGAAAGCCAAAACATTTAAAATAAGCTCCCGGGTAAAAAATATTATAAAAAAAATAGAATCAGAAATAAAAAAAGCATAGTGAGCGAGAGAAATATCCAAGACAGCCTGTTCCTAAGGGCAGCATTTTCAAAAAGTACAGAACGCCCTCCGGTATGGATGATGCGTCAGGCCGGTCGATTCATGCCTGAATACTGGGAAATAAAAAATAAATACTCCTTTCTGGAGATGTGTAAAACGCCTGAGATTGCTGCGGATGTTACCATGCTTCCCGTTGATCTTTTGGGCATTGATGCCGCAATCCTGTTCTCAGATATTCTGGTTACGGGCGAGGCAATGGGAGGGGATCTTAGTTTTACCCAGGGTGTGGGTCCTAAGTTCGCAAATCCGGTACGGAGTCAGTCAGATGTAGACAAACTGCTTACCGATGTTGATGATAAGCTGCAGTATGTGGCGGATGCAATTCAAGTGATTCAGCAAAGACTGGATGGGAAGATTCCGCTGATTGGTTTTGCCGGGGCACCATTCACAGTAATGAGCTATTTGGTAGAAGGCGGATCATCAAAGGATTTTAAGCTGACCAAGCTGATGCTGCACAACCATCCTGAGCTTGCTCATACTTTGCTTACCAAGATTGCGAAAGTAACCATTGATTACCTGAATCTTCAGATCGCTGCCGGTGTAAATGCCGTTCAGTTGTTTGATAGCTGGGCACTTGCATTATGCTGGGATGATTATCAGGAATTTTCGCACCGGTACAATAAACAAATTATCGAAGGCCTGAACAGAAAGGATATTCCGGTGATATCTTTCTGTAAAGGAAGCTCTGTTTTTGCACCAATTATGGCTGAAGCAAAACCGGATGTGGTTTCAATCGACTGGAATGCTGATCTGCTGGATATCAAAAGAAAACTTCCTGCCGGAATGGCCGTACAGGGAAATCTGGACCCGCATATTCTGTATGCCGAAAAGCATGTGATCAAAGAACGGATACACCGCTTGTTTGAACGGATGCGCGGCGAGGATGGCTTTATCTTTAACCTTGGTCATGGCATTATGCCGGATATTCCATTTGATAATGTGAAGTATGCGGTGGAGGTGGTTAAGGAGTTTCGTTATTAAGGAATAAGTAGTGTCCGGAAAAAATTGAGATTGTAGGAGTAATGACCTAATTCTTAACTCTTAATTTTTCTCTTTTCTTTTCCTGCAGCCCGCCCGGAT
>CAZGWG010000214.1:0-7607 GCA_964529165.1 uncultured Sphingobacterium sp.
TTACAGATATTCAGAATTTGATTACGCATACAATGCCCTTCATTCAGCAGCCAAAGGTCCTCTAAATTGATGTCTTTTGCTGAAATATTCTTTTTATTAATCAGATTGCTCGATTTGGATATGTATGCTACAAAAGATTCATAAAACAAAGGTGTTTCACTAAGGTTCTTATCTTCAAGCGGGGTCGAAAGTATACCGCAGTCGAGCAAGCCATTTTTCAGTTCCTGCACAATTTGATCAGTCATATATTCCCATATTTGCAGTTGTACATCAGGGTATTTTTCTATGAAAGCAGATATTACTTTTGGCATCAGATATGGAGCCATCGTTGGAATTATTCCGATTCTGAGTTCACCTGTGATAATATTTCTCTGATTACTGATCAGTTCACTTAATTTGTAGCTTTCTCTCAAAATTATCCTTGCCTGCTCTATTACCTCTGCCCCAATCTCAGTTGGTAATACAGGTTGTTTACTTCGGTCGAAAAGCTTTACTCCGAGGGTTTCCTCCAGTTTCTGTACCTGCATACTCATTGTAGGCTGGGTTACAAAACACTTTTCTGCAGCGATTCCGAAACTTCTGTAGGTGTCAACAGCAACAATATATTCTAATTGGACCAAGGTCATTCTATAGATTTTAACTATGTAAATATAAATAATATTGATTGCATCGATATTCTAATATTTTATATTATTGCACAATAATTAACCAATTATGTTCTGTTGAGGGGTTCTGTCATCAAGACAGAGCCCTTTTTTGTTTTAGCATCTTTAAAATTAATTTGATCGTCTTATAATTTGACCCGCTCTATTTACTTATTTTTGCCATGAACACCACAAATGGAAGAGCAAAAGTCAACACGAATTAATAAATACTTAAGTGAAATAGGCTACTGTTCCAGAAGAGCCGCTGATAAGCTGATTTTGGAAAATCGAATAACCATTAATGGTGTAGTACCCGAAATGGGGACTAAATTGAGTCCGGGCGATGTGGTTAGAGTAGATGGGAAACTAGTTTCTGCTCCGGAAGAAAAACCGGTATATATCGCGTTTAATAAGCCAGTAGGGATAGTATGTACAACAGATACAAAGGCTGAGAAAAATAATATTATTGATTATATCAAATATCCGAAACGCATTTTCCCGATTGGACGCCTTGATAAAGCAAGTGAAGGATTGATTTTTCTGACAAGTGACGGAGATATTGTCAACAAAATCCTCCGGGCTAGAAATAATCATGAAAAGGAATATCTGGTTTCAGTAAATAAGCCAATAAATCCCGAGTTTTTAAAAAGGATGAGGAATGGAATTCCAATTCTGGATACGATTACACGTAAATGTGAGGTAGAACAACTGGATAAGAACAGATTTAAAATAATATTGACCCAGGGACTTAACAGACAGATTCGAAGAATGTGCGAATATCTCGATTATAAAGTAGTTAAACTCAAAAGAGTCAGAATTATGAACATCAGGCTGGATCTACCCATTGGAAAATGGAGATATCTTTCTGAGGGTGAGCTGACTGAAATTACAAGATTGATTTCTGATTCAGCGAAAACTCATCTGGATTAGAATTAATAGATTACCTACTTCAATAGATTGGTTTCTTCATCCGGGAACACAACAACAGGTTTATAATTCCGGGCCTCCTCTGAATCCATTATAGCATAAGTAATTATTATAATTACATCACCTTTCATAACCCTTCTGGCTGCAGCACCATTTAAGATAATATCACCACTTCCTCTTCTTCCGGTAATAGTGTAAGTTTCAAAGCGCTCACCATTATTATTGTTAACGATCTGTACCTTTTCGCCTGCAATGATATTTGCGGCATCCATTAAGTCCTCATCAATCGTGATACTGCCTACATAGTTAAGATCTGCATCCGTTACTTTAACCCTGTGAATCTTTGATTTTAATATGTGAATTTGCATACTGCAAAGTTAGGTATTTAATGGAATAGTTGAATTAACCAATTCAGGATATTGCATTCACAATAGAAATGCAAGGCTTATTTTTTTGATTCTTACACATAACTGCTTGGAATAAATTATTTTTTGCTGCTAAGTTTTAAAGAACTAAATTGTTTTGAATTGATAAACTACTTTTTAGACGAAAATAATATCTCAGCCATTAAATAAAAATCTATGAAAAGTAAACGCAGAGATTTCTTAAAGCTAAGTGGGCTTGCAGGATTAACTTTAGCCAGTGAGGGTGTATTAGGAGCTTTAAGAGAAGATTCTATTAATACCAAAAATCAGAAAGGAGAGATTTTAAAAAAATCAGATAGTCTGAGCAGACATTACCTTTTTAATGATCAGATTAAGGCAGATTTTGAATTAGCTAAGAGTATTTTAAAACCTACGCAGAAGCAGCTTGAACGAGGACTTGAATTACATAAAAATTCACTAGTTATTGAATCATATGGCTTTATGCCAAGAGCCTCATTGGATGGGGAAAAAATGGCTTCTGCAATAAATTCGGGAGCTTCTACTTCAGAAATTCAGGAGATGCACGAGGAGATGATTATGACCCGTTTTGCATTCAATGATAAAGAAAGAGAAGAATTTGAAAGTGCTTGGAAGGCTTCGGGAGTTACCTGTATATTCCAGAATGCTGGAGAGGAGGGTAATGAGGTTAAAAGACTACTTAAACGGTTAGCTCATTTTACCTATGCAACTGATAGGATGAGTGATTTTGTGAGTCGTGCAGTTACTCCAGAAGATATCCTCAGGGCAAAAAGGGAAAACCGACATGCTTTATATTTTTCAGGTAATGGTGTGCCATTACCCCAGGATTGGATTTCGGTTGAGGATGAACTAAAATATATAAATATATTTTTCCAATTGGGAGTTAGGATGATGCATCTTACCTATAACCGCAGAAATCCAATTGGAGATGGCTGTGCCGAAAAGGCAAATGGTGGGCTGAGTGATTTTGGACGTGCGGTGGTAATGGAAATGAACCGCGTTGGGGTAATCGTAGATATTGCACATTCTGGCTGGCAAACGAGTTTGGAGGCGGCGCTGGAATCAACAAAACCTATGGTGGCCAGCCATACAACTGTTGCATCACTCCACAAACATATCCGTTCAAAACCTGATAATGTAATTCGTGCGATTGCCGATACCGGTGGGTATATTGGAATATGCTGTATTCCGAGATTCCTGGGAGGCACTGGTGATATTGCCGCAATGATGAAACACATAGATTATGTAGTCAAAAATTTCGGAAGTGATCATGTTGCTATTGGAACTGATATTGCTTATTTTTCCAGATATGGCTCAGTGGAAAACAAAAAAATACCGGCTGTAAGGAAACAAAGAGCTGGCTGGGAAGCATTGTGGCCTGAAGACAGCTATGTTGAAACAAGGGAAATGGAGCGGAGTATGGCCTGGACTAACTGGCCTTTATTTACTGTTGGAATGGTACAAATGGGATATTCAGATGAGGTAATTCAAAAGATTCTTGCAGGGAACATCATGAGGGTGGCAAAGGCTGCACTCTCTTAAATGTCCAATTGGAATTGATGAAGCTTTTTTTGAACACCTATTTGTTTTAACAAATAGGTGTTCAAAAATTAGAAAACGACATGTTTTAGCAGGATAAGGTCTATTCTACCGTTACAGATTTTGCCAGGTTTCGGGGCTGATCAACATTACAGCCTCTCAGTACAGCGATATGGTATGATAAAAGCTGTAATGGGATCGTAGCGAGAAGAGGTAGGAATATCTCATCAGCATCAGGTATCTCAATCGTGAAATCAGCCATTTTTTTAACCACAATATCACCTTCGGTAACAATAGCGATGACTCTGCCTTTCCGGGCTTTAACCTCTTGTATATTGCTGATTACTTTTTCGTAAGAGGAGTTTTTTGTAGCAATGAAGACAACCGGCATTTCCTCATCAATCAAAGCAATAGGCCCATGCTTCATTTCAGCGGCAGGATAACCTTCAGCATGGATATAAGAAATCTCTTTCAGCTTAAGTGCTCCTTCAAGCGCCACTGGAAAACCACTTCCTCTACCCAAGAACAAAAAATTGCTTGCATCCTTAAAGGCTTCTGAGATATTTTTTATGCTGTCGTTTGATAGAAGACATTTTTCGACAAGCGCTGGAATGTTATCAAGCTCAGATAGCAGGTGAACCATTTTGCTTTGAGTAATCTTACCTCTTTGTTGGGCCATATATAATGCCATTAGTGTAAGAACAGTTACCTGTGCTGTAAATGCTTTTGTTGAGGCAACTCCTATTTCTGGTCCGGCATGTGTATATACACCGGCATGGCTCAGACGTGGTATAGAAGCCCCAACAACATTACAAATACCAAAAATAGTAGCTCCTTTAGATTTTGCCAGCTCAATAGCAGCCATAGTATCAGCCGTTTCTCCTGACTGTGAAATTGCAATTACAATATCTTTTTCTGATATAATAGGATTTCTGTATCTGAACTCTGAGGCATATTCAACCTCAACAGGAATGCGGGCATATTCTTCTATCAGGTATTCTCCTACAAGTCCGGCATGCCAGGAGGTTCCGCAGGCAACAATCACGATGCGGTCAATGTTCTTTAGCTTTTCTGCATATTCTTTGATGCCTCCCAATTGAACGTAACCCTCATCAGGATATATACGCCCTCTCATACAGTCTTTTATTGATCTTGGCTGTTCAAAGATTTCTTTAAGCATGAAATGATTAAATTCACCTTTTTTGAATGGTATTATCAATATTTTTTATCAGTATCTCATCCCTTTTGATAAAAGCAATTTCATTATCATTTAAATAGATCACATTTTTAGTATACTCTATTATTGGAGAAGCATCAGAGGCAATAAAATATTCTCCAACTCCAACTCCTAGTACCATTGGACTGCCTTTACGAGCTGCAATCAATTCCTCCGGATTATCCTTATCCATGATTACAATGGCATATGCCCCGATAACTTTATCCAGAGCAATTCTTACAGCCTCTTTGATATCAAGGCCAGTTTGGAATTGAATATCTTCAATAAGATGAATCAATACCTCAGTATCAGTATCACTTTTAAACGCATGACCCCGGGATAATAAGGTTTCCTTAAGGCTTGAATAATTCTCAATAATGCCATTATGAATAATCGCCAGCCGGCTGTCGCCAGAAGTATGTGGATGTGAATTGCGGTCTGAAGGTTCACCGTGGGTGGCCCAGCGAGTATGACCCATACCCAGAGTTCCGGCCAGGTTTTCCCCTTCAACCGATTGTTTAAGGTCACTTACTTTTCCCGCCTTCTTATAAATATTCAGACGATTGTTCATTAGTGCCACTCCTGCACTATCATATCCCCTGTATTCCAGGCGCTGCAATCCCTTGATAATTATAGGCCAGGCATCACGATATCCTATATAACCAACTATTCCACACATAATTATAAATTAAAGTGCCGAAACTAAGGATTTGATTGTATAAATTAAAGACCCGGAAGAACTTTTATTAATTTATTTTACTATAAATTATTCTAAGCTTCATTTGATAAGTTACCCCCGATTTTCCACTCCCGATTACTGATCCTCCAGCAGTACTTCCGGATACAACAGGACCTGACGTACGATTAAATGCCGAATTGACCGGAGCGATATAGGTGTCGTACTGTTTCAGTTTGCCTTTTATAATGTCCTGAATATAGGTAGTGATTTGAAACTTGTATTGCTTTTTGGTTGAGTCATAAAAGCCACCAAAGTCAAGATCTGTTAAAGAGAACGCAGGTTCAGTACTGAAGTCGGGTATAAATTGTCTTTGACTTGCGATGTCAGTGCGGTACATTATTAGTCTTGATGCAGGTTTAAATGCATCTGTTCCTCCTACAACGGAGACTATTAATTCTGCCTTATTTATGGTAATATTCCCAAGGTTTTTCAACTTTTCGATATGAGGAAAGCGGAGTTTAGTGCGCAGGCCAGCCAAACCCTGTACATAGGTAAAATTTTGTTGGGTTGTACTGTTCAGATTAGCAGGAATATCTGTTCCGGTATAATCGTGTTTAAAATCGGCGATTACCGGTACAGAGTTATTCACAATAGGGAATTTATGTAATGTAGTATCAGTTGCAGTACCATTTTGACTTTTATAGTAGATTTCCAGCCTGCTGGAATCGGTCAGGTTAAAGAATGCTACACCACCTGGACCGCTGCTTTGTGCCTTATTTACCGTTAGATAAAAACCTTTAATCGCTTTGTTCAGAAGCTCATTGCTGCTTAATGTAGTGGTGGTTGCGTTCAGAAAGTTGGTAGTAATAAAATTTGAATTGATTGGTATACGCATCTGAGGTGCCCGGGTTACCTGCTTATCGGGCTGACCTGTTACTATTTCTGTAACTTTCACACTGTCATTGACACTAAATCTGAGTTTTTTGCTTCCAAGCACTTCTGAACCATAGCTTTGTGCCTGGGTGTTATAGTATTTAACAGAAGTACTTAAAGGACTGTTAAGCTGATGAACATCTACCTGAAAATTTGAAGTGCTGTCTCCATAAAATTCCTTGGCATAATAGAGTACCAGAACTGCAGAGTCGAGAACCGGACTAGTCCCGAAAGTAAGTCCCGGAGGGTCGAGTGTCAATGACATTGCAATATTAGCTGTAGTTTTTCCAAAGATTGGATCGGACATATATCCAAGAGGATATTTCTCCAGCGTATTGGTAACGATGGTGTCTTCTTTAACAGTGGATGAGATAACAGTTATTGTATCTGTAAAACTCCCTGTAACTTCAGTAGCCGGATCAACATCAAGGCCGATGGAATCTGTATTCTGACAACTGCTTAAAATAAAAAGACTTATCAACAGCGTTAATAAGTCCAGTTTGTATAATTTCATCCGTATTACATTAATTTTTAAAAGCTTGCAGTCTCTTTTTACCCTTCTGATCAAGTACCCGGAATACTCTCGGCGAGTTCTGCTTAGTTACGCTTATGCTAATGACACTAATTCTTCGCTAGCAATTTCTTCGTAAAGGTTATAATAATTTTCGTAATCTGAAGTGGAATTGAATTCTAAGAGCGGTTTATTTGATTTTTTAACAAACTTTAACACTTCTTCATTGATATTTTCACATCCGTAAACCACTGCATCCGAATAGGATATTGCTCCAAGGTTCAAAGCGGTATTGGTAGCCTCAGAATATATTTCAGTATGTTCCGCGTTCATTCCGTTCATAATTGCTTTTGTAGCAAATTCTGCACTGAGGGAAGTGTCGAAGTTATCCTCATAGAGAGAATAGACCACTTTTGAGTTCTTAAATGTAGGGTCGTCTTTATACAAAGTCTTTAGATAAGCAGGAACAAGGGCACTCATCCAGCCGTGACAATGTACAACATCAGGAGACCAGCCCAGCTTTTTGACAGTTTCTAAAGCACCTTTACAGAAAAATATAGTTCTTTCGTCATTATCAGCATAGAATTTGTTGTTATTATCAGTAAAAACATGTTTTCTCTGGAAGTACTCTTCATTATCAAGGAAATATACCTGCATTCGGGCTGAAGGAATAGAAGCAACCTTAATAATTAGCGGGTTATCATTATCATTTATAATGATATTCATACCTGAAAGTCGTATTACTTCATGAAGT
>CAZGWG010000215.1:0-7562 GCA_964529165.1 uncultured Sphingobacterium sp.
TCTGGATCTTAAGGTTGGTCCTGATTCCGTAAAGGCAAGTCATATCCTTCTGAATCCTGCTACCGAAGGAGGCATTGATAAAGCAAAAGCAAAAGCTGATTCGATCAGGGGCGTAATTGCCAAAGGAGGAAGCTTCGCAGAACTTGCTGCTAAATTTGGAACTGATGCTTCAAAAGATTCAGGTGGTGAGCTTGGCACTTTTGCAAGAGGTGCAATGGTTCCGGCTTTTGAAGAAGCAGTTTTCAATGGCAATACTGGTGATCTTAAGGTAATTACTACGCAATTTGGTGTTCATGTAGTTAAGATTAACGCACAGATTGGCTCTTCCCGGGTAGCTAAAGTAGCAATTGTAGATAAATCCTTCTCAGCAAGTAATAAAACACAACAGGAAGCCTATTCAAAAGCAACAAGCTTTCTGGCAGTTGCTAAAAATGCCGAAGCATTTGACACAGAATCAAAGAAGGCATCTTATGTAAAATTACTTGCCGATAATGTAGTTCCTACCCAATCTTCAATTCCGGGATTGGACAATCCGCGTGAGATGGTACGATGGGTATTTGGTGCTGATAAGGGAGATGTTTCGAATCAGGTATTTGAGATGGGTAATAAATTTGCAGTAGCCAGAGTTATCGATATATTCAAAGAAGGAACACTGCCTCTTGATCAGGTAAAGAAAGATATTGAACCAATGGTCAGAAAGCGCGTTAAAGCGCGCATGCTTATTGAAAAAATGGAGAAGGCATTAGAAGGATCCAAATCAATCGAACAGGTTGCTCAAAAAGCAGGCAGAGCGGTAACGCCAGTTCAGAATATAGTATTTGCAAATCCGGTAATTCCAGGGCTTTCACAGGAAAATGTGTTGGTTGGAACTATTTTTGGGTCACAGCCGGGTAAATTATCAAGCCCGATTGAAGGCGATCAGGGAGTTTATGTTTTTGTTGTGAATGGCTTTAGTAAGCCTGCACCCCTTACCAATGCCTTTAAACAAAAGATTCAGGTATCTCAGGGACTTGTTCAACGTGCTTCGGGCGAGGCTTTCAAAGCTTTACGTGATAACTCAGAGATCAAGGATAACCGTGTGAAATTCTTTTAATAGCTAATTTCATTAACTTTGTATCCGGAAGTGTTCACTCACTTCCGGATTTTTTTTTAACAGTGGTCGCTATTATTTCGGCTTATGCCGTTTTATAATCAGGAGAAGATGGAAGTTCAGGAAAATATCATAAACAAAGTTGCACAGAGCGGGCTTATAAGCTTTGATCTGGCTGAACTGTATCCCGCAGGTGAGCGGATATTCTATGACATAAAGGATAATCTTTTTCATGGCTTAATGCTCAGGGAAAAAGATTTCAGAGAGTTCATTAAGGAACACAAGTGGGAGTCCTATTCCGGCAAGCATATTGCAATTGGTTGTTCTGCTGATGCGATTGTCCCTACCTGGGCTTATATGCTTCTGGCAAACAAGATGGCACCCTTTGCAGAAACGATTGTGTTTGGCGATCTGGGAGTACTCGAGACCGTTCTGTTTGACCGTAAATTAAATCAGATAGATTTAGAAAAGTATCGCGACCAGCGTGTGGTGATTAAAGGTTGTGGCGATATTCATGTGCCCAATTCAGCGTATATTCAACTTACAGTAAAACTGACAGAAATAGCTAAAAGCATTATGTATGGTGAACCTTGTTCCACCGTGCCTATTTATAAGCGAAAATCCTGAGTCCAGAGCCAGATCCGGGCTTATGATAGTCTCTGGCTTGACCTGGCTGTCATCCCGGACTTGATTCGGGAAGGGATGGTTCACTTTTTGTAGTAAAGACCAAATGGTTAAAAAACTTTTGTTATTTCTTTTGCTCTTTTCCTGTTCAGCTGTATTTTCTCAGGGACTGAAGAACATTAAGGAGCCTGTATTTAAAGCGGGTGAATACCTAAGCTACAGACTCCGTTATGGCTTTATTACTGCGGCAGAAGCATCTATTAAAGTATTGGATACGAATGTTAAATTTGACAACCGTCCGGTTTTTCATTTACTTGCAGAAGGGCGTACAGCAGGGTCTTTCAATATTTTTTATAAAGTGCGGAATCGTTATGATTCTTATGTTGACAAGGAAAGCTTAAGTCCATATTTGTATACAGAAAATATCCGTGAAGCAAATTATCGCCGAAGTGATAAAGCCCGCTTCTATCAGGATGAGAAGAAAATTGTATCCAATAAAGGTACTTTTAAGGGCAATGGTCAGACATTCGATGTTGTTTCTGCCTATTTCTTCGCCAGAAGTCTTGATATTTCAAATTTGAAACAGGGTGATACCTTCAGTATGGATTATTTTCTGGGTGATGGAATAAGTAAACTGGATGTGCAGTTTGTCGGCAGAGAACGTGTAAAAACTACACTGGGTACTTTTAATTGTATCAAATTTAGTCCATCCATACAGCCCGGCAGAATTTTTAGAAAGGACAGTAAACTATACCTTTGGATAACAGATGATGCAAACCGGATTCCGGTTAAAGCACATGTCGAAATTCTTGTTGGTTCAGTGACACTTGAGCTAATGTCAGCGGAGGGATTAAAATATCCTCTTGTTTTAGATAATTAATATATGATCGAAGTACAGAACACATTGGTTCACGAAGATGTAGTCAATGAAAATTTTGTTTGTAATCTGAATAAATGCAAGGGTATTTGCTGTATTGAAGGAGATTCAGGAGCTCCGCTTGAGCGTGATGAACTTGCTGTTCTTGATGAGATTTACCCTCTGGTCAAACCCTATATGACAGAAAAGGGGATTGCTGTGATAGAAGAGTTTGGTACCTATGTTAAAGATTTTGAAGGAGATTATACCACCCCTTGTGTTGATACCAACAAGGAATGTGCTTACGTGATTATGGAGAATGGAATAAGTAAGTGCGCAATTGAAAAGGCATGGGAAGATGGTAAAATAGCCTGGAAAAAGCCGATTTCTTGCCATTTATATCCCATTCGTATTACAAACTATCCTGAGTTTGATGTACTGCATTATGATCGCTGGAGCATCTGCAGTGCAGCCTGTGCTTATGGCAAGGAATTGAAAGTGTCTGTTCATCAATTTTTGAAAGAGCCTCTAATCCGTAAGTACGGAGCTGAATGGTATGCTGAGCTCGAAGGTAAAGTGAGTAAATGATATAAGAGGTTAATACTACTAATCCTCATTTGCCGTATTAATACCCTTTCTGATTTTTATCAAATGATTTCCTGATTCTGTGGCTCCTGTAGATTTAATAATCTTTAAATTTACCTTTCGGTCCGGGTAATAAATACTTTCACTATTTTTAAATTCCAGTAATAAAGAATTGATTCCTAAAGAAACCGTCGATAAAATCATTGAAACATCCCGTATTGAGGAAGTTGTAGGAGATTTTGTGTCATTAAAACGACGAGGAACAAGTATGATTGGCCTTTGTCCCTTTCATAATGAGAAAACTCCTTCTTTTCATGTTTCTGTTGGCAAGGGGATTTTTAAATGCTTTGGTTGCGGCAAAGGTGGTGATTCGGTCAGGTTCATCATGGAACATGAAAAGGCCACTTACCCTGAGGCTCTTCGTTATCTCGCCAATAAATACAGTATTGAAATCGCGGAAGTAGAAAATACTCCCGAAGAGCAGGCAGTAAATGATCGCCGGGAAAGTTTGTATATCGTTTCTGCCTGGGCTGCAAAATTTTTTCAGGAGCAAATGCTTGAGACTGATGAGGGTAAAAGCATCGGACTCAGCTACTTCATTGAACGTGGCTTCAGGGATGATATCATTAAGAAATTTGAGTTGGGGTATTCTCCCGATGTTTGGGATGCATTGACACAAAAAGCTATTACTGAGGGTTATAATATTAACTTTCTGGAAGAGACCGGCCTGACTATCCGTAAGGAGAATGAAAAATTTTATGATCGTTTCCGGGGCCGGGTAATGTTTCCGATTCATAGTCTTACGGGTAGGGTAATTGGTTTTGGAGGTAGGACTTTAAAAACAGATAAAGCTGTTCCTAAATATGTCAACTCGCCCGAAAGCGACATTTATCATAAATCGAATGTGCTTTATGGATTATTCTTTGCAAAGAAATCCATGCGCGATGAAGATAATTGCTACCTGGTTGAAGGTTATGCAGATGTGCTTTCAGTGCATCAGGCAGGAATCGAAAATGTAGTTGCCTCTTCTGGTACCTCATTGACAATTGAGCAGATCAGAATGATCGGCAGGTTTACAAAGAACATTACGATACTTTATGATGGTGATGAGGCTGGTATCAAAGCATCTTTAAGGAGCCTCGATATGATTTTGGAAGAGGGATTAAATGTAAAAATTGTTCTTTTTCCTGATGGCGATGATCCCGATTCTTACGTTCAAAAGTTTGGAAGCTCTGCATTTAAATCCCATATCGAAGGGAATAAAAAGGATTTTATACTTTTTAAAACCAGTATTCTTTTGAAGGATGCCGGTAATGACCCGATCAAAAGAGCTGGAATAATCAGAGAGGTTGTGGAGAGTATTGCTAAAATTCCCGATGGAATCAAGGCTTCTGTTTTCGTTCGCGAATGCAGTTCACTGCTGCAGATAGAGGAACGGGTACTGATATCAGAACTGAACAAAATCCGCCTGGGAAAAGTAAAAAAAGATACTAATTTCAATTCTCAACAAACGCAGGCAGATAGTTTGCCTGAACCAGAAATAGCGGAACAAGCCGGAATTTCTGATACAGACGAGACACAGGAGAAAGAAATTGTTCGCTTATTACTTAATTACGGACATGAGTTGGTACACTGGGATGATATTACGGATACTTATATTGCTCCCTATATCATCTCCAATCTGGCCGATGTTACCTTTGAACATCCGCTTTGTATACGGATTATAGAGGAATACAAAAAACAACTCGAGAATGGTGAACTTCCTTCAGAACAGGACTTTATTAAGAACTCAGACCATCAGATCGCAGATCTTGCGATAGCAATGGTCTCATCTCCTTATATACTGAGTGAGAACTGGTATGCAAAGAGAAAAATTTACGTTCGCAATGAAAGTGAAAATCTCAGGTCAACCATTCTTGGAGGGATATTTCATTTAAAAAAGCGTAAGGTCGACCGTATTCTCAGGAAAATTCGCGATGAAATTCAGGCTGAACAGGATGCCGATAATCAGGCGATTCTGATGAGAAAGTATCTGCAGGTAAAAGAAGTGGAGAAGGGGATTTCATTGTTTTTAGGTTCGGTTATCGTGAAGTAATGGCCCTTCATAATGTCTTTGGGAATCAGGGTGAGCTGCTTGCAAGAAAGTATCTTGAAGAACAGGGATATGAAATACTGGATGAAAATTGGAGATTCAAAAAAACTGAGATAGATCTGATTGCTTACAAAAACCCCATTATCGTTTTTGTAGAGGTCAAAGCCAGAGCGAATAATAGATTTGCCGAGCCTGAGGATTTTGTGAGTAAGGCCAAACAGAAACTTCTCGCTATGGCTGCCGATGAATATATTCATTTGATGAATCATCAGAATGAGGTTAGGTTTGATATAATATCGATCCTGTTTAATAAATTTGGTGATCCACTGATCAGGCATACAGAAGATGCGTTCTGGCCATAAAATTCGGTTTAGTCTTTAATAAAATATAACCATGCGATTTAAATTAATTTGTCTCTCAGTCTGCAGTATTTTATTTTTTACACACTGTTCAAATGAAGAGAAGCAAAGTGCCGAATCTTCGGCCTGGGTAATGCCAGAGGCCGGGACCTCCGTAAATCTTGGAGATTCAGTAAACCTGGAACTTAAGTTAAATGAAAAGGCGGATTCTGTGGTGTATTTTGCCGATGGAGTTAAACTGAAAAAAGCTGTGGATGAGAAGCCTGTTGCCGTACCAACAGTTGATCTCCAGTTAGGAATAAAAGCGATAACAGCAAAGATTTATCGCGGGCAATCAGAGCCTGAAGAAATCAGTACAAATATTGTTGTCAAGTCGATACTAGTCCCTCAGAAGTTAAATTATGTTGTACAGCAGGTATTTAAGCACGACACCAGTTCTTATACCCAGGGCCTTGAATTTCACAACGGGTTTTTATACGAAAGTGATGGACTGCTCGGCGAATCGAGTTTACGGAAAACAGACCCTGCTACAGGGAAGGTTCTTCAGCTAGCAAAGGTAAGGGATGAATTATTTGCTGAAGGAATAACGATTGTAGGTGATAAAATTCTGATGCTGACTTATCAGAATAATGTCAGTCAGGAATATGATCTAAATTCCCTGAAACTGCTTCGTGAATTTCCCAATCAATATCAGCGGGAGGGTTGGGGCTTGTGTAATGATGGAAAAGTGATCTATAGCACCGATGGAACCAATACCATATACATCCTGAATAAGGATAGCTATATGCAGGAGGGTTCTATTGAGGTTTACGACCAGAACGGGCCTGTCAGTGAGTTGAACGAGCTTGAATTTATTGATGGCCGTATTTTTGCAAATATTTATAATTCTAATCGTATTGTGATTATCGATCCGTCTAATGGACAGGTTACTGCTGAAGTGGACCTTAGCGATTTGTATGCTGATGCGATAAGGCCAATGAAAGACTTTGATGGTTTTGTTTTGAATGGTATTGCCTGGGACAGTAAAGGAAAGCGTTTGTTTGTTACCGGTAAGAAATGGGATAAGTTGTTTCAGATAAAACTGGATGAGGTGAAATAGTATTTGTTAGTTGTCATTGCAAATGTACCGTCATTCCGAAGTAGGCACGAAGAGGAATCTGTTTTAAGAAGCAGGATTGATCCAGTTTTAACTTATTTTAATACTTCTCAAAACCAACAGATTTCTCCACGCGCAAAATTATTTGAAATACAAAAATAGTACCTTCGTGTTCGAAATGACGTATAGGGTGTTCGAAATGCCGGTGCGAGTACCCGTCATTCCGAAGGAGGTACGACGAGGAATCTGTTGCAACATATGACGGTTTTTGACTAAATTATTACCGATTACTCACTCAAAGGTTACATAAACTAACTTTTTCTAATGCTATCACATAACTTTCTTAACCTTCGTTATGAAAAAAGGCGGAGCAGTTTATATAATGACCAATAAGAATAAGACTACCATATATATTGGGGTCACCTCTGATCTTTATAAGAGGATACTACAACATAAAGAACACCATTACCCCAAAAGCTTCACTGCAAAGTATAATTTAACTGATTGTATATATTATGAGATTTTCTTCTCAATTAAAGAGGCAATAATGCGTGAAAAAATCTTAAAGAAGTGGCGAAGAGAAAAGAAGGAGCAACTAATCAATACCTTTAATCCTGAGTGGAAGGATTTATGGGAGGAAATTAAGGAATGGTAAATATACCCGTCATTCCGAAGGAAGCACGACGAGGAATCTGTTGAGTATATTCGGATTCCTCAGGACTTATCCTATGTTCATGTCAGTGTGACCTTCCACAGATTTCTCCACACGTGAATGTTTTTGGGAATAGAAGAAAATAGTGCTTGCGTGTTCGATTTCTATGATTTAAGCAAATGATTTCTGATAATTTTTTTCATAGGGT
>CAZGWG010000216.1:0-7491 GCA_964529165.1 uncultured Sphingobacterium sp.
GTTTAATGCTAAATTAATGAACCCTTCCGCGGCAAGGTCATGCCAGTCCCAATCACTCGCCAAAATTGCCACCCCTGAAATACAGAAAGACATAAATTGATTAAGAGGTAGCATCCATTTACTATACGGTCTTGCATTACGATTCCAGCGAAGGCTGGAATCTCCTCACACCTAACAATGCTTGTCATCCGATAGCTATCGGATCCCACGGAAGTGGGAACCTCCTTCAACACCTCTTTCCAGATTGGATCAAAGAAGGCTGGAATTTCCTCACTCCAAACAACCCTCGTCATCCGATTTTATCGGATCCCAAGAATTGGGAACCTACGAGCCTAAAGAACTCTTAAATAACGACATTGGACGAGCGCCAGCCTTGCTAATTCCCTAACCCGATAGCTATCGGGGCCCCGTCACCTCCTTAATCACCCGCAGCCAGTTCAGGCCCAGAATCTTTTTGATTCTTGTATCACTGTAGCCCAGTCTTTGCATGGCCATGGTTATTTGCGGGAAATCGCTGATATCTTTGATTTCGCGTGGTAATTCAGGACCTCCATCTAGATCGGAGCCCAGTGCCATGTGGTCTTCGCCGACTAATTGTACCCCATAATCAATTACTTTAGCCAACTGATCTACATGCATCCAGTATTCTTCAGGGATAGTTCCTCTGAAACTTAGCGGCACTTCTTTAAGTACTTCCTTATCTACTTCTTCAATTGTCTTAAAAGGGGAAGCCTGAACAGTACCCGGCTTGGTCTCGTTAGATTTTTTCTGTCCTTGCTGCCATTTCCAGTATACAGGATTGTTAAAGAGGCTACCGAAGTGGATACCAATTACTCCGCCTTTTGCTGCAAGGGCTTTTGCCGCTTCATCCGTAATACAGCGCGGATGAGGTACGATGCCGTAAAATCCTCCATGACTGTAGATCAGAGGATGACGACTGGTTTCCACACTTTGCAGAATTGCAGCATTAGAAGCATGGGCAATATTGATCACCATTCCAAGATCATTCATTTCACGGATGATCTTTCTTCCGAGATCGTTAATGCCACCCCAGCGACTTACATCGTTGCAGGTATCTATAAATGCATTGGTGGTATTGTGAGCGGGCAATTGTATGGATCTCAGGCCTAAACGATAAAGTGCCCGAAGCAGGTTGATAT
Source organism: uncultured Sphingobacterium sp. (assembly GCA_964529165.1). Lineage (GTDB taxonomy): Bacteria > Bacteroidota > Bacteroidia > Sphingobacteriales > Sphingobacteriaceae > Daejeonella. The sequence goes on from CAZGWG010000216.1 coordinate 1,161, forward strand.
CTCCGTCCAGATCCCATGGGCCTTCCAGGTCGAGGAAAGCCGCCATTTTGCCCTTCTTATTGATGCGCTGTATATCGCTGGCATTGAGTGCCAGCTCAATTTGTGAATGATTCTTTTTGATCTGATCTAATGCCAGGCTCACCACCCGGAAAGTGTTTTTTATCTCAAATCTCCCCGGATAATAGTGCTCAGGAGTATAGACTGAAAAGAACATGGCATCCACACCACCTTCTTTGGCCCTTGGCAGATCGACATTGCCATCGGTATAACGCTGACCGATATCAGTTCCCTTCAACAACTCACGGGTCATCACATGCGTATGTCCGTCCATCACAAATGCTTTGCGATGCAGATCAGGCATTGGCTTATTCTGCATCCCAGCCGGCAAGCCGGTAGGTAAATTAAAAGATGAATCATTTTCCGCTGCAGTAGCAGCAAAAAGTGAATCGATTGGGAAACTTCCGGCCAGCGGAAGCATTGTTAAACTTTTTATCAGGTCTCTTCTTTTCATGCGTTAAATTAAATTGTAGTATTTGTTGGAACAAAGATCAAAGAACAAGGAGCAAAGATTAAGAACCAGGAACCAAGATGATCCTAACACCTTCTCATATCCCATTTCTCATTTCTCGTTTCTCGTTTCTCATATCCCGCTTCTCGTTTCTCATATCCCACTTCTCATATCTCATGTCCCGCCCCCTACTGATCAAACCCCCGAATATACGGTCTTGCCGGTGGTCTTTGTCCTTTGTTAAATTGTGCTCCTCTTGTGGTATGATAAGTCATATTCAGGAAAGGAGTTTCGATGCGGCGTCCAACCGGAGAATACTTGCTGCCTTCCCAGTTTGACTCCATATAGAAGTTTGTAATTCCGGTTGTCAGCAACAGCCGTTCAGCATTGAAAGGTTCCTTTTTAGTAAGCATCATCTCTACGATCCAGTGCGGCTGGGCGTTTGAGGCATGATACTGGTCGAACGGACCCGGGAAGCCAAGTAAAGAAACCACGGTAGGTTCATTACGGCCTTCAATCTCACCGGCATAAGTCCAGCCCGATATCTGAGTGCCAATTATAGCCGCTTTTGTTCCATCATTATAATCAATGATACAGATATTTGCTCTTGGGCTCTCCTGGAAGTGTCCCTGCTTAAGTTCTAAGCTTTTCGCGACTGCATCAAGCAGCTTACCTGCCCAGGCATTGCGTTCAATCCATTTCATTGCTTCAGGTCCGCGGATGGATTGAATCGACTTCACACCAGTCTCACCACCCTTACGGCGTTCAACAAAGGCTTGGAGCAATTCGATACAATGGAAAATAGCCCCCTCATCGGGAGCGGCACCAACCACGATGGAATGTTTTAGCGGAGTATCGGTTTCCAGTTCGATCTCGGGTTTACGGTAATATACCGGAAGGAGGGAGCCTCCGGTAAGAGGAAAACCCAGCTCACGGGATTTGTCAAACATCCATTTTGCATCATCCCAGTTATAGGAGAGGTGCTTGTCGTTAAAGACAGGTACCGAGCGCTTACTCTGTTCGAAAACGCGAACAACCTGATTATATAACCACCAGCGTGGCAGAAGCCAGTGTCCCTTAAGATCGGTCGCATAATCGCCATGTTCTCCGACGATGACTACGCCATCCACTGCAAGTTCCTTACCTCCAAGAGTCAAAGCTTCAGCCACCGATTTATAGACCGGAAAACCCTTTGCTTTGGCAACCTTCTGCCCCAGTAAGCTGGTATTATGCTGATGCAGGTAAAGCGATACCACTTCAACACGGGAAGGATGGTAAGCACCCTGCCACCAGTAACCATCAATCAGTTTATTTACAAGCCAGTCGGCATGAGATCTCGTAGCACCCCAAAAGGTAGCCAAAACAGCAATACGAGGCTTTTTCTCCTGAGTCTGTCCAAGAGCATCACCGGAGATGCCCGTTAAAGCCGCTATGCCGGCTATGCCACCTATTCCCAGCATTTCACGACGGGTAAAGCTTGGATTCAATTCTATAATTTCATTTATTGGAAGGTCTGGCTTCATAACTGCAATTTTATTTCGTGTCTTTATTCTTTACTTTTCCCGCTTCTCATCTCTCGTCTCTCGTTTCTCATCTCTCGTCTCTCGTTTCTCGTCTCTCATCTCTCGTTTCTCACTTCTCGTTTCTCATTGATCAAACCCCCTGATATACGGCCGTGCCGGTGGTCTTTCACCTTTGCTGAACTGTGCACCTCTGGTTGAGCGGTACTTAATGTTTAGTGCCGGTGTCTCAAGGCGGCGTCCGATCGGGGAGTACTTGCTGCCTTCCCAGTTTGACTCCATGTAGAAGTTTGTGATTCCGGTAGACAATAGTAATCTTTCGGCATTAAATGGTTCCTTTTTAGTGACCATCATCTCTGTGATCCAGTGTGGTTGAGCGTTAGAGGCATGATATTGGTCGAACGGTCCGGCCCAGCCCAGCATCGAGATGATAGTTGGTTCATTTTGACCTGCAATTTCACCAGCGTAAGTCCATCCCACACCACGGCCACCAATTACGGCCGCTTTTGTTCCGTCATTATAGTCGATTACACAGATGTTTGTTTGAGGGCTCTCCTGGAAATATCCTGGCTTAAAGTCAAATCTTTTTGCGACAGCATCAAGCAAATTGCCGGCCCAAGCATTACGCTCGACCCATTTCCAGGCCTCTGATCCACGGATGGATTGTACCGACTTCACGCCAGACTCACCTCCTTTACGGCGTTCTACAAAGCATTGTAGTACATCAATCGCATGGAAAATGCCTCCCTCATCTCCTGCACCTCCAATTACGATCGAGTTTTTGATCGGGGTATCGATATCGATTTCTATCTCAGGCTTGCGGTAATAAACCGGTATGGAAGAGCCTCCTGTTAAAGGAAAATTCAGCTCACGAGATTTGTCGAACATCCATTTTGCATCATCCCAGTTATAAGAGAGATGCTTATCGTTGAAGACTGGTACAGAGCGTTTACTTTGCTCAAAAACCCGTACCACCTGATTGTAAATCCACCAGCGCGGAAGAAGCCAGTGTCCCCTGAGATCCGTTGCATATTCACCGTGTTCAGCTACAATGACCACGCCATCTACAGCCAGTTCCTTGCCGCCAAGTGTCACTGCTTCTGCTACTGATTTAAAGACCGGAATACCTTTCGCCTTTGCTACTTTCTGACCCAGTACACTTTCATCATGCTGGTGCATATAAATAGAGGCAACATCCACCCGCGAAGGAGTGTAGGCGCCATCCCACCAATAACCATCAATCAGCTTGGTTACAATCCAGTCGGCATGAGAGCGTGTTGCACCCCAATAACTGACCAGGACGGCAATACGGGGTCTTGCCTGTGCGGTTTTTCCAAATGCAGCTGATGAGAGACCTGTCAGAGCTGTTAAGCCTGCCATACCGGTTATTCCCAGCATTTGACGCCGGGTGAAGAGGGGGTTTACCTCCATGATTTCAGTGATTGGGAAGGAATCATTCTCGCCAGCTGAAATTTCGGTTTGTTTCTTTGCCATAAATACTTAAGTTATTGATTAGGGTTGAATATGCTGTGTTTTTACTAGTGTTATTTAAATGTAATTGATCATTAGTTTTTGTTATGGGCTATGGGCTTTGAGCCATCAAGTTTGAGTAGTACGCATTCGTATTGATATGCATAGCTGATTGCTCAATGCCATCAACGTCATTTCATTTTTAATATAACACCAGTACATCATTTGTTTTTAAAGTCCCGCATCTGTCAGATCGCAATAATATACTTACATCAGGCAGGTTTTTATTTTTTCACTGTTTTATTGTTGTTATCAGCGGTGTTCAAGAGAACGTTTCGCTAAGTCTATGTCTTTTGAGAGTAGCAAGCTCAAGTCGGATTCATTTCACATAAATCTAGAAAGCATTTAATATAAATGGGGAATGATTCGGAATTGTTACATTTTACGGGTTGCTAAGGTTCTGCTGCTTCACGATATTTTATTTTGCGACCTAAATATATTAAAAATTGATGGCTAACGTTATGTTGTCTGATAGGAGTATAAACCATTCTTTTTAAGCATGAAGTAATAAATTGGGGTGACCGGCATTCAGCTTATTGAGAGTTATTGTTTTTTGTTTCAATTATTTATAAACCTAGTATTATGAATGAGGGAGCTGCAAAGTCTGAATTTTGGGAATCTGTATTCGCCGAAAAGAAGGATATATGGGGGTTTGAACCAACAGCATCAACACTATTGGCCAGAGATTTTTTTCTGGAGAATGCTGTAAAAAATGTTCTTATTCCGGGCTTTGGCTATGGGCGAAATGCGCAAGTATTCCGATCGAATGGCATGGCTGTCACCGGGATAGAGATTTCTGGGTCGGCTATTAAAATTGCCAGGAAGCATTATGGTAATACTATGACGATTTACCATGGTTCTGTGACCGATATGCCATTTGATGTACAAAAATATGATGGGATATTCTGTTATGCCCTGATTCATTTACTCGATAGCGATGAGCGGGCTAAACTGATCAGTGATTGTTATAATCAACTGACAGAAACAGGCTATATGATTTTTACTGTTATTACAAAACAAGCCAGTACTTACCGACAGGGCAAAGAGATTGACAAAGATCGGTTTGAGCAATTTGGAGGAGTCAATATGTTCTTTTATGATGAGGAATCTGTACGGGCTGAATTTGGAAATTTCGGTTTAGTTGAAATCACTGAAGTTATGGAGACCTATCCTTTCTTTCTGATTAAGTGTAAAAAGGAAAAATCAGGGGATGAAGTTTGAATATTGATGCCGGCTTGAGATTCGGGAATGTAGATGTATTTTTTTCTTAAATTTAACTATGTGTCTGCTTCTTTTACTTTTTGCACTCCCATTATTAAGTTGTCAGAGCTCAAAGCCAGTGAAGCTTGAAACAATTGCAGTAAAAGATACATCTGTAGCCCTGACAGAAACTAGTGCAGACTCAGCAGCAATAGAATTTATCGAATACTCCAAACTGAAGATCAATGGCAAATTGGATTTTTATTGCAAAGTGAAGGATCTTTACGCTGTGCTTGGGGAACCGGATTCTTTAGTGATGGCGACTGAGATATGTATATCGGCGTTCAATAGCGATAGTGTTTATATTGCTTATTTCGACAAAACGTTTGCTGAAACTTATAAAGAAAGTGCAGATATAACGAGTGTTGATTTCAGAAGCGGGAGAGCCTGGCTTGAACATCCTGACTTTATTCTTGATCGTAATACAACATTAGAGTCTTTGAGAAAGTATTTCCCGGAAGCTGTCCGAACTGCATCTCCGGTTAAAACCGATATCGGCGATGCGATATGGATCAATCTCCAAACGGACAGGCAGCCAACAGATTTTCAATGGCTTTTGTTTTTTCAAAAAGGTAAGTTGGTAAGGATTGACTTGAATACACCTTGTTAATTGGAATTTCAAGATCCATTGTCAGCACTTTGAGCATCCTTCTAATTTCCTATCTTCATCCATGGATTATCATGATTTTTTAAATACGTATCATCAGATCAGCAGGAGTGATTATGAATTAATTGCGGATAGTTTAAGCATTTGTCATGCAAAGCGGAATGATCTGATTGCAGCCGAGGGAGATATTACCAGGGATCTGTATTTTGTTTATGAGGGGACTCAGATATCCTGTTATAATCATGATGGCGTAGAGTGTGTGATGTCTTTTCATTATCCCCAATCCCTAATGGGCTTGCCGGATAGTTTTTATAATCAGCAACCTACTCAATATTATATTCGTGCACTTACCGACAGCAGCTATGGGGCTATCTCATTTCGCAGACTGGAAGAGTTGTTTGATGAATCACAGGCTATTGAACGCTTGTTCCGAAAAATGACAGAGGCTAAATTCTGCGGACTGGTAACCAGGCATAGGGAATTTCATACCTGCACGATTGAAGAACGCGTTAAAAATTTTGTAGCAAGAAGCCCTCATCTCTTACACCTGGTTCCACATAAATATATTGCCAGTTACCTGAATATTGACCCCACCAACTTCAGTAAGCTTTATAATTCTATTCGTATGTAGATAATATTGGTCTATACCAAGAAATAATACTTTTCAGTGAAGGAGATTTGTAGTCTCAAAGAATTTCAATGAAAACTTATAGTACCTCTTATTTCAAAGACCCGGCATCAGATCATCGGTTTATAGAACAATGGGTTGCGAAGCTCGAACAGCTTAACAAGAGGCAGTATGAAAGGCACAATGTTCAAACATCTCTGGGCAATACTGTTGTTTGGGGGCTTAATAGTGCTCCTACTTCGCTTCCTTTCTTATTTATTTTTCCTGGCTTCAGGACC
>CAZGWG010000217.1:0-7424 GCA_964529165.1 uncultured Sphingobacterium sp.
TGGCATCTGGTCCTAAAGCGTTAATCAAACTATCTTCTCAGGATCAAAAGTTCATACCCTATATCCTTGGCAAACTAATTGAAATTGAGCCTGGCTTTGAACAGCAGATAAGCTATGTCGACAGATTGAAAGATTTTGATGCAGTAATTGCAACCGGAAGCAATAATACATCGAGGTATTTCGATTATTATTTCAGTAAAGTGCCGCATATTATCCGCAAAAATCGAAACAGTGTGGCTGTATTGAATGGTAAGGAAAGCAGGGAAGAACTCAAAGCACTTGGTCATGATATTTTCGATTATTTCGGACTCGGTTGCCGGAATGTTTCAAAACTATATGTGCCGCAGGGCTATGATTTCAGTACGTTTTTTGAATCAATTGAAGAATTCAAATCGGTTGCTGATCATCATAAATACAATAATAACTATGATTATAACAAATCGATCTTTCTGGTAAATCTTGACAAGCACCTCGATAATGGCTTTTTGCTGTTAAAAGAAGATTCGCGATTTGCCTCCCCGCTGGCCGTTTTATACTATGAAGAATATCAGAATCAAGAAAAGGTGGGATCAGAATTATTAAAAAATGAAGAGCTTATCCAATGCATCGTTTCGAATTTACATCTACCCCTCAGCACAGTAAAATTCGGCGAAAGCCAGCACCCGGGGCTTTGGGATTACGCTGATGGTGTGGATACAATGAAGTTTTTAAGAACGCTTGAGTAGGTTTTATCTGATAGCATTCAGATTATGAATTGGTTGTAATCTCTTTTTCTTGCTACATATTACAAACCTTTCGATCATTCTGATTCCTTTGGTTAATTTTGTTTTTGACCAATATTAACTTATAATATCAAATGAAGCTGAATCCGGTCTTGATTCATGGTTCTTGATACTTGATACTTAAAGTAAATAATTAACTTTGACCATAATGTATGTGATTAAAGTCAAAGGGGGAGCCAAAATCCCGGATTATGTTCAATTGCGTGATGAGAAATTCACACTTCTGGCGTATTTTCGTGTTGACAGGCCTGAAAAGGCCTTAGAAAAAGTGGGCCTTGCAGAACAGGCAGATTACATCATGAATAAAATTAAAGACCTGCCTTTCGGGCAAATTTTAAAACTAGAATTATGATCGGTAACTCCGTTATAAAATTAGAAGGTATAGATGTTTATCAACAGAAGCATCTGGTATTAAGCAGTGTAAATTTACACATCAATCCGGGTGAGTTTGTATTTTTGATTGGACAAACCGGCTCAGGGAAAAGTAGTTTGCTGAAGATTATTTATGGCGACCTTCGCATTTCAAACGGGAATGGGCTTGTTGCAGGCTTTGATCTTAAAAAACTTACTGAGAAAGACATCCCATATCTTCGACGTAAACTGGGAATTGTTTTCCAGGATTTTCAGCTATTAACAGATCGTACTATAGAACAAAATCTGGAATTTGTTATGAAAGCTACCGGCTGGAAAGATCAAAAGCTTATTTCAGAACGCATACTTGATGTTTTAGAGAAGGTAGGATTACGTTCAAAAATAAAAAAAATGCCCCACGAGCTATCTGGTGGAGAGCAACAGCGCGTTGTTATAGCCAGGGCATTACTTAACGACCCTGAATTAATTCTTGCTGATGAGCCGACAGGTAACCTTGATCCGGAGACTTCTGAAGAGATTGTTACACTTCTGAAGCAGATAAGTCAGTCGGGTACTGCGGTATTAATGGCTTCTCATGACTACCATATTATCAGAACCTTCCCATCCAGAATCATTAAATGCGAAGGTGGTATGGTTCATGAAGATGTGAAAATATAATATACCAGAGAGCATAGAGATCAATGACATTGATCCTTAAATATTTTACAAGCTCTGTAAACCTGAATTTTATTAATCAATTACCTGTCTTTGTCGCTTGTTATTTATCCAATATCCGGCAAAAACACTGACAGCTTGACTGATTTTATCTTTGGCAAAAAAATTGCCATGACTTTATATGAATTTTTCAGAAATGTTGAATAAAAAGAAGAAGACCAAAATGGAAGTGAATCAAAATCCTGAAAATACAGAGCAAAAGGAAATATTGCATGAGAATGAGGCTGAAAAAAAAGAAGTTTCAGATGATTTAGAAGAAGGAGCGGAAGCATCATCTTCTGAAGATAGGGAGTCCCAAATTTCAGAGGAAGATAAATTAAAAGCAGAATCTACAGAATGGCAGAACAAATATCTGCGATTGTATGCGGAATTTGACAATTTCAAGCGCCGTACAAGTAAAGAACGATTAGAACTACTACAAATAGCAGGAAAAGATGTCATAGCTGATCTTCTGCCTGTTCTTGATGATTTTGAAAGAGCACAAAAGTCAATTGAGACGGCCACAGATCTTGTGGCTGTTAAAGAAGGAGTAACGCTTGTTCAACATAAATTAAAGAGTATCCTTAACCAGAAGGGACTTAAGGAAATGGAATCAAAAGGCAAAGACTTTGATGCTGATCTGCATGAAGGTATAACCAGTATCCCAGCTCCATCTGCAGATTTGAAGGGCAAAATTGTAGATGAGTTAGAAAAAGGCTACCTGCTGAATGATAAGGTTATACGTTTTGCTAAAGTTATTATTGGTGCATAAAATAATATGCTTACAATTAAACAATGTGCATATTGTTGATTTATAAAAATGGCTAAAAGAGATTATTACGACATACTTGGTGTCACACGCAATTCCACTGCCGACGAGATAAAAAAAGCTTATCGGAAAATGGCAATCAAATACCATCCCGATAAAAACCCGGGAGATAAGGTTTCTGAAGAAAACTTCAAAGAGGCAGCCGAGGCCTATGAGGTTTTAAGCAATCCAGATAAGAAAAGAAGGTACGATCAGTTTGGCCATGCTGGTGGAGCATCAAGTCCTAATGGCGGTTCTTATGGCGGTGGTCACATGAATATGGAAGACATCTTCAGCCAGTTTGGAGATATCTTTGGCGGTGGTGCCGCCGGTGGTAGTCCTTTTGACAGCTTTTTTGGCGGCCAGCAGCAAAGCAGAGGTGGACGCCGTGCTTCCAGAGGAAGTAATCTTCGGATCAAGGTTAAACTAAGTCTTGAAGAAATAGCCAAAGGGGTTGAGAAAAAAGTAAAAGTTAACAAACAAGTTGTTTGTGATACATGTGATGGCAGTGGTGCTAAAGATAAATCATCCTTTAATACCTGCAGTACCTGTAATGGAAGCGGAGCAGTAAGAAGGGTAACCAACACCATTTTGGGTCAGATGCAAACCACAAGTACCTGTCCTACCTGTAATGGTGAAGGAACACAAATTACTTCAAAATGTACGGTATGCCATGGTGATGGCCTTATCAGGGGTGAAGAAACTATCAGCATTAATATCCCGGCGGGAGTTAGTGAAGGTATGCAGCTTTCAATGAGTGGTAAAGGAAATGCAGCCCCGAGAGGCGGTATCCCCGGTGATCTGATTATTCTTATTGAAGAAACGCAACATGAATCTTTGAAACGTGAAGGTAATAATGTTATTTATGACCTGCATATCAGCTTTGTTGATGCAGCCATCGGTGCCAGTGTTGAAGTCCCAACCATTGACGGAAAAGCAAAAATAAAGATTGAACCAGGTACTCAGGGCGGTAAAATTTTACGTCTGAAAGGAAAGGGTGTTCCTGAAGTAAATTCCTATCATAAAGGAGATCAACTCATATATGTTAATATCTGGACACCTAAAGCTCTATCAAAAGATGAGCATGAGTTACTTAATAAGCTAAGAGAATCTCCAAACTTTAAGCCTCAACCTGGCAAAAATGAAAAGAGCTTTTTCGATAAAATGAAGGAATATTTCGAATAAAGAAATATATCTTTTTGATTAAAAACATGTTCAAAACCATTCGCAACCCGGATGGTTTTTTTATTTCTCATTTATTCTGAGCTTTCCTCAATCAATTCACTCAAAAATTTTACAACAATTAAGTGCTTATAACAACATATAAACACAAAAGGCAGTAGAAGTTTTAATAAATTAGCCGCTCCTAAGAAAAAAAGCAAAGATAAGAAATGGAAATAAGCAGAAACTTTAGTTTCAGGAGAATAAAATTCATTCTGATACTTACATTAATAGGGAATATAGGCTTTGCACAAAGTAAAGTAGATTCAGTTCAGAAAGTCAATGAAATTGTAATCAGGGCTTACCTATCAGAACAGCCAATTTTACAGGTTCCGTCTTCAGTAAGCTTAATCAGCAATAAACAACTTAGAGATCAGCCTGGAATTTCGATGGTACCTGCCCTCAATGCCGTACCTGGTATCAGAATGGAAGAAAGATCTCCTGGAAGTTATAGGCTTTCGATTCGCGGAAGTTCATTAAGATCTCCTTTTGGAGTAAGGAATGTGAAAATATATCTGGATGAATTTCCATTGACAGATGCCGGGGGAAATACCTACCTGAACCTGATCGATGTGAACAGCATTCACAATATAGAAGTATTAAAAGGCCCGGATGGCAGTTTATTCGGAGCAAACTCAGGAGGAGTGGTACTGATAAATCCTGTTGACAAAAAAGCAGACAGCACGTGGGCTTCAGCGGGTATCAGTAGCGGATCATACGGTCTGTTTCATGAAAAACTTGCCGTTCAGAAAAAATTTAAAAATCAGTATCTGAATATCAATCATTCTTACCAGAGGTCTGACGGTTACCGTGAGCACAGTGCAATGAACCGACATTTTGCGCAAGCGATGTATCGTATAAATTATGCGAAAGAGAACCAGCTTCGTGTACTTGCTTTTTATTCTGATTTGGAATATAAAACACCGGGTGGTTTAACTCTGGCTCAATATACGGCCAATCCCCGGGCAGCAAGACCATCAACTGCATTTGCAGCAGGGCCGGTTGCACAAAAAGCAAGAATTGAAAACAAGACTTTATATGCCGGAATTGTGAATGATGCTAAGATCAGCAATAATTTACGTCATGTTTTTGCCGTATATGGTTCAAAAACAGATTATCTGAACCCTTTCATAACTAATTATGAAATCCGTAAAGAATATACCGGCGGCATCAGAACCTATCTTGAATTATCAGGAGATAAAGATAAAGTGGTTCGCTGGAAATGGAATGCCGGACTTGAATTACAGGGAACGAGCGCTGATATTTCAAATTACGATAATAACCGAGGTATACAAGGTAATTTTCAGGCTCAGGATGATATTATTTCCCGCCAATTTTTCTATTTCACAAGATTCTCAGCAAATATAGGTGATAATCTTACCGCAGAAATTGCCGCCAGTCTGAACTATTATAAGTATAAATTTTCAAAAGATATAAAGACTCCGGCAAGCACATTTAATCGTAATTTCGATCCTGAATTAATGCCTAGATTTGCACTTTCCTACCGCATTTCAGATATGCTGGCACTTCGTTCTTCTATTAGCCGTGGCTATTCCCCTCCTACAATTGCGGAGGTCAGAGCGTCCGATAATAAGATTAATTCTACCATAGAATCTGAAACCGGATGGAACTATGAAGCCGGATTCCGTTTAAGAAATACTAATGACCGACTTTGGATCGATGCCTCTATTTTCCAGTATCGTCTTGAAAATGCAATTGTTCGTCGCGTAAACGCTGATGACACTGAGTTTTATTTGAATGCAGGAGGTACCAGACAAACTGGTGTTGAAACTCAGTCGAGCTATTGGCTTATTGAACCGGGTTCAAAAGGCTTTTTAAGCGGACTTCAAATACAAAACAGTTTTACGCTCAGCAAATATTTTTTCAGAGACTATCAAAGCGGAACAAGCAATTTTTCAGGAAACCAATTAACCGGTACACCTAGAAGTGTAATAGTTAGTGGTCTGGATTTCAGGTTCCAAAAGAACTTCTACCTGTTTGCACAACATAATTACACCTCAAAAATTCCTTTAAATGACGCGAACAGTGTATACGCCGGAAGTTTTGACCTTGTACACTTCAAAGCAGGATGGAGAAGTTCCAAACCAGGTAAGCCTGTTCTCGACTTTTATGCCGGGATAGATAACCTGCTCAATGAAACCTATAGTCTTGGGAACGATATCAACGCTTTTGGAGGTCGCTTCTTTAATGCAGCAGCTAAGCGCAATTTCTTTGGAGGTATAAAATATACCTTGTAGCATAAAAAGTACTCATCCGACACAGTCGAGTGCCGGATGAGTACTACTATTCTAGTACTTCAGTTCTCCCTGTTTTTCCGTCGGATTCATCATATAAGTGATCAGGGTTCCGTCATTCAATAACTCCACCACACGGAAGCCTCTGTAAGGTGTACCCCAATTTCCACCAACATGAGAATCAAATAAGAATGGAATATTCTTTGCCATAATTACACCATCCTGGTCATGCTCATGTCCATGAAATCCGGCTCTGATATTTGGGTATTTATGAATAAGCTCGAAAAAGTCAGGAGTATCAATCGCATGTTTAGTCCATTTCGCCTGAGGAATATGAAGAATTAAAAATACGTTCTTACGGCTTTTATATTGCTCAAGCTTCTCCTTTAACCATTGCAGATCTGGAGATACATAAGTTCCCTGAATATTAGAGGTATCTGCAAGAATAAATGCAGAACCTTTTGATTCAAAGCTATGGTTCAATGGCATTTTCCATACCTCATTCCATAATTCATCGGTAACCATATCATGATTTCCCCGCACCACATAATAAGGTACCTGAAGGTTATCTGTCTTTTTCTTGACTAATGGCAGAAGGTTCTCTTCATTATGAATGATGTCGCCATTAAGCACACAAAAATCAATGCGGCTACTTTTATTAAATAGATTAATCTGGTTAATCACTTTGTCAGTCATTTCATCAAAGGCTGTATTTGGCTGACCGTAATGAAAATCAGATGCAAGTACAAATCTCAGTTTAACTTTTGCCTTTAAGCCATAAACTTCCTCAGCGGACAAATCCGTAATTCTTCCGCCAAGCAATAATGCAGAGGCCAGAGAAATCTGTTGAATAAATTTCCTGCGTGACTGACTATTTATGTTCTTTTCCATACCTGTATTTTTGTCAATGTATTTCGATGAGTTACTTCAATCAAATTTGCATGTTAATATTTACATGCATGTTAATTTCATATTATGAATATGAGTAGAAATCCAAACTACTTCACCCTTGCTGACTTTAACTCTACCGTATCACTTTCCAGAAACTGAAGTTTATACCCACCGGTATCTATAACAGCTTTGGGAAACAATTTACTTAGCTGGTTGAACACTTCACCTGAGATATTTGTTTGATAAAGAAAAATCTGCCTCAACTCTTTCAATGATTTCAACTGACTAAGTCCTTTCACTGTTGCAGATGTCCCGACAAGATTAAGGTAGCTAAGTTTTGTCAGGCTATTCAACAATGGAATACCTGCATCCGTAATAGCAGTTCTTTCAAGAGAAAGACGT
>CAZGWG010000218.1:0-7421 GCA_964529165.1 uncultured Sphingobacterium sp.
AAAGCCTTATATGGATAATTATAACCCTATATTTTAACCTTCCTTATTTCGAACTCAGGTTAAATTAAATTACGCTTAAGCCAGATCAGGAAATGAAATTAAAAACTCAGTTCCTTCACCTTCTTTACTGTTAACCGTAATCATTCCATTTAACAAATCAACCTGGGTTTTAACCATAAACAAGCCCATCCCTCTGCCACTTGATGTGTTATTAAATGTATTATATAACCCGAAAAGGCTTTTCTCATGTTTTTCAAGATCGATGCCCTGACCATTATCTTTTACAGATAGCAATATCATGTCTCCTTCTTTCTTGCCCTCAATCCGGATTAAGGGAGGAACACCCTCTCTGTGAAATTTAATGCTGTTTAGGATCAGATTATAAAAAATACTGTATAAATTACTTCGAATAGCTTTCACAGAACTAATCGAACCAAAATCACAGATCAGCTTTGCCTGTGCCTTTTCAATGGATTGAATAATGGCAGATTCTACACCCTCAATCAACTCTGGCAAGGATACATCCGATAACTGCTCACCTGAATATTGTGTTACCTGTAGAATCTCATTAAGATCCTTAACAATAGTATCCAGGTTAGAAGTGGCATCCGTTAAAGCCTTATGAATCTCCTTACTTTCCTCCTCGTTTAATCCACCATCTCTTAAGAGATATTCCAGACCGAGTATACTTGATACCGGAGCTCTTAAATTATGCGAAACGATATAAGTAAACTGTTCCATCGCAGAGTTACGCTTAATCAAGTCTGTGGTTATCCTGTCTTTCTCAATTTCGGAAAGTTTTCGCTTGTTAATATCTGTAATAGACATAACCACTCCCAGTATTTTATTTTCAGCATCCAGAATTCTTGCGTAACTGATAAAAAACCAACGGTATGATCCATCAGGTTGAGCATAGCTAATTTCATACTCAATCTTCTGTCCAAGCATCGCATTATTCAATATTTCAGCTATCCAGTGTTTCCTGTCTTCCCTAAAAAAATCAGGGGCAAAACTTCCTTTTGTAAGTGGCTTACTAAACTGAAATTGAGTCAGCTCGAATGCCCGCTGGTTGAATGAGGCTACTTTCAATTCAGGCGATATCAAAATATATCCGGTATCTGTATTATCCAAGATGGCTTTGAGATTAGCTCTGGATTCCAGCAATTCTTCCTGGGCTTTTATTTTTTCCTGCTCAGCCCTGAATTTTTCTATACAATTAATAACAGATGATGGAAGCCTTTCCAGGCGATCTTTCAGAATATAGTCAGAAGCCCCATCTTTCATTACCATGACTGCAAACTCCTCAGAAACAGTTGAGGTCACCAGAATAAAGGGAATATCCGGGTTCCATTCTTTTTTTAAAATCAGTGCATCTACTGAATTAAAAGAAGGGAGTGAATGGTCGGATATAATAATATCAGGCAGAAAGCTGTGAAGAGCATTCTGATAGCTTTCACGATTATCCACCAGTAGTATTTCAAAGTCAAAATCCCCCTTTCTGAGCTGCCATTCGACTAACTCTGCATCTTCCGGAAGATCTTCCAGATGAAGAATACGGATTTTATTGAGACCTGATGACCTCATTTACCTGGGACATGATTTGTGAGGAGCCAATACAAGCCGAGTTCGCTTACTGCCTTTGCAAAATTCCCAAATTCAACAGGTTTAACCACGTAACTGTTAACTCCAAGCTTATAGCTTTTAATTAAATCCTGTTCTTCTCTTGAGGATGTCATAATCACTACAGGTATTGACCTTGTATCTTTATTTTCTTTTATCTGCCTGAGTACCTCTAATCCATCTACTTTAGGCATTTTAATATCGAGCAGAATTACTTTAGGATTTGCAGACTTCATACCTTCAAAGATTCCCTGCTTAAAAATAAAATCCAGGGCTTCGCTCCCGTCCTTTACGTGAAAAAGCTTATTTCCCAGATTGATCTTATTTAAAGACCATATTGTCAATTCTGCATCGACATCACTGTCTTCAACTAATAAAATATCAACTTCTTTTATCATAACTTATGGTATTTTGATAATCTAAAATAAAATGTCGCACCCTTACCCATCTCACCCTCTGCCCATACCTTTCCATTGTGTTTGTCTATTATTCTTTTGACGAGTGCAAGCCCTATTCCGGTACCCTCAAACTCTGATTGTCTGTGAAGACGCTGAAAAACCCCGAACAGTTTATCGATATACTGCATGTCAAACCCTACCCCATTATCTTCAACAGAATAAGTAACAGTGTGTTCTGTTTCTTTAAAGCTAATCAGTATCCGGGGAGAATCCACAGTAGAAGAGTACTTAATAGCGTTACCAATCAGGTTCATCCATACCTGTCGAAGAACCAGTTGATCTCCAAGACAGTCTGGTAAGGTTTCTATCTCGATTTCAGCATTAAGGGAGGGATAAGAAATTCTTATTTCCTGGAGACAATCCCTGACAAGTGCATCTATATTAACTGGTTGAATGGTCAACTCTTTACGGCCAAGACGTGAAAATTTCAGCAGATCATCTATCAGCATTCCCATATTTATGGTACTGGAGACAATAGTTGACATTAATCGTTCGGCACGTTCATCAAGCTTATCTCGATACAGTTCATGTAACATAGTTGAAAATCCATTTACAGCCCTTAAAGGTGCCCGTAAATCATGTGATACAGAATATGAAAAAGCCTCCAGATCTTTGTTGGCCTGTTCAAGCTGTTCTGTACGGGCAAGCACTTTGTTTTCCAATTCCTGATTAAGACTGATTATCAAATGTTCAGCTTCCTTTCGGACAGTAATATCATTTATTAATGAAACAATAGATATTACTTTTCCGTCATCATCTTTTAGAACAGAATTATACCATTCGGTAAAAATTATATTGCCAGTTTTGGTTATGTTTTTTGTGCTTCCAATTACTCGTTCCAGTTCACCATTAAGAAGTTTACGGTTCAATTCTTGATCTGCGGATGCCTGTTCAGGCAAGATAATTTCTAGCTCAGAAAAATTTCTACCAATTATCTCGCTGGCTTTCCAGCCAAATATGATTTCAGCTTGTTGAGACCATTGCACCACTTTCCCTTCCGGATCCCATTCCATTACCCCCATCGGAGTGTTCGTGAAGTGGAAGGCTAGACGCTGGTAAGCGGTACTAATTGCTTGCTCATGCCGCCTTTGTTGGCTGATATCACGGATAAATACGGCAATTCCATCTTCTGAAGGGTAAATATGATTTTCCTGCCACAGGTCCAGAGGAGGATAATGATCAACATCACATAAATAACACTGCTCATTAAATGCATGTTCGAAAGCCTTTTGGGTGGCCGATCCAACTGCTTCCGGAAATTCATCCCATACATTTTTCCCTATCAAAGATGCCGGTTCACGTCCGGTCATTTCCCCAATTCTTTTGTTTGCATAGGTGTACCTGAACTCTTTGTCTAATGCAATAAATCCTTCATCAATACGATCAAGGATATCCTCAATCTGCTTAGTTTTCTGATGCAATTCCTCTTCTGCCTGCTTACGTTGAGTTATGTCAGAACGAATAGCCACATACTGGTAAGGTTTTCCATCGGAGTTCAAAAAGGGAATTATAGTAGTATCTACCCAATAGTACCTGCCATTCTTCGCCTTGTTTTTTAATTCTCCCTTCCATATTTGGCCATTCGCAATTGTTTTCCATAAACCCCGGATATATTCCTTAGGATGAAAAGCTGAGTTTATTATGCGATGATCCTGACCAATAAGTTCTTCTTTAGTGTAACCTGATATTGCACAAAAATTATTATTAACATGTTCAATAACACCCTTTTGATCTGTAATTGCAACTATTGCTGACTCATCAAGTGCATATTTATAATCAGAAATTTCTTTCATACTCTGCTTCAGGTCATCTTCAGCTTTTCTGCGCTCAGTAATATCCCGCATATTCGCAACTATTGCACCTAAATCAGGGTCGTGGAGTAAATTCACGAAAGTACCTTCAAGCCATAAATAATGCCCCAATTTATGCCTTACTCTGAACAAAGCATCAACAACTTTACCCGGTTCAGAATTCACCTGATTTATAATATCCTTAAGACCATCCTGATCATCCGGATGAACATCATCCATTTCGATTGCTTTCTTGCCTTCATCAGGGTTATATCCGCGGAAGCGCTCGGCTGAAGGGCTGTGATAAACAGGAGACATTTTACTATCAAGCATAGCGATGATGTCTGTACTTTTCTCAACAAGTGTCCGGAAACGCTTTTCGCTCTTTCCGAGCTCATATTCCTTAAGTTTTGTCTTTACTCTTTCTTTATAGAGGTGATAACTAGTATAAACTAATAATATAATTGAAAGGGCAAAAAATAAAATAATCCATAGCTGCAGGCTCCAAAGAGACTTCTCAAATTCCTTTCGCCTGTAATTCAGCAAAAAGCTGCTCCTTTTGATTCCGGCATTGATCAGGGAATCAATATTTTGCAATGCAGTAATATGAGGATTTGTTATACTCTTAATAGAAGAGTCTAAAACCTTGGTTCCGAGTATCCAGGGAAGCTCCGCATGGATTTCTTTATCCAACTGACGGGCAATTCTCAAATTAAGTGTATCGTTAGCAGTCGAATTCAGCAACTCCAATTGCTTCATAAGGTATTGACTATCCGGAAAAAAAAACGTCAGGTCTTTCAGCTTGCCTCTGGCTTCAATAAGCTCTGAATTTCCTGTAGCAGTTTTATTCATCTCAACTCCCAGGTTTCTGAAACTGCTGTAAACCTTATCTGTACGGTTTGTCAGGTCTGAATAGTTGAGAAGTTCTGTATAAATCCCATTGAATAGCAAAAAAACACCTAATAAAAACCATATGGGAAGGCTGTACACCAGCAGTGTTTTCAGGAAACTAAAATTCAAAAATTGTTTCTTTGGGATTTGATCCATTGAGTACATTACATTTAGAAGCTTATCTGTAATATTAAATCTCAAGCTAATCTGAGCATACACTGCCAGGTTCAATCTAAATTTCAGAATCTCCCGGACTGGCCAATCTTACTTTGTTGTAAGAATTTAATCTAAACTTAAACAGAATTTTCGTCTTTAGCAATAAAATTTGCCAGGGATTGAGAACTTATTAGTAATGAGAGATTAGTTCTCAGATTTGGCAATGCTATAGTCTGGATACTGATTGACTTCAATGCTTATTTTCAATATCCATGTAATACAAATGTATTTCTTGAAATTTATTCTCATAAGCTCATCCATTAGATGAGATTATGATTCCTATTCTCGTAAAGCAGTTAATTGGATAGGTTTTCAGAATCCCAGGCCTCCAGTTCAAGACACCTGCTGGTGAATAACTGGCACTTAAAACCTCTTCAAGACAATCTAATTCACCTTAATCACCCCCTTCATGATCTTCCAATGCCCCGGAAAAGTACAAATAAATGGATATTCACCAGATTTATTAGGTGCTTTAAAATCAAGTCTGAAGGTACCGCCAGTTCCTACCAGTGGAGTTGAATAAAGTACCTCGGGAATGGCAGGAATAAAATTCTTTGCATATGCATCTTTCCTGCTGGCCATCGCATCTGCAGCTTTTCCTACAATCTCATTTGAACCGGGTTTTATGATTACTACATTATGAGGCATTTCATCAGGATTCTTAAAAATAAGGGATACCAAACTCCCAGCTTTGATGTTTATTACAAGTTTATCATAGGCCATTTTGCTGCTTATGGTTGATAACTGGATGACAGTTCTTCCCTTAATTTCAGTTCCTTCTGATTCTGAGGCACCAGATACCGTATTCAATGTTTTCCTGAAATCCGAAACCGCCTTCACATCCGCAAAATCATTATAGAATTTCTCTGACAAAGGCTTTCTCGTATAGATCGGTGCTTCAGGGTCCTTCTTAAAGTAGCCCGGCATAGCTAATACTTCTTCAGAAGAAAGCGGTTGAAGCAGCAGTATCATCTTCTCTGGCTCGTTTGAAAGAAAGTTTTTATCCTTTTTAAACTTCTCCATCCAAATGGAATGCAGATGTTTAAAACTCTCCTTTAGTGCGTAAACGATATAGTCATCCATTGGCATTTCTGAAGCGGCGAGTAAAGCCATCAGGCTGGCCTCGTTCCTGAAATGACTCAGGGAAACTATTGCCTCCAGGCGTACTCTTGGAGAGGAGTCTTTAGACATGCTTATCAGTCTTTCCTGTGTGTTCTTCAGTTCATCCATCCAGTAAAACAAAACCCTGGTCGCAGCTGCCCTGATGTTGGCATCTTTAGCTTTTAATAAGTTATTCAATAGAACTTCATTTGTCTGATGTAATCTCTGGTACATCCATAAAGCTTCCAACTGGTATTGCTCATAATTTATATCAGTCTTACTGAGTTTGCTAAGCCATTGCGGCAAAGCCGTTAAAACTTCCTGTTCAGGATACTCCGTCAGTTGAATTCTGGCCCGGTATCTTGTTCTGTCTTCGTATTCCTTTAACTGATCCAGCAATTGATCGATCTTAAGACGGCTCATATCGACTGGCTTAAGTAATGCATTGCCGGTATAAGTTATCCGCCAAATCCGGCCATGGGTTTTATCCCGATCAGGATCACGCAAGGCCCTCTCTCCATGGTTGATGACCAGATTGAACCAATCTGCCAAATAAAGGGCTCCATCCGGGCCGAACTGAAGATCAACCGGTCTGAACTGTGGGTCTTTGGATTGCAGAATCGGTTCCTCCTCCTTACCAATCAAACCACTTCCTGCTTCAGACAATGAATGATTTGTGATTCCCTGAAATCCCAAAAATGTATTAAAGAGCACATTACCCTGGTAATTATCGGGAAAGTTCCTGCTTGACACAATTTCCATCCCGCAGGTTTTGGGTTTAATCTTAAGGGTTAGCATATCTTTCATTTCGACATGCTTTACAGGATAATCAGTCGCTACAGTAAGCGGAGGTGCAAAATAATTCATCCCTGTTGAGGTATCTCCAATCAGATGTGTGCCATTTCGTGTAAAGACATTTCCCCATGGATTGGCATAAGGATATGAAACGTAAGGTTCCAGTTTCATCGTGATCGGATCATATCGCCAGGTTTCACCATAAGCCGATCGCTGAGGTCCATAAGGCGTTTCTACCTGAGTATGAAGAAAAGTACCCATATGCATATACAATGCACCATCCTGACCCCAGGTGAGAGCAGAAATTGAATGATGTACATCTTCTGTACCAAAGCCATGAAGAATTATCTCTTTAACATCGGCTTTACCATCGCCATTGGTATCTTTTAAAAACATCAGGTTTGGTGGCTGAGAAACATACACTCCACCATTCCCTAATTCAAATCCCAGGGGCATATAGAGGCTATCAGCAAAAACGGTATGCTTGTCTGCTTTTCCATCACCATTTGTATCCTCCAGAATGATAATTTTATCATTTGGCGGACTTCCG
>CAZGWG010000219.1:0-390 GCA_964529165.1 uncultured Sphingobacterium sp.
AAACAATTAAAGACCTGGCAACGATCCTGGAAAAATAATCTGATTGAAAAACTGAACCCAGATTGGCATGATCTCCCTGCGGATTGGTTTATTAAAAGTAGTAAGTGATCTGAACCGATTCCAGCGAAGGCTGGAATCTCCCTTTCCCCTACTCCTGATTTGTCATTCCGCGAAAGCGGGAACCTCCTTACCACCACCAATCGATTGTCATGGCGGGATTTCATTAAGTTAAGGGGTAGGAGGTTCTGGCCTTCGCCAGATCCGATTGCTATCGGATGACAATGCTTTTTTTATTATTGGAGGAGATCCTGACTTTCGTCAGGATCGTAATCCTTAACTTAATGACATTGGGCTTGACCCGCCACCCCATTGTATGAACACTGTATTCCC
>CAZGWG010000219.1:400-7396 GCA_964529165.1 uncultured Sphingobacterium sp.
CGCAAAGTCCTTAATATAAATCATTCATTTTGGAAGATATTTTTCGCGTCTCTGCGTCTTTGCGAGAGTATTTTACTTTTGTTTGGAGGGAAACACCAACCAGAAGATGTAAGAGGGCTTGGGGCAATGGTACAGTGATAAAAATGGCCAGAGGGAAATACGATTCCGCCCCCCGCGCCGTATTCTAGGTTTTAAAACGATTTGTCATCGTGGCGAAAGCGGGAACCTCACTAAACTTCCCTCCATATTTGTCATCTCCCCCATCTATCCCAAACAATTTTCTATCCGATAACTATCGGATCCCGCGAAAGCGGGAACCTCCTCATCCCCTTCCCCTGATTTGTCATTCGATAACTTTAATTATCGAACCCCTTAACATCCCAAACTTATCCGTATTTTTATTATATAATTTTGATTATAATTATACATGGCATTCATCGACTACTACCAGGCACTCGGAATAACTAAATCTGCAACAGATAAAGATATTAAAGCAGCGTACCGAAAAATGGCCCGGAAATATCATCCTGATGTAAACCCAAATGATAAGGATGCACAAAAGAAATTTCAGGAGATCAATGAGGCAAATGAAGTTTTGAGTGATCCTGAAAAACGAAAAAAATACGATCAGTACGGTAAAGACTGGAAACATGCTGATCAGTTTCAATCATCAGGACAAGGCAGACCATCCGGCAGCAGAAATACCGGGCAGCAAGGTTATACCGGCTCATTCAGCGATCAGGACTTCTCAGATTTCTTCAGTTCTATGTTCGGAAAATCATCAGGGCAAAGCAGGCAGGCAAATTTTAAGGGACAGGATTTCAATGCTGAACTTCGCCTCAATTTAAGAGATGTCTACACCACCCAAAAACAAACCATTACCGTTAATGGCAAAAATATCAGACTCACTATCCCTGCCGGAATTGAGAATGGTCAAACCATCAAAATAAAGGGGCATGGTGGCCCCGGAATTAACGGTGGTCCGAACGGAGATCTTTTTATCACCTTCTCCATTCCAAATGATCCTGAATTCAAACGTGTCGGAAATGACCTGTACAAGAATGTAGAAATTGATCTTTATACCGCAGTACTTGGTGCTGAAATTACTGTTGATACCATGAGTGGAAAAGTCAAGCTACCTGTGAAACCTGAAACTCAAAACGGCACAAAAGTAAAACTCAAAGAGAAGGGTTTTCCGGTTTATAAAAATGAAAACCAGTTTGGCGACTTGTATATCACCTATACTGTGAAGATCCCTTCAAACCTCAGCGAAAAGGAGAAGGAATTATTTAAGGAATTATCAAATCTTAGAAAATAAGGCCATGGCTAAGGCAAACTTAATTTCTGCAAGTGAATTCTGTGTTTACCATAACATTGAATTCTCATTCATCAGCAATTTGAAGGAATTTGGATTGGTTGAAATTGTACATGTTCAGCAGACCGATTATATCCCTGAAGACCAACTTGAAAAACTGGAAAGAATGATCAGACTGCACCGGGAACTGGAGATTAATCCGGAAGGAATTGACACCATTGACCATCTGCTTGGACGAATGAGCCGTTTACAGGAAGAAGTGATCATGCTGAAAAACCGGCTGCGTCTTTATGAGGATAATGATTATATTGATTAATCATAAAAAAATAGATTATGACATTAATCGCCAAAATACTAATCGCTTTTGTTGCTCTTGAGCACCTGTATATCCTCTGGCTCGAAATGTTTGCCTGGACAACTGCCGGGAGAAGAACCTTTAAATCGATGTCGGCCGATATGTTCGAGAAAACAAAATCAATGGCAGCCAACCAGGGCCTTTATAATGGTTTCCTCGCCGCTGGTCTGATCTGGTCACTCATCATTCAGGATGAAGCATGGTCGAAGAATGTCGCCATGTTTTTCCTTGGCTGTGTGCTGATTGCGGGAATTTATGGGGCATTAAGCGTCCAGAGGTCAATATTTTACATTCAGGGGATTCCTGCAGGCATAGCCCTGGCAGCACTTATTTTCCTTTAGGCTTATAAAGCCTAAGCTCCTGCCGGTACATCAGGAAAGAGGAATTTGAGAATTCGATCTTTCTTGAACCTGCAGGGCGATTCAAATCCATCAAAGGCTCAAAACGGAAATCTAAATAAAGATTAGGAATCAGTTTCTGCTGATAGGAGTATCGGAGAATCAATAGCTTCCTATGTTTTTCAGTATACCCGGCGTGAACAATATGCTGGGAAACACTTTGATACAATGGCGTTCCATTCGAAGAAATAAAGGAATTTCCTTTCCAGATAGTTCCCATTAATGAACCAAACTTATGGGTATCAAAACCGGCATTCAGGTACCAGCCATAGCCCTGCGAATAAGGCTGGAGATCAGTAAATGAAAAATCATTAAAAGAAAGCAGGTAATTTTCTGTTCTGAGATTTTTGATCCAGCCAGAAAACGGAAGCTTCAATTTAAAACCAATAGCCGAATTGACCAGAGTCTGCAACGGGTCATCAGCTACATCAATCTGACCACCCTGATGAAATACAGTTAATTGAACCGGAATCGATAAACTTATATCAGGATTTTTAATCAGATTAAGTTCGGCTGAGAGTCCTCCAAGAATTTGTTCCTGCACCGGACTCGGCTTATAGATCATTTTCTTCCAACTGATAAAAGCATCGAGAAATAAATTCCTGCTATTAATAATAAACTGGGTTCCATATTCTACAGGCTCAGTGATCTTTTTTTCAAAATCATAGATCGGATCAAGCATCCTATGATGGATATTACCATCAAGCACACCATTCACCAGAGTCGTATTTCGGTGCTGGTATTTCACACTAAATAAGGGATAGCTCCTGTAAATTCCCCTGCCTCCAAAATCCTTACGCAGATGAACACCCGCATTTACAACCAGCCTGCGGTGGGCAAAATAAACAAGCTGTGGTTCCAACTGAGCCCCAAAGAAGGTATAACCATCCTGAATTTTATTAAAGTACTCATAATTCCGAAGGTAATTGAAGTTATGTATACTCATATAAAGTTCCCCGGTCCTGAGACTATCAGGACGTATACGATACTCCAGACTATCATTTAAAATCTGCGCTTCTGAGGAATAAAATAAAACACTAAATATGAATAAGAATAGAATTTTCTTCATTGGAAAGATTCGGGCCATTTAACAGGAGCAAATTACTATAAAAATACAGATTCCGAATACATGCCGGCAATTGCTTAGAATCATTTTGGGATCCTGGTATAAACATAATTCTGCTTTGCCGCTAAAGCCTCTCTACTGGAACCGCCATATTTTTAGCCCTTCTTATGTTAATGTCCGTCTTAATTGGACTTAAGGTCCTTTAGTAATACAAATTTTAAATGCTGTTTAGTCACAATTTATTCGGACTTTGGTCGGGTACAATTGTCATAGGTCCGACCAAAGTCCGTCTAATATCCGACCAACATCCGTTGAATATGGCCTGAGAATATACACAGTATATTAACCTTTATGCTACCCGAGTTGAATTTAATGGAATTGTAGACAGGCGACTTGCCTGGGAATTTTCATCTGGTTCTATTTAAATTGAACGATCGATATAATTGCTTTTATAATTTTCAATTTGGATTAGGTAATTGGGCTGAGAATGGGGATATTTAATAAAGCGTGATAAAATAGCCTCAAGTCAGCTCATTTGGGTGGCTTGGGAGTTTTTATAGCGTGTATAAATAATTTACAGACAAGCGTAACGAAGGACAGTGCAAAAAACCCACAACCGAAAAAGAAGCACCTAAAGGCATTAGAATAATAGCTAAATTTGAAGATCATCGATGAAAGATCACATTACCATAGCTGTAAATCATCAAGTCCTTGTATGGGCTAGGGAAGCAATTGTATTAAATCGTGCTAATGCATCTGAAAAAACTGGGATACCAGCTAAACGTTTAATACAGCTTGAGGAAGGGGAAAAACAACCAACTTTAGAGGAATTAAAAGATTTATCAAAGACGTATAAAAGAACAATTGCGACTTTATTATTAACAACTCCTCCAAAAGAAAAACCACTACCCCCGGACAGAAGAACAGTTGATTCAAAAGACATTGGAAACTTTCATGAAAAAACCATTATGGCGGTTCGCAAAGCACGAGCACTTGTGGTTTCTTTACTTGAGTTGAAACAGGATGCCGGAATTATAACTCCACGTTTTCAATATAAAGCATCATTGCAGGATAATCCTGCTGTAATTGCACAGAAAGTACGTCAGGAATTACATATTGAAGAAATCCGACAATACACAAATATGAGTCTAGCCTTAGAAGCATATATTGAAAAGGTAGAGTCCATGGGGGTTGCAGTCTTTCAACTGAGTTTAACTCAAGATAATTTGAGGGGTTTTTCGATTGTGGATGAGCCGATTCCCATTATAGGAATTAAAAGAGGTGGCGAGCAGACGACGGCTAAAATTTTTACGCTATTTCACGAATTAGGGCACGTAATACTAAATGAAGGTGGATTATGTGACTTATCTGATTATACAAGTATTCAAATTGAAAAATGGTGCAACGCTTTTTCCGCTGAGATATTAATTCCCGTATCTGAGCTTTTACAGATGAATATTGTAATAGAACATGCGGCAAAAGGCGAGAAAATTTGGGCAAATAAGGAATTAATTGAACTAGCTAATTATTTCCATGTTGGCCCATTGGCCATTTTGAGAAGCTTATTAGAAAGCAATCTAACTACACCAGAATTCTACAAAAATCGACATTTGGCTTGGAACAAACCTTCATTTGGACGTGCTAAACATCCTGAAGGCAGAAATCTTGCGAAAGAAACGATTAAAGAAAAAGGAAGAACATACATCTCACTAGCATTTTCAGCATTTGACCAAAATCGGATTGATCTTAAAGATTTGTCAGATTTCTTAGGAGTAAAACTGTCCTATATTTCTAGGACGCGTCAATTGTTAAATATTTAAAAAATGCAGTTAGATTTCAATCAAGGGAAAAATGTGTATGTGGTCGACACCAGTGCATTAATAATGCTTGAATCTACTTTCAAATACGAAAATCCTGTATTTACCGCTATCTGGGAAGAAATTGAAGAATTGATCAAACAGGGCCTTTTCATAACTATAGATTTTGTTGAAGATGAAATTAACAGTTATGAAGGCAAACAGGACTTTCTAAAGAAATGGGTTAAAAAGTGGAGACGATTTTTGGTTGTCCCTACTGATGCGAAAAGCATAAATACTGCCATTCCTATAATTAACGAAGAATATAAATCAGGTTTCTTCGACGCTAAAAAACAAGCGGAAGGAAAAGAAGAAGCCGATCCTTATTTGATAGCTTTTTGCAAAACCCACAATCACATATTGATAACCAACGAAAGCAAAACTAAACCCAACAAGATCCCTGGTGTTGCCACAAAAAATGGAGTAAAATGCATCGATATAAATGAGTTCCTAATCGAGAGAGAATTGAAAATGGAAAGAAAGAAAAGATAAGAACTGAGGCTATCTTTCACTCTCACTATCACAATTCGTGTACAACACCAGCCTGTAACAACGCCCTCGAGCTATAGCGGTCAATGTTATTTGATCTCATCTGCTTTCTAACTAATTTAGTGCTAAAGGCCGGGCGAAGTGTATTAATCGCTACAGCTTAAAGCCCCAAACCGTTATATCTAACTCCAATTAAACCCTAGTGATGCCCTTAATCCCTATTCCTTCTCATAGCTACTCACAAACCCATCCGTCGCAATATGCCCATAATACAGGATTAATTTACCCCCGGAAATTTTAAAGTAAGGATCTATTACATTCTGATCACTTTGAAAATCTATTTTATAAGATAGTTTTTCACCGTTTACATTAGTTTCTTCTTCAATAATGGTGTAGGTGCCATTTATAGCAGGGTTAGTTCCGTTTTTTTGATGAAATTTATTTCCATCAAATTTCAGGATATTGCCATTTCCGGGTTCATAATCAAAAGGGGAATTTGCTGGTCGGTAACCGCCCTCAATATGTCTCAATTCCCAGGTGCCCTCCAGCTTTGACTGTAGTCTTTCTTCTTTATCACAGCTTACAGATGTGAATACCATTAAGATTAATGCAATTTTTAGGGAGATTTTCATATAGATGGATTTAATATAAGACGAAGGAAAGGGACAATGTGCGACACATCCCTTTTCTATTGGTATCAAAATTGAAAGAGAGGGCTAATCGCGGAGAATCTATTTACCTTTCAATCGGTAATACTTGTAGATCTTAACTGCAGCCATGATGACCGCGCTGAAGAGGATCAGTCCGCTTAAGCCATAGACCCAATCAACTGCACTTTTCAGAATCACTGTAAAGACAATGGCAACCAGAAAGATCGTAGCAAGTTCGTTCCAGAATCTCAGTTGAGTGGAAGTCCAGCTGAAAACACCGCGCTTAAGCTTGTTTATTATATTCTGGCAGATAAAATGATAGATCAGCAGCCCCAGTACAAAAGCTAGTTTAACCAGCATCCAGTTCATGCTTAGTAATTCAGGATTAAGCCAGATCATACCTATTCCGGCAAGAACCGAAAGCACCATGGCAGGAGTGGTAATGATATACCACAACTTATGCTGCATGATCTCAAACTGTTTCTGAAGTGTGATGCGTTCCTGCTCAGGCCTTTCATTCGCCTCAACATGGTAAATAAACAGACGTACAATGTAAAAGAGCCCCGCCATCCAGCTGACCACGAAGATGATATGAATCGCTTTTAAATACAGGTATACCATAGTCTATTGATTCAAGCTTAAAGATGAAAGCTGAAAGCTAATTCATTCTTCAATGTTCTGCAGTTAAATTAAATTTACAGATAAAAAGCAAGCCACTTTCGGTTCGATATTAAATTTTATAATTTCACTGACATAAAACCTGCAGTATTTTACCTATACTGAAAGAACCGTTCATAAGCTTTGGCCCTAGCACAAAATCTCCGTTAACGTTTTTTTCCGTCCCGATTGCTATCGGGACTGGTGCGG
>CAZGWG010000220.1:0-7352 GCA_964529165.1 uncultured Sphingobacterium sp.
TAAGCTCAAATCAATTCCAACCGCTGTTTCTTTGATTATTAACGGTCTTAAATTAGCGTTTGTTCTAATATTAGTACTAATATTGCCAAGAGCGGAATTGTTAAAATTATTGGGACTAATTGAATAATATAAGTTATTTGTATAAGGCTGAGTATCACCTCCAACTTCAGCATATGCCGCCCTGATTTTACCAAAACTCAACCATGAAGGCAACGATTTAAGTGCATCTGAAAAGACAAAACTAGCACTTGCGGAGGGATACAAATAATTATTTGAATTTGGATTTAGTGTTGAAAACCAGTCGTTTCTAGCTGTCAAATTTAAATACAGATAATTATTATATGAGAAGTCTGCTGAACCATAGAATGAATTAACCCTTTTATCACTATATGAGTAATTTGGATTCTTAATTTGACCATTACTAACTGTATATAAGTCTCTTACAAAAAAATTGGTGACACTTGTACTTAACCTGTCATCTGTTTGACGTAATTGATTCCCTCCAAGAGAAACATCAACACCAAACTTTCCAAAAGTTTTATTTCCACCAATCAAGAAGTCAATGTTACTTTCTTTAAAAGTACTAACCTCTTGATAATATGTTCCATTGAACCCTGAAACTGGTGCCGCCAGATTTCGTGAGCCTGTTGGCCTATTAAAATCATACGGACGTGTATAATAATCCTGTCCAAACCTGCCTTGTAGATAAAGCCAGTCTTTAAGTTGATAGCGCACAGATGCGTTACCAAACAAACGATCTCTTTTAATATTTTCAAACTTTTTAAAAGCAAGCCAATATGGATTATTTCTTCCTGTAAATCTTGCTAATGGCATTTCATTTCCATTGGCATCCATATAGTTCTTCATCCAGTTGACGTCAATACTATTTGCCATTGTGAAAATGGTAGTGTTCATACTAAACCCTTCAATACCGATCTGCGGCGGATTACGATTAAACTCATTTGAATAATTCATATTCAATTGAGCTGATAACTTAGGAGTGAATTTATAATTGAGTCCCAGATTTAGTATTTTCTTCTTATAATCAGAATTTGGCACTATTGCCCCCGAATTGGTATTTGCAAATGATAACCTAAAGCCTCCTTTATCATTACCACCTGACAATGATAAAGAATTAGTCCACTCCAAGCCCTGTTCATAAAAGTCACGCACTCTATTTTTATTAGGTAAATAAGGTTGTGTAGAGCCATCAAATTGAGGGACGGACTGGCCATCAAACTTTTCCCCAAAACTCCAGATACCTGAACTCTGTGCCTCAGCTACCGTTGTCGGTCGTTTACCAAATTCACCCTGACCATATTCGTATTGAAAATCAGTAAAATCTAATGCAGTAGAAACTTGGAAATTAGAAGAATAATCAACTCCAATCCCCACACTATTCGTTCCTGATTTAGTCGTAATAATAATTACACCATCTTTTGCTCTAAATCCATATAAAGCAGAAGCCGCTGCACCTTTTAAAACCGTCATTGACTCTATATCGTCCTGATTTATACTTTGCAGACCATCACCTTGATCTGATGATCCGCCAGATGGATTTTGAGAATTTTGATACCCACCAGATACAGCATTATTATTTATTGGGACACCGTTAACAATTATTAGTGGTGAGTTATCACCTCCAAATGACGATTGTCCACGAATCCTAATTTTAGATGATCCACCAGGACCACTTGATGGAGTAGTAACATTTACTCCTGCTACTTTTCCAACAATACTATTCCCAATATTTGTTGTACGATTGGCGGCAAGTTGATCTGTAGCAATTGCCGTGGCTGAATAACCCAATTTCTTAGTTTCTCTTTTAATACCTAAAGCAGTTACAACTACTTCACTTAAAGAGGTATTAGATTCTAACAACTGAACATTTAATACAGTTTGGTTATTTATAACTATTTCTTTCGTGTCGTATCCTATATAGGTAAAAACAAGTGTAGGATTACCATCAGGAACATTTATAGTATACTTCCCATCTAAATCAGTAGATGTCCCGATTGTAGTTCCTTTAACTAAAACACTAACGCCTGGCAATGTAACCCCTTTCGAGTCCTTCACCTGTCCTCTAACTGGGATATCTAAGTTCGTTATAGCTTTAGGTAAATCTAGTCTTAAAGACGTCTTGGAATCATCATCCTGTAGTATTAATACATTATTCTCAACTTGTCTAAAGAAAAAATCAGTGTTTTCCAATAATAGATTAAGTGCTTCTTCTACTGTATAGGTTGAGGCATTTACGGTTCGTGAAGGCACTGCTGTCAGTTCTCCCTTACGATAAACGAACCTAAATGGTGTCTGAGCCTCTATCTTCTTTAATGCAGTCAGTAAGGACTCGTTCTTCAATTCCAAATTGACTCTAACAGATCCGATTTTCTGACTTTTAACAGGCAGAGCTAATAAAACCTGCATAGTAATTAACAGCAAGCCCGCATATATAAATCCGATCCGCATAATTTTTACTATAAGTTGTTTTTGATTAGAATGCTCTGCAATAGAAACCTCTTGGGTACTCCCAAGTGCAGATTTTGTAAAATATTTCATATATTTACGCAGTTTTAGTTGATAAATTTCCTTTCCCAGGATTTGTTAATTAAACAGAAGTAAAGGTTTAATACCTTACTTTTAGCCGGTAAATACTTCATTGCCGTGAAGTGTTTACCGGTTTTTTCATGGTGGTAATGCCGTTTTCATAATCTCAATATTTGACATTTCTATAAAAATTTATATTATTTGACAATCAATTATTTACAGCCAGATCCATCCAAAATAACTGTTTTGTTATCCTTAATCTGATACTTAATATGATTAAATTCTCCTATTACTTTCAATATCTGACTTAAACTTTGACCTTTCATAAAAGTGGCACTAAATCGACATGACTTTATTTGCTCATTCGAGAATAATATTGAAACTTTAAATCGTTCCTGCAATTGCTTTGCAACATCTTTAATATTTACATCATCAAAGTAGATATCCTCATTAGTCCATTCAATTACGGCTTCTGCCTTAACTGGCTTTTTAACATGCTTTGCTAAGGATTGATCGATCACAACCTGCTCATCAGGAACAATAACATTAAATGTTTTTTGACTATCTCCAACCTTTACTTTGCCTCTCGTTACTGTAACTGTAACTGTTTTAGCTGATAAACTCTCCTTAATATTGAACGCCGTCCCTAACACTGTAGTTTTAACTTTTCCGGCATAAACGATGAATGGTTTATTTGGATTATGAGTCACGTCAAAATAGGCTTCACCATAAAGATGAACCTCACGTAAGCCATTCGAACCAAACTTTTTACTCAATTCAATTCTACTATTCTTATTTAAAATTACAGAACTCCCATCTGGCAAGTTAATGAACCGTCTGGCTGGCATATTAATACTTTTAGTATTCACCCTTTTCACTTGAGCCATTTTCAACTCGCCATTCCTGGGTTGATTCCAATAAAAAAGTGAAGAAAGTCCGATTATCAGAATTGCTGCAATCGATCTATACAATAAAATACGATTACTAAACAAGCTTAAAACCTTTACCCTTGGGGATGTCACAATCCTCCTGAACATCTCATCGGCTTTTTTATCACTTAAATCCGAATCTGTTGACACCTCGTTCCAAAATTCCTCTAATAGAATTTTTAACTCTTCATCAATATCACCCCCCTTAATCATATTAAGAAACTCTGCAGTCTCCTCTTCTGAGGCTTCCTTGTTCACAAACTTTTGAAAGAGATATCTGAATCTTCGTATTGACATAATCCTCAAATTAATGGCTACTATTCAGCAAACCAATTATAACCTAAAGACTATTGAGAAGATAAATGGGGTGAGTCCTTTTGAAAAAAAAAATCAAAAAGGAAAAAATGCATAATATAGAAGAACCAAATAATTGGACATAACTATGCGGATGGTATATAAAGCCTTCTTTAGATGAGATTTAACGGTATTTTTAGATAGCTTTAGCTGATCTGCAATTTCATCATATTTCAGCCCCTCATCTCTACTCAATCCATAAACAATCCTTTGTTGAGGTGGCAACTGATTTATTGCATTATTCAGAATCTGTTGGTATTCATTCGATATTACTGTTTCCTCAGTACTATCATGATATTCAGAACGACTTCTACTCAAACTCTTGACAATAGAGGCTTCCTTCGCTCTTCTTTTTAGTTCGCTAAAGGCTTGATTTTTAACCAGAGTAAATAAGTATGCATCCAGATTATTAATAGCACAAAGCTTGTTACGATTGCACCATATCTTGATAAATGCATCCATCACAATTTCTTCGGTTAATTCCTCGTCATCTATTATTTTAATAGTGTAGTTGTAAAGCTTTTTATTGAAATGATCGAACACCTCACGAAAAGCAATTTCATTTCCTTCCGAAATCAACTGAATAAGTTCCGATTCATTATTTAAAACTTTCATTTTATAGTAAACACTCAAAAATGGAATCCTAATTTAGTTCATTTAACCTTAAATCAAAAATAATAAACAACAAATTCTAACGTTCTTAAAATAAACACTCTTAATTAATTTAGACCTTTTCCTAAAAACAGAATTTATACATACCCAATACAATCAATTTCAACAATTGAGCGGCCCGGAATTCCCCCTTTCGCAACCGCTACAGTCGAACGCACCGGAGGTTTTTCTCCAAACCTTCCCCTGTAAACTTCGTTCATCCCTTCAAAATCTGCCATATCACTTAAAAATACCGTGACTTTCAATACCTTATCCATGGATGACCCAGCAGCAAGCAATCGCTTCTCCATCTTTTTCAAAACAAAATCGGTATCTGCCCTGATATCAAAAACCGATTCGGCATCAGCACCAGTGCCTGAAACAAATACCAGATTCCCATACCTGATTGATCCGGGATATAAGGTCACATCAGGTGAAGCTCCTCCACTTAATAACAAGGCCTCATTGTTTTTAGGAGTCTGGGAGCGAGCTACCAGACTGTACCCGGCAAGTCCGGCAATGGTCGAAAAAAGACTCGCAATAACTGATCTTCTTGTTGATTTCATGTCTGTTTAGTCATAGTATAGTTTGCAAAGTGCTTTTCATAACAATTAGGTTGCCAATGGCGGACCTGCAGGAATATTTACTTTTCTTCTTGGCGCTTTCTGCTCATTTCGCTTCGCTGTAAATTTAGCAGTACGGTACTCACCAAGATGAATATCACCCGACAGGGTATCTCCATTAATAAGTCCTGAAAACTGATACGAAAGTTCATCACCTACGATCCTCATCGCACTTTGCATCCTGACCTGATTTCCCTCTATTGTCCCATTCATACCTCCGGAATGAAAATCAGTACGATGAGTTCCGCTTAACCAATTACCATCCTGAACAATATTCAAGGAATGCTGACTAACACTACTAAAAAACTGAACACTTAAGTCCCAGTGACCGCTAAGATTTGCTGCCGGGACTGTCATGCTTTCAGGCTTAGGATTACGCTTTTTTGAAAAAATAGCAAATACCCGATCTGCAACAATCTTCTCCTCACCTGCCTGCATTTGCCCAGTAGTGATATTGAAAAAACTCTCGCCATTACTATGATCCTCAGCCCATACTGCAATTCTTGGTTTATTTCTTCCAAGCTCCTCAGCAAGTTCAAATCCACTGATATGAAGTTTCTGAGGATCCCAGCTAACTTTTAATACCGGTGTTTTATTATCCAGTAAAGTGCGTTCAATAACTTCTAAATTCAGACCTGCAACCGGGCTTAGCCTTTTGGAAATCGTATCCAGCCATCCCAGCCACTTCTTCCAGTCGGCTGCATGATCGCGCTTTACCCAATCCTCTACTGCAGCCATCATTCCTATCATTTCTTCCCTCCCAACCTTATTATCACGCCCCGGACCATGATGAGGTGAACTTGCCTGCCAGGCAGACATTAATATAGATTTATCTCCCAGCATTAATCCGGCACATTGCGGCCCGCAAATTGCCTTTCCTCCACTATAGGCAACTATTGTAGCACCCCGCTTAAGATGAACCGGAGGCAAGGTCAGATTTTCTGCAGCAGCATCAACCAATACCGGTACCCCATACGGTTTAGCAATACTGGATATCACTTCAAGTGAAAAAGGCTGCCCTGTAAAGGTAGCACTGTCGGTTGAACGGGTATAGATCATCGCCGTCCGTGAATTGATGGCTTTCTTAAGCTCTTCGGGAGTTTTAACACTCACTATTTTAACCCCAATGTTTCGGATTGCATGATCATAGGCATTCCTTGAAAAATCAGGAATAATTACCTCATTCTTATCAAAACCGGTCAAATCAGGAATACGGATCAGCTTCTCGGGGTTTCCTCCTGTAACACAGGCTGCCGTGATATGCTTTAGTCCGGCAGCACATCCCGCAGATACCATACCCCATTCAGCTCCTGTAAGGTCTGCTAAACGCTGACCTATCCCATCGGCCAGTTCATCATACTGTACAAAATTATGTGCGGCCGCGTCCATTGCAGCACGAACAGCAGGACGTTCTAAAGAACCTCCAATAATCGTAAAAGTACCCATACAATTGATAACTGGTTCGACACCGATGGACCGGAAAATATTTGTTTCAGCCATAAAAGCAGATACAGCCGAACCTGATGGCAATGTTTCTATATTGGCATTACTTCCGGCAACTTGAGTATTTGCCTGAACAGTTTGATTTCTGAGCACAGTCCCTGCGAATGGAAGCAGTGCTAATCCTTTAAGTGCGTTTCTTCGTTTCATCTATATTATTGATAATTAAATCCTTTATTAACTACAGGGTATAAGATTCAGCCAAAATCTGTTTTATGCAAGTATTGTTAACGGTAAATCAGAATTAAGCCCGCAGTTCCGAAATTAACGAGCTTTGAAAATACAAAATAAACTTTAATGCAAATGAAACGATGGAATTATTAGTTTAACATGAGTTCGAATATACCTACAAAGGTAAGAAGAGCTGTTTTGTATCGATGAGATCCAATTTGAAGGATGTTTTTTTATCATTAATTGATAAGTGATCAAATCAGCGAACAGATTATTGAAAAAGCTTTTAGGGCTCCTATGCCAGGAGTGTTCTACCTGGCAGATGTTCTTGAGCTGATCGATAATGGTTTCTGTGATCGCTCTTTTGCCAGGCATGATGGCATCCATGACCGGTGTAAGCAAGGTCGGTTTCATATTTCTTATCAGTTTGGTCACCGGGTGTATGCCCTTGCCAAAATTTCAGTGAAAAGCTCCTTTGAGATATAGCCTTTATTTCCGAAGAGTTTCAGGTATTTTAAAACTGCGTTTATGAGTGGATTAGGGGCGTTTATGAGCGTTTATGAGTAAAATATGAGTA
>CAZGWG010000221.1:0-2005 GCA_964529165.1 uncultured Sphingobacterium sp.
AACAATCATAATAACACCTATTATTTTGTTGAAGCTAACCTAAAGGAAATGACGGTCAACCCGATAGCTGTCTCGTGGAGAATTTTAATTAATAATTGAAATGAGAATTTAAAGTTATGGCATTGACCTTTTCTTTAAAAGGATCGTTCATGTCCCCCTTCGGAGGGGGGGGGTGCCAAAGCCAGGTGCGGTTGCAGGGGGAGGATTTATTGTGGAGTTAAAATCGATCTTGAATCTTAACTCAAACTCCTGATTTCAGTTTTAAGCTTTCAGATTAAAACCATTTTCCATCCCCCTCTTTTATTCCCCCGCCTGCGGGGATAGTGAACGCCCGGGAATTTTTACTCAAGAACAATATTTTTGAAATTAAACCAATCCCGCTTTAAGCTTTCAACTTTTAGCTTCCCGAAGAAGCCTCACAAAATTCCCTCCCAGTATCTTCTTCACATCCTTAGCCGAATAACCTCTTTGCAGTAAAGCCGCAGTAATTAAGGGGTATTTTGAAACATCCTCAAGGCCCTTAGGATAGGATTCTGCCCCATCGTAATCAGCGCCTAAACCCACATGATCTGCACCAACAAGCCTGACCATGTGATCAATATGATCGATAAGCAGGGATAATGGAGCAC
The DNA here is from genome assembly GCA_964529165.1 of uncultured Sphingobacterium sp. Lineage (GTDB taxonomy): Bacteria > Bacteroidota > Bacteroidia > Sphingobacteriales > Sphingobacteriaceae > Daejeonella. Next base: position 630 of record CAZGWG010000221.1, read on the forward strand.
GCATATCCTCAATTTCCTGACGGTATTTGGTATTAATCTCTTCCGAAGCCCTTGCCTGGCTATTATATTTCGCTGTCAATGCGGCCAGTTCAGCTTTATGCCTTTCATGGTATTGTTTTTGTTTAAGGGTATAGGTACTGTCCAGAAAACCGGTATAAAAGTTCACAAAGACCACCCCTCCTGTTTTAGCAATGGCCCTGATCTGATCATCCTTTAAATTCCGCTGATGCGCATTAAACACATAAGCTGAACTATGTGAGGCCATTACCGGCTTTGCGGAAACCTTAATCGCATCGTAAAAAGTAGTCTCCCCCACATGCGACAGATCCACAATCACACCCAGCTCATTCATCCGTCTGATGATCTGCTTCCCAAAATCACTGAGACCGATCTGCTTCAAACTATCCCTTTTAAAAGTTTCTTCGTAGGCAGAGCTCGCCCATGGCGTACTGTTATTCCAGGTCAGCGTCATGTAAGTCATGCCCCGTTTGGCAAGTGATTCCAGGTTTTCAAGCTTATTCTCAATCATGTGTCCGCCTTCTACACCAAACAAAGCAGCCATTTTACCCTCCTTCACCACTTGTTTTAATCCGGAAGCCGTACTGACCTTAGCAATCTGCCCGGGGTGTCGCCTGATCAGCGCATCCAGTGAATCAATCTGCCTGTTTGCAAGTGCAAATCCCCCTGTATAATCACTCCAAACCGAAAAAACCTGCACATCCAGCCCCCCTTCCTTAGCACGTACCAGATCGAAATTTCCACCCTGCTGGCGTACACCAATATCAATACCCGATTTGATCTGATCGGATAATATGTCTCCATGCGTATCCACAACAATAGCCTTCTTATGGAGCTTAGCAGCATTCTGGGCATTGACACCCAATGCTGCCAATAAAAAAATACCGGTAAATAAGTGTTTCATCTGCTTGCTTCAGGTCTGTAAAATGCCCGCATTAAAGGGCTTCTCTATTGGCGACTGGTTTGCTGCTTCTATTCCCATCGAAATTACCTTGCGGGTCTCTAAAGGATCTATTATTCCATCCACCCATAAACGTGATGCCGCATAATAGGGTGTTGTTTGAGCATCATAACGGTCTTTTATCTCATTTAATAATTCATCCTCATTCTCCTGGGTAATCAGCTCTCCTTTTGCTTTTAAAGAGGCCTCCTGAATCTGAAGAAGTACTTTAGCAGCCTGCTGACCTCCCATCACAGCGATCTTCGCAGAGGGCCAGGCAAAGATCAAACGCGGATCATACGCCTTGCCGCACATTGCATAATTACCCGCACCATAGGAGTTACCGATCACAATGGTAAACTTAGGAACAACCGAGTTGGCGACTGCATTCACCATTTTAGCACCATCTTTGATAATT
>CAZGWG010000221.1:2015-7289 GCA_964529165.1 uncultured Sphingobacterium sp.
ATTCCACCCTGCTCCGAACGACTCCCAACCATAAAGCCCGTCACATCCTGTAAAAACACAAGGGGTATCTTCTTCTGATTACAGTTCATAATAAAGCGGGCAGATTTATCAGCAGAATCAGAATAAATCACACCCCCAAACTGCATTTCACCTTTCTTGCTTTTCACCACCTTACGCTGATTTGCTACAATACCCACCGCCCAGCCATCGATCCGGCCCAAACCGCAAATAATACTCTGCCCGTATAAGGCTTTATACTCTTCAAACTCAGAATTGTCCAGCAAACGAAGAATGATCTCCCGCATATCATAAGGGTTTTCCCTGCTCTCTGGCAGGAATCCATAGATCTCTTCTTCATTCAGTTTAGGCAGAGCTGGTTTAATCCGGTCAAATCCCGCATTCTTCGGACTCCCAAGCATGCTCATCACCTTGCGGATCGAATCCAGACAAGCCGCATCATTGGGATGTTTATAATCGGTCACGCCGGATATTTCACAATGCGTGCTTGCACCACCCAGGGTTTCATTATCAATATCTTCTCCGATGGCTGATTTAACGAGATAACTCCCTGCCAAAAATACCGAACCTGTTCCTTCAACGATCATCGCTTCATCACTCATAATCGGTAAATAAGCCCCTCCGGCAACACAGGACCCCATAATCGCAGAAATCTGAACGATGCCCATGCCGCTCATGATGGCATTATTGCGAAAAATCCTCCCGAAATGTTCCTTATCCGGAAATATCTCATCCTGCATCGGCAAAAACACGCCTGCCGAGTCCACCAGGTAGATAACCGGAAGACGGTTCTCCATCGCAATCTCCTGTGCTCTGAGGTTCTTTTTTGCGGTCATTGGGAACCAGGCACCAGCCTTAACTGTTGCATCATTGGCCACAACTACGCACTGCCTTCCCGAAACATAGCCAATACCCGTAACCACCCCTGCCGAAGGGCAGCCCCCAACATCCTTATACATATCTTCGGCGGCAAAAGCCCCAATCTCAAGCCAGCGGCTATCCGGGTCCAGCAAATAACTGATCCGCTCACGGGCCAGCATCTTTCCTTTCTCCTTCTGCTTTGCAGCAGCCTTCTCACCTCCACCGGCATAAATTTTCTTAAGCCGGGTCTTCACCTCATAGACAAGCTGCTTATTGCTGTCCTCATTTTTATTGAATTCAAGATTCATAGAAGCAATTTAAGTCTTAAAATTGAATAGCAAAATCCTTTTAGTCCGTATAAATAGCAATACGCCCTTCCCCACCCGTCAGCAAGACCAGATTGCCCGATTTTGCCTTTCTGACCGTATGAAAACCCTGATCAGAAAGTCTCACCCAGGTTCGACCTGCATCTGCAGATCGGTCGGTACCCCTTGGCCCCGTAGCAATTAATTCATTTTTGGTTAAATACTCGATTGCTGAACGATAACCGAAGGTACTTTGCCGAGGCTTGATCCAGCTTTTACCGGCATTCCTTGTCAGAACCAGGTTATGCTCTCTCAAAGTATCAGAAAGAAAATCACCGCCGGCCGCTACTCCTGCTTTATTCTTATAAAATGCAATGGAAAATGCTCCGGTACTGGGCTTACCCTGAATAATCGGTAAAGCCTCCACTTCCCAGCTCATACCATAATTACCCGATCTGAATATCCTGGACTGAGTACCACCCGTAGCAATCCAAACCTTCCCGCCCTTTCCGGTACGAACAGCGGTTCCGCTGGCTGCAAAACTCGCTTCACCTGGGGCAAGGGCTATTTTATTCTGATTACTGATATCCTGCCAGCTACGGCCTCCATCCCTGCTTTCCAATAAAACCATTTGTCCATTAATCGGATCACCGTATATAATCCCTCGCTCAGCATCCCAGTAATCCATACCATCCAGAAAAATATCTGCCGATTCATTCCTGTATACTTCCTTCCAGTTTTTACCCCCATCATCTGTTAACAAGATTACCGCAGGTGTACCGGCACTGACCATAATGGCACTACTGGCTGAAAAGCCCTCAATATCTCTGAAATCCAGCTTTTCATATCCTTTTAACTGCCGCCAGTCCCAGTTTTTACCCCCATCTTTACTCAGGGCAGTCCAGCCTTTACTGCCGCTTATCCAGGCTACAGAATCATCCACAACGGATAATCCCCTAAGACTGCTATCCGTACCCTGATGTAAAAGTTGTATAGTTTGAGCTTTCAGGTCCGAAAAGACCGGAAAGAAAATCAGAATTAAAAGAATATAGAGCCTCATTCCACCCGGGTCCAGGTTTCAGTGCGCCCAAGCATTGAAAAGCCCACAAAACCCCGCACATTGATCTTATCTTTGCCATCTGCACTGATCTTGCAACTATATGTTTTTCCGGTTTTAGGGTCGTAAATACTCCCCCCCTCCCAGATTCCTCCCTTATAGATAAAATCCTTTAGGAAAACCATACCCAGAATAGGACGTTTACTGAGTTCCCTATCGGGGTTTTCCTTATCCAGCTTAGGTTTCCCGTTTACATCCAGTGGCTCTTTCATCCAGGCAATCTTACCAAAATACTTGTTCCCCGCAGGGTAAATATGAATATGAGCCTCACCTGTTGCATTAAGCCATTTCCCAAGGATATGATCCTTATTTTGCGAAAAGCCATTTATGCTGCAAAAGAGCAGCATAATGATAAAAAGATGTTTCTGCATGGTTAGGTAATTGATTACCCATAAAAATATGGATAATTTCAATTTAACGGGTTAAGGGGGGAATAAAAATCTTTAGGAAATTAGGATTCGTAGTACCAGAATAATGCTTAATTAATTGCCCGAACTGTGATTTTGCTGATTAATGTAATTTCGATAATTACAATTGTACTCAAAATCAATTATTTCCCATTGAACTCCAATTCCATAGGCATCATGCTATCCCCCTCTGGAGGGGGGTTGGGGGGAGGTCGGTATACACCAGATTAGCAGGATTAAGACGATTAGTAGCTTAGTCAATTGCCAAAACTGTGATTTTGCTGATTAATATGATTTCGATGATTACAATTGTACTCAAAATCAATTATTTCCCATTAAACTCCAATTCCATAAGCATCATGCTATCCCCCTCTGGAGGGGGGTTGGGGGGAGGTCCGTATATACCAGATTAGCAGGATTAAGATGATTCGTAGGACAGTAGTGTCCGGGAAAAATCGAAATAGTAGAGATAATGAGCTTATTTATGTCTTATAATTATTCTTTTTTCTTTTCCTGCAGCAGAAAAGAAACAAAATGCCGCCGCTGCACCTGATGCTGCTAAAGTTAGTGCTATGGCTTTGTCTGTGCCTACCGCACCAGCTGAGGCGGAAAAAACGTTAACGGAGATTTTGTGCTTTGGCCAAAGCTTATGAACAATCCTGTCATTATAGGTAAAAATATTGCAGGTTTTAAGGCAGTGAATGAAGTATAATAATTGAAACTGTACTGAAGGGGCTTGCTTTTTATCGTACGCTAAAAAACATGCTTTGTTGGACGTAAATGGCTATGTTGTCTGAAAATTTATTTTAACCGGACAACAGTGATTCGTAGGATTACAAATTGCTTAAGATAACCTATTATGCAATGAATCCCAGCCTTAAGCTTTCTGCTTTAAGCTTCCCTCAATCCATTTCCTTGCATTCACAAAAGCCTCCAGCCATGGTGTAACCTCGTCTTTTTGACCTCTGTCAGGGTAATGCGCCCAGTTCCACGGGAAAGTTGAACGCTCAATATGCGGCATCATTACCAAATGTCTTCCTGTTGCATCACACATCATCGCCGTATTAAAATCAGAACCATTCGGATTTGCAGGATAGCTTTCATAGCCGTATTTAGCGACAATATGATACTGATCTTCGGCATAAGGTAAATTAAACTTACCCTCTCCGTGTGAAATCCAGACTCCCAAAGTAGCACCTTCTAATGTAGAAAGCATCACCGAATTATTCTTCTGGATTTTTACGGATGTAAAGCCACTCTCATGCTTATGTGAGGTATTATGATGCAGCTTTCCATGAACTTCATGATCCGGATTGATCAATTCAAGCTCCATAAACAACTGACAGCCATTACAAATGCCCACCGATAAGGTATCCTCACGCTTAAAAAAGTTCTTCAGGACGGTATTCGCCTTTTCGTTATACAAAAATGCACCAGCCCAGCCCTTTGCCGAACCCAGAACATCCGAATTGGAGAATCCCCCAACTGCCCCGATGAACTGAATATCCTCTAAGTTCTCCCTGCCCGAGATCAGATCGGTCATGTGGATATCCTTCACATCAAAGCCGGCCAGATACATCGCATTCGCCATTTCGCGCTCAGAATTACTTCCTTTCTCACGAATGATGGCTGCTTTTGGTCTCGCAGCTCCCTTTGCAATAAGCGGTAATTTACCCTCAAAATTTGCAGGGAAAGTAAATTGTAAAGGCTGATTTTTATAATTGGTATAACGTTCCTGCGCCATTCCGTTCTTTGATTGCTTTGAATCTAAAAGGAATGAGGTTTTGTACCAGGTATCTCTCGTTTCAGCCACATTGAACGTGAATGAATCGCCGTTATTCTTAATGCTGATTAAATTGCCTTCAGCAACCCTTCCTATTTTAAAAATATCTACCCCATGTTGAGCGAAAACAGCTTCCACTGATTCATCAGCCTGGAAAACTACTGCGATGTTCTCGTGAAAGAATGCTTTTACCGTATCCTGTTCATTTAAGGAACTCAGATCATAATCAGCACCTAAATTCACTTCCGCAAAGCTCAATTCCAGTAAAGTAGTAATCAAACCGCCACTGCCTACATCATGCCCTGCCTGAATCTTACGCTCCTTAATCAGATCCTGCAATACATTAAAAGCCTTTTTGAAATAGGCTGAATCTTTAATCGTTGGGACTTCTGCTCCTACCTTGTTTAATATCTGAGCAAAAGATGAACCACCCAGTTTGAATGTATCCTGAGACAAATTGAGGTAATAAATATTCCCACCTTTGCGCTTCAGAACCGGCTCAACCACCTTGGTGATATTAGAGCAATTGCCCGCTGCCGAGATAATCACTGTACCCGGGGCAATCACCTCATCATTCGGGTATTTCTGCTTCATTGACAAGGAATCTTTCCCTGTCGGGATATTGATTCCCAGCTCAATCGCAAAGTCAGAACAAGCTTTAACCGCTTCATATAAACGGGCATCTTCCCCTTCATTCTTACAGGCCCACATCCACTTCGCTGAAAGTGAAACCGAAGCTAAACCATCCTTTAAAGGCGCCCAGACTATATTGGAGAGTGCCTC
>CAZGWG010000222.1:0-7173 GCA_964529165.1 uncultured Sphingobacterium sp.
TAAAACTTTCTTCAGTTGATTATTATCAGTGATAAAACGATGGAGTGAACGTCGTCCGTGGACAAAAGCATCTTCTAAATCATCCTCCTTCATTGGCAAATCAGGAACACTGGCAAGAGGGTACATATCAAAATATTTTTGCGGAACCTCCCATGGATCATGAGGTTTAGTCAATCCAACAGCTAAAAACAATGGCTTATCATGCTTTTGACTCAGTTCATAATTTGCCCACTCTGCGATTTGAAAATCAGCCATATAATCATCACCTAATGCAATTGGCCCCCAGGTAAAATAATCTGGCTGTACACCTTTGAAATTTTTTGGAGAGATAATTTCTTCAGGAGCTCTGACCTGAAATGGAACCGGAATTTTTAAACTTGGATAATAAAAATCCCATCCTTTGGCTTCCGATTGATTTAAAGTTGCACGCGGAGGAGACAATGTATGATAAATTTTACCGCCGGCCAGAGTTTTATAGCCTTTCTCCTTGAAAAACTGCTCCATAGTCAGCAAGGAACTCAGGGCGGGAACTTTACGCCAGTCTGGATGCTTCCAACCGGTTACACCCGATCTTGCCGGACTAACACCTGTCATGATTGAGACTCTTGAAGGTGCACAAGCAGGTGATGGAATATGTGCATTTGTAAACGACATCGACATTTTCCTCAGACGATCGAAATTAGGAGTTTTCAAACCCGGCAATCCACCTAATCCCGGAGGGTTTATCCAGTCATTCAAATCATCAATTGCAAGAAAGATAATATTAGGTTTAGAACCTGGCTTTAGAGACTTAAGCCCTGCAAATGTGGAATTTGCTAGTATAAAAAAAGTAACACTGAAAAAAAGTGTTACTTTAAATCTATTGTGAATACTATTTACAAAGAATTTTTTCATTGTGACAAGTTATAGAAAACAATCATTTCCCAATGCACTGTCACCAAAAATAATTAAATATTGCTATTAACAGGATTTTATAGTTTGAAGATAATGTCAAAGAGGAGATATTTATTTTTTATCTCCTCTTTGTTTTAAGAAAGCACTTCCAAAATACGATCGATATCTGCCTGATTATTATAGATTGAGGGAGATAATCTCAATTTATTTCCAAATCGCATGGCCACATTAATTTTGGCAGCACGGAGTTTCTTCATTACCTCATCAGGCTCCTTAGCCTGGAATACAATAATTGGGCTTTCGTTACCCTCGGGCGTAATCATTGGATAACCAATCTTTGGCATTTCTATTGCCAGACGACTCGTTAGCGTACGAACATGATTACGGATATTTTCAACTCCTAAGGTATGTATATATTTCATCGACGTAATAGCGCAGGATACGCCTTCATAAGACGGATAGCTAACCTCATACATCGCAGGACCAGTGGTAGGTTTGAAATCAAACTCGCCTAAAGCTAAATCAGGAGCATCTGTCCAGGGGCCATAATTGAAGTTTAATGTACCATGATGTTGGGTTGGAAGAACCCGGGTGTCCTGTAAATCCTTACGAACATACATAAACCCAAAGCCTTTACTACCCATCAGCCATTTGAAGGTAGAACAGGCAGCCATGTCAATACCCATGGCTTTGACATCCACTGGTACAGCACCTACTCCCTGAATAATATCTATATAAAGCAAAGCTCCGTTGGCATGAGCGAGGTCAGCGATTGCCCGAACATCCTTAACCAGAAAACCATTCACATTTGAAACTAATGTAATCGCTACCAATCTGGTATTCTTATCAACCACGCCCTCAAAATCCTTCACATCAAATTTCCAGTCATTATGTTTTATTATTCTCACATCAAGGCCCTCACGTTTCTCGCGCATTTTATAACCATAAAGACTAGGCGCATAATGAAGATCCGTTGTTACCACATTTCCCCCTTTAAGATCCATTCCATTCAGAATGTTATTCTCGGCTTCCACAGTAGTTCTTGCAAAAGCTATCTCATCAGAATCTGCATTAATAAGTTTGGCGAAGCTATCCTTACAATCCTGGCGTGTCTCTGACCATTTTGGCCACCAGGGTTCACCTACATCGTTTTTAGCCCATTCCGCATAGCGATGTAAAGCTGCTGCTGTATAAATATTAATTGGGTGAGTTGAAGCATTATCCATATAAACTTCCTCTCTTGTCCGAGGGAAATCTTCCCTGATCTTCGCAAAATCGGGTGAACTACCCGAAATATGGGATGGCATCACATCCGGATTGATATTACTAACTTCCTGCTTACATGAACTTAATGAACCCAAGCCGATAGTGCTTACACCCATCCCCGCCAGGGATTTTAAAAAGGTTGATCTTTCCATTTTGGTTTAAATTATAATGCTTAAAATTTAGTTTCCGAGTCGCTGATTCTATAAGCTTAATCTTTTATTTATCAGGTATTGAATAAGCAACATAAGTATCTGCTGATTTCGTTCTCATTCTTCCTCCTCCACAAGCAATTACAATGAATTGTTTACCGCCCACACTATAAACAGAAGGTGTAGCATACCCGCCTGCTGGCAAAGTAGTTTCGAACAATAATTTACCGGTAGCTTTGTTAAAAGCCCGGAATTTCTCATCTCTGGTGGCCGCAATAAATACAAGTCCACCGGCAGTTACAACAGATCCGCCCCAATTCTCTGTACCGGCATGAATTCCCCTTGCCTTCAATTCAGGATAATCACCCAAGGTATTTTTCCATACTAAACGGCCTGTACTGAGATCAATCGCACTTAAAGTGCCCCAGGGTGGAGTAATGCCCGGGTAGCCTTCTTTGGTTAAAAACTGCTTGTAGCCACCAAAACGGTAGGGTGAACTATAGAAAGGATGATTTACTTTGGCTACCTGATTAAAAGTCATCTTTTGCTTCGATTCAATATTCAATAAATAAGAAGCAAGAGCAGTTTTATCGTTTTCACTAAAGTGCTTAAATGCAGGCATCATTCTCCTTCCTGATGATATGATATCTTTAAATTTCAACTCATTATACTTTGTCTGAAGATTGACCAATGAAGGAAAATTGCCGGAGCCTTTGAGATCAGCGCCATGACATCCTTTACAACTCTTTTCGTAAATGCTTTTACCGGCTTGCAAATTCGTTTGAGCAGATTCAGGTTGTTTTTCTTTCAAGGTATCTATCATAGTAACCACCCATGGCATTTCAGTGGCATTTATATAAAGCAAACCACTTGCAGGATCAAAAGATGGTCCGCCCCACTCTGCTCCACCAGTTAGTCCGGGTAATACAATGGTACCCTGCAGACTTGGTGGAATAAACATCTTACCCGATTTATAACTTAAAAATCTTTTCTTCAGATCCTGATAAGAAGAGTCGGGTATAATATTATTAAGATCAGATTCTCTGAATTCCTGCCGTACAAAAGGTGGAAGCACGGTTGGAAATGGCTGGGTGGCTGAAGTTTGTTCTCCTCTAAGATCAGAAGTGGGAACAGGTCTTTCAATTATAGGATGCACTGGTTTACCAGTCTCTCTTTCAAGCATATAAATAAAACCCTGCTTACTAACCTGGACTACAGCATCAATATTTTTACCATCCTTTTTTATTGAAACCAGAACCGGAGAAGTAGGGAAGTCATAATCCCAAAGATCATGATGAACGCCCTGAAAATGCCAGATATATTTACCGCTTTCTGCATCAAGAGCAAGAACACTATTCGAAAAAAGATTATCACCCTTTCTCTTACCACCATAAAAATCGGGAACGGTAGCTCCGGTAGAGGCAAATACCATGCCCCTCTTTTCATCCAGACTTAATCCTCCCCAGGCATTGGCTCCTCCTACAAACTTGTATGCTTCAGGATCCTCCCATGAATCATATCCAATGCTACCCGGCTCAGGTATAGTCTTAAACATCCATTTCAACTTACCTGTCATTACATCATAGGCTCTGATATGTCCAGGCGCAGATTCTTCTTCTTCAGACAGACTGGTCCCGATAATAATAAGATCCTTGTAAATTACACCAGGAGAAGTTGCAGTAACTCTCAAATTTGATATATCTCTATCTAAGGCAAGTCCGTCATGGAGAGGAATACGTCCCATATTTCCAAAGCTCTGAACCGGCTTACCAGTGGTACTGTTTATACAAAATAAGGAAGAGCCTACAGTATAATAAAGGAAATTTTCATTGTTTTTCCCTTTATAAAGGGCAATCCCACGGCAAGCATTCATTCCATAGCTTTGGCGCCCTTTTATATCGACCATCATTGAGTCTATAGGATTAAACACCCATTTTTCTTTCCCGGTTAAGGCATCGGCTGCAAATAATTTCAATTGAGCTGAAACACCATAAAGTACCCCATCAACTATTAAGGGGTTTGCCTGAATCTGACTACCTGCTTCAGCATCTTTCGTATGATAAATCCAGGCCAATTGTAAATCCTTAACGTTGGAGGTATCAATTATATCCAGAGCTGAATACTGAATACGTTCCTTACTTCCCCCGTAAACACTCCACTCGTTTTTAAGGTCAAGTTTATTACAAGAAAAACAAAAGAGAGCCAGACCAATGAAGAATAAAAGAGCAAATTGTTTCAGTTTAATCATAGTAAGTTTTTTACTGCGAGGCTTCATCGTTCAAAGAATAAAAGTTCATTAAATTCTGGTTAACAACTAATGTTATTTTACGAAATCTTAAACATAATTTCTGAATAAATACTGTTTTACTGATTATTGTTGTGTAAAAATGTATCAGTTATGATTATTCCATTCATTTTAAAGTAACATCCCAAACTTTTGACAGACGGGAGTTACCTGCAGGGCCATTGATCGATAAAGTCACGACATATTGCCCTGGCTTTGAGAAGAAGTGAACCGGGTGCTGTTGATCTGAGCTAGTCCCATCACCAAAGTCCCACTTCCATGAGGAAATATCTCCATACGATTCATCCCTAAAGGAAACCATACGCCGATTCATATCCGTAATGATAAAAGACCATTTAGCATCAATAGGTTTAAGATATGTTCTTTCCAGAGGCATTAAACGAAATGGAAGCAGATAGGAGGCATTACCATACATCTCCCGAACCTTACTAAGATTCCAGAAACCATTATATTTTGGCGCACTTACATCATCATAATCAAGTACTGCCCAGCTAAGGCCAATTTCCTTATTCACTGTTAAAACTGATTCAACTGCTCTGGAAATACCTTCAGGACCGGCATAATCAAAAGGAGTAATCCAAAACTCAAGTGTTAAGCGTCCAGAATCGCCTGGTTTGAAATTGTAATTATAGGCAGCATTGGCATAAGGCAAGTCTTTGACCCAGGGTTGACTTCCCCAAACCATTGCCCAATCCTTGTCTTTAGCCGGTGTAAAAATATGATAGTTTTGTGCATGCACCCCATGATAAGAAAAGTAGGTATCCATTTGATTCAGGTTCTTATTAGGGTGAAAAGAACTGATAAATGGACCACCAGACTGATCTCCGTCAACAACAACCTCGAAGATATCATTATGCAAATTAGTCAATGAAAAGTCCCAGTAATCATCGTATGCTTCATAAAGAAAATAAAGCCTGTTCATTCCCTTCACCCATCCGACTTTAACATTAACACCCAGATTTTTAGGGTCAGCAAAACGATGCCTCACACTATCGTCCCTGTCATCCCATAATTGATCCATACCTACATTAAAGGAAGAATCCACTATTTTCCAATCATCAGCTTTCCCATCTATAGTTGGGATCATATTAGCCGGAAACTGAAATATCTTAAATTTTCGATTATCCTGAGCATTTGATATTTCTGACAGGGTACTTAAGAAAAACAGAAAACAAATTGAACGATGTATTAATGACATACTTACATGTTTTAAAATTTAACCGCATTTTCATAAAATAGTTTCCTTTGGTCTTTGTAAGACCAAAGGGATACTACTCTTCTCAAGCTTTAAAACTGCTTATTTAGCAGGTAATGAAAAAGCAACATAAGTATCTGCTGATTTGGTTCTCATTTTACCTCCACCGCAGGCAATTACCACATATTGTTTTCCTTTTACGCTATACACTGCCGGAGTTGCATAGCCACCAGCCGGAAGCTTAGTTTCAAAAAGCAGCTTGCCATTCGCTTTGTTGTAGGCTCTGAACATCTCATCACTTGTTGCGGCAATAAAAACTAATCCACCCGCAGTAACTACAGATCCCCCCCAATTCTCTGTACCTGAATGTATACCTTTCGATTTCATATAAGGATGATCGCCCAGCGGCTTTTGCCATACCATTTTCCCATTATTGAGATCAATAGCACTTAGGGTACCCCAAGGCGGTTTAATACCCGGATAACCTTCTTTGGTTAAAAACGGTTGTATTCCGGCCAGACGATAAGGTGTATTATAAAATGGTTCTCTCTTTTTTACTTCCTTAATATATGGTTCTTTCTGTTTAGATTCCAACTTCAATAAATATGATGCAATTGCAGTCTTATCATTTTCTCCTAGATTTTTAAAAGGAGGCATCATTTTTCTACCTGCAGAGATCAGCGATTTCAATTCTTCTTCTTTAAAACGCTTATTAAGGTCAATCAGAGATGGGAAATTACCTGAACCTTTTAGATCAGCACCATGACAAGCCTGACAATTTTTAGCAAATAATGCTTTACCAGCCTCTAAATTATTTTGAGACGATTTTACCGGCTGTTCCAAACGAGTATCTTTCATGGCTATAATCCAAGGTAATTCGTTTGCATTAATGTACATGATACCGCTCTCCGGATCAACAGAAGGGCCTCCCCATTCTCCTCCACCGGTAAGTCCTGGAAGTACTAAAGTACCTTCTATACTTGGAGGAGTAAACATTCCATTATATTTGAAAGCTTTAAACCTACTTTTCAGATCCTGAAATGAGCTATCAGGAATGTCTGTATTCAAGTCATCCTCTGTAAAATTTAGTCTCGCAAATGGTGGAATTACTGTCGGCATTGGTTGTGTCGGAGATACTTGTTCGCCTTCTAAATCGGTACTGGTTGGCACAGCTTTCTCAATTATTGGATAAACCGGCTTACCTGTTTCACGATCAAGAAGATAAATAAGTCCTTGCTTACTTGTTTGTACCAATGCATCAATTTTTTTACCGTCTTTCTGAACAGTTATGAGTGAAGGTGCTGAAGGAAAATCCCAGTCCCAAAGATCATGATGTACTGCTTGGAAATGCCATACATATTTAC
>CAZGWG010000223.1:0-7170 GCA_964529165.1 uncultured Sphingobacterium sp.
AGGATGTGCATAATGCCATCAAAAATATAGATAAGGGTATTTTTCCTAAAGCTTTTTGCAAAATTATCCCCGATATTCTCGGATCTGATAGTGATTACTGCAACATCATGCATGCAGATGGTGCAGGTACAAAGTCATCACTCGCGTATGTTTACTGGAGAGAAACAGGTGACCTGTCGGTGTGGAGAGGCATTGCAATGGATGCAATTATTATGAATCTGGATGATCTGCTTTGTGTCGGGGCCACAGACAATATTATATTATCTTCAACTATCGGAAGAAATAAAAACCGCATACCGGGGGAAGTAATTGCAGAGCTGATTAACGGGACTGAAGATATTCTTAGCGAATTACGAAAATTGGGAATAGGAATCTACTCTACGGGGGGGGAAACTGCAGATGTTGGGGATATTGTCAGAACCATTATCGTAGATTCTACGGTAACCTGCAGAATGAAAAGATCTGAAGTCATATCGAATGATAAGATCCGTAACGGTGATGTAATTGTTGGCTTATCTTCATATGGTAAAGCCAGTTATGAAACCGAATATAATGGCGGAATGGGATCTAATGGATTAACCTCTGCAAGACATGATGTTTTTAATAAATACATTGCAGAAAAATATCCTGAAAGTTATGATCCTGCTGTCCCTTATGAACTACTTTTTTCGGGGAATAAAAAGTTGACGGATACAATTGATATTCCTTCAACCGAATATAATGAGCAATTAAACATCAGTGCGGGCAAACTGGTACTTTCTCCAACCCGGACCTATGCGCCTATCATAAAAAAGATTCTGGATCAATACCGATCTCAAATTCATGGAATAGTACACTGTAGCGGTGGTGCGCAAACAAAAATCCTGCATTTCGTTGACAATCTTCACATTATAAAAGATAACCTGATGGAAATTCCGCCACTTTTCAGCTTAATTCAGAAGGAATCTGGAACGGCATGGAAAGAAATGTATAAGGTTTTCAATATGGGTCATAGAATGGAGTTTTATATCCCTGCAGAAATTGCAGATGATATTATCCGGATTTCAAAAGAATTTAATGTAAATGCCCAAATCATTGGCCGGGTTGAAGATTCAGAAAAGAAGCAGGTCACTATTCATTCGCCATACGGAGAGTTTATATATCACTGATATAGGAATTAATTAAGATTATAGAATTTAAAAAAGGCAGACAGGGTTTGCCCCCCGCCTGCCTTAATCTTACTTTAAGATAAGTTTTTCTTTAGGAACAGATACCTTATTAGTTCTGATATCCATTTCATTGATGATATTCTTTGCCTCTCCAAGAACATCTATACACCATAATACAAAGCGAATATCCACAGAAATAGTTCGTTTATATTGTTTGTCAAAGGCAATATCTCCACTCATCGCTTCCCAGTTACCATCAAAAGCAATCCCGATGAGCTCTCCGCTCCCATTAAGAACCGGAGACCCGGAATTTCCTCCCGTAATGTCATTATTACTGATGAAACCAACATTGAGTGTTCCATTCTCTCCATATTGTCTGAAATCTCGTTTTGCATAAGCATCCAATAATGATTGGGGAAGATCAAACTCATCATCTCCAGGCTGGTACTTGGCTATCATACCATCAATGGTAGTTGTAATATTATAGGTAATTCCATCCTTCGGACTGTAGTTTTGAATTTGACCATAACTAATACGCATGGTTGAATTAGCATCAGGATAGATTAAAGCAGCCTTATTCTTGCTTAATAAAGCTTTCAGATAAAGATTATCAAGGCGATTTTTTTCTGTCAAAAACTGACTGTATACTGTACCGAAATTATTCTTAACATACTCCTGGGGAATTAGATTAACGGCATATTTATAAGCCGGATCATTCTCTAATTCTTCCAGGGAAGGAGCATTCAAAAACTTTCTCAGGTTTTCAGGATCTATTAGTTTACTATTCTTCCAAAGATAATCAGCATAATTTTGAAAAGTAGCTTCCGGGGAACCTTTCCAGAAATCTTCTACAATAAGTGTAATGAATTTAGGATGTTGTGATTTAGGAACATCCTGATAAAATGAATTTAATATACTGGCAAAGATCTTTTTATCGGCAATCTCATTATAAGTTTTCTGATAATTATTAACCGTAGTATTAAAATTCTGATTTAGCTGTGAAATGTATGCAGCATCATCCTTACGGGAGTTCATAGCCTTGATTGTATTTCCAAGCTGTGAGACATTTCTAACCCATTGGGAGGCCAGCAAACCTTCATTAAGGTATGTAAAATGAACCGCATAAGGCTCGAATGCAGAATAAGTGTTTTTGTATGAAGACATTAACTGAGCATTCTCAGGGGATGTTGCAGCCCATTTGGTAAATTCATTTTCCAGCTTTTGCTTTTCTTCAAATATTTTCAGTCTTTTCAATTGCTCTGTCTGGCCGATAAAGTACTTCCAGTAGTTTGCAATATTTGCATAGATTGATGAGAGGGCAAGCCGATTATCATCACTTTTATCCATCTCCTCTTTCCATGCTTTTAAACGAATATCCCGAAGTTTAACAATAGTGGGATTTGTCTTTTCAACGGCAAGCTGAACCCCGTAAGAGGTTAAATAACGATCTGTACGACCCGGAAACCCATAAACCATTGAGAAGTCACCATTTTTCACCCCCTTTATAGAAATTGGAAGTGATTTTTTAGGAGTATATGGCTTATTACTTGCAGAATAAGCCGAGGATTTATTATTTGCATCAGCATAGACGCGAAAAAGAGAAAAATCACCTGTTTGACGGGGCCATTCCCAATTATCTGTATCTCCCCCAAATTTCCCAATTGATTGCGGAGGGGTACCTACTAAGCGGATATCATTAAATCTTTCATAGACAAAAAGAAGAAATTGATTGGCTTTGTAAATATCTTTAACATCTGCTTCCAGGGTGCTTCCGGCAGTAGCATCAGCACTGATCGTTTTACTGATCTCGGCAATTTTTGCAGCTCTGTCTTTTTCCTCAATTCCACTGAGTGCAGCCATTACTTTCGGAGTGACATCTTCCATTCTGACAAGAAAACGGACAAAAAGCCCCTGAATGGGTTTCTCTTCCTGATGAGACTTTGCATAAAAACCATTATCAAGGATGTTATTTTCCAGTGTTGAATTGGATGCAACTGCATCATAGCCGCAATGATGATTAGTTAAAATAAGACCATTTTTTGATATGATTTCACCGGTACAGAAACCACCAAATGATACAATCGCATCTTTAATACTAGCCTTATTTACACTGTAGAGATCTTCAGCAGTCAGTTTGAATCCCTGCTTTTTCATCTGATCATAGTTCTTGCCAATAAGCATCGGCAACCACATACCTTCGTCGGCTTTAGCGAAATTCGACGACCCTAAAGCGCATAACAACAGCCATAGCGCTGCATGTTTTAATCTATTCATAAAATTGATTTTTAATTGGTTATGGGCAAATATAAGCGAATGTGGGTTAAAAGTTTAAAATCATTATGCTATTTTATTTTCGTCTTAGGATCAGATTGTAGATCAACCTATATTATATAAAAACAAAGCGACAATTTTCGAATTGAAAATTGCCGCTTTGATAAAATGCTACTAGCCAGAATTAATTGCTAAATCACATTTATTTTTTAAGTTTAGTAATTTAAATTAATTAAAGAGATACCGCACTCCAAATTGAGCAGCCCATCTTGAACGTATTTGATCGATCTGATAAGCTGTACCTCCACTCGGAGTTCTAAAGGTAAAGCCTCCACCCCCACTACCGGAATAAGAAATCAGTGTGCTGGCATTGTTACCTAAAGAATATGCTCTTCCCCATGATTTATTAAGCATATTCCCAAAGTTAAATACATCAACTGACAACTGAATTCTATTTTTTGTTCCTTTTACAAGACCTCCAAAGTCCTGTAAAATTCTTATATCGAAAGCATGCTCCCATGGCATACGTCCTCCAAAACGCTCAACATATTTACCTCTTCTACTACTCAGGTATTTGTCACTTTCAATAAAAGCATTTAATTGAGTCCATTGTTCTGCAGGAGTTAAAGCTGGTAATGATCCTGAAGCCGATAAAGCAACGAGTTTAATTTCGCTTGCACTACTTGGAACATATAAAAGATCGTTACCTGTGGATCCATCACCGTTCAAATCTCCATTATAAAGATAGGAGATTGGTTCTCCTGACCTTCCGGCATAAAACAATGAGACAGTTGTCCCAAACATCTTATTTTTACCGTAATTAACCCCGTAGTTTGCACTTCCAATAATACGATGTTTAAGGTCAAATCTTGAATAACCGAGATCAGGATTATTTGGATCCTGCACAATTTGGTTAAACTGCCAGTTAGAGCGTGCAGTTGAACTCGTTCCACTATTTACTTCTTTTGAATCTCCGTAAGTATAAGCTAATGAAGTGCTGAAGCCAAAATTAAAAGATTTTTGAAGTTGAGCTGTAAGGTTGTAAGAATAACCTTCACTAGTGTTTCTTAGCAAGATTGCATTAGTAACAGTTGAATTTACCTTACCGCCATAAGTAGGCCTTAAATCAGCTCCGCCTGACAAGGAAGGGTTCAATGAACCAGTTCTGCCTTTTATATTAATATCCTGATAACTGATATTGTTCAAAGTTTTGCTAAATACACCCTCAAGAGTAGTAACAATACCACCAGGCAATCTAAAGTCAGCAGCAAGATTAGACCTTAATGTTTGAGGTAATTTAAAACCCTCGTTAATAAGATTTAATTCATAAGTTGTGGTGCTTCCTCCAGCGGTAGATTGCTTATTAGGATCCGGTTGGAATGTTGCTGGATTATTCTGAAATACAGTACCGAATAATACCCCATTGTTAGTAAATTGGTTGGATAACCATACAAATGGAACGCGTCCAGTGAAAATACCTGCACCTCCACGTATCTGAAGATTTCTGTCTCCAAATACATCATAGTTAAATCCTAATCTGGGGGATACTAGCGGACGGCTTTTGGGGGTCACGTCAGTTCTGTAACCAAATGCAGTTTCAGCGAGTGGATTCCTTTCTGGAGTATCAAAAAACAAAGGAAGATCTATCCGCATACCAGCTGTCAATCTTAAATTCTCCGATGCTTGTATCTCATCCTGAAAATAAAACCCTAATTGAGCAGCAGAAAAACGTGCTTCTCCAGGGTTACTTGTAATTGGGTAAGTAGCCTCAACTCTGAAAGGTTTGTTTGTCTGAAAATCCGCCAGACTATTAAACTGCCAATATCCATAACGGTTATTTACAAACAGATTTCTGAATTTAAAGAATTCATTGTGTGTACCAAAAGTAAAAGTATGGTTACCTGTGAATACTTTTAAGTTGTCAGTAATTTCAAAAACGTCCTGATCAAGTTCATTGGCTGTGCTGCTTCTTTCCGAACCGAAATTAATTTGGTTACCTGAAGCCCCGATATTATTAATCTGTACATGCGGGAATAATGTACCTTCAGTAGAACGAGCATCCCTTACTGTAGAATAACCAAGAATCAGGTTGTTGGAAAGTGATTTTGAAAGAGAGCTACGTAACTCCAGAACAGAAATATTCTGTTTATTGTTGTTTCTTCCTCCGTTATTACCGAATCTGAAATTATTTGCAAAACGGGAGAAAACATCATCAAAGGCCTTGATATAATTGTGACGAAGCATTAACTGATTTTTCTCATTTATATTCCAGTCCAATCTCGCAAACACCTTATCATTAAATGTTTGAGTTTGTTTTTCGCCGATAGAGCCAACATCATAACCATAGGTAGTTTTAACAAAATTCGAAAGATCCTGAGCCTGAGCTACTGTTAACAATGCTCCTGGATCACCCGCATTTAAAACACTTGGGGCTTCTGCCCTGCCTAATTCACCATTCACAAAAAAGAATAATTTATCTTTAATAACAGGTCCTCCAATCCGTAAACCATATTGGTTATTCATGAAAGTTGACGATTTTAAACCATTAGGTTGCGTACCTACTGTATTTTGATTGCGACCAAAGAAATATGCAGAGCCTTCAAACTTATTCGTTCCTGAACGAGTTATAGCATTTACACCTGCTCCGGTAAAGTTTCCGTATGAAATATCATAGGGTGCCAGAACAACCTGAATCTCCTGAATAGCGTCAAGGGATATTGGCTGGGTATTGGAGTTACTTCCTGGGGTTATTGCTGAGCTGGAGGCCGCAAAAACATCATTATTTACAGCTCCATCAATTGTAATGTTGTTGTAACGACTGTTCTGTCCACCAAATGAATTCCCATTAGCCTGTGGAGTTAATCTCCAGAAATCAGATAAAGATCGACTCAAAGTTGGAAGCTCTTCAATCTGTTTTCTACTAATGTTTGTTGACGCACCTGTTCTTTTACTATTAAAAACATTGTCTTTTTCGCCAATAACAACAACTTCTGCTAAACTAAGACCATCTCTTTTAAGTTCAACACTTAATGATTGTGGTTCCCCAAGTTTTAATGTTATGTTATCATATTCCACTTTCTGATAACCCAGATATGTTACTGTAATAACATATGGGCCACCAACACGCATATTGGGTATTATAAATCTTCCTTCCACATTGGTGGATGCGCCATAGGTTGTTCCCGTTGGCTGATGAGTAGCCTTGATCGTGGCACCAATTAATGGTTCCTTGGAATCGCTAACCGTACCAGATAAACTACTCGTTGTAACCTGTGCATTCAAATTAAATGCAATAAGTACTACAACAAGTGCAGAGAGTAAAAACTTCTTCATAAATTGTCCTTTAAGTGAGATAAATAATTGGTTTGTTATAATCAGGGCAAAGATATGTAGCTATTCTGAATATTAGAGATTTCCGGCATTAACTTAATGTTAATTCTTAAGAAATTTTTCTGACAATTCGCACTTTTCAACATTCTGTTTTTGAATCTTTATTGATAGTCCCTCAAATATTTCGAACCCGATAAGTATTTTGTTAGATTTGTGCAGAATCTCTATTGTATTATAAATATAAAATATGAACTACGATATCATAGTTATAGGAAGCGGACCGGGCGGTTACGTGGCAGCAATTCGCGCATCCCAGTTAGGTTTAAAAGTTGCAGTTGTAGAACGTGAATCACTTGGAGGAATTTGTTTAAACTGGGGATGTATTCCTACAAAGGCTCTTTTAAAAAGTGCAAATGTTTTT
>CAZGWG010000224.1:0-7159 GCA_964529165.1 uncultured Sphingobacterium sp.
TGTCCCATGTTTGGACGAGGGTTCGAATCCCTCCGGCTCCACTTGATGATCAAAAGCCAGGCCGCAGGCTGAGCGAAATAAAAAAACCAAGTCTTTCAGGACTTGGTTTTTTTATGCAGCGAAGAATGCCTGAGCGTAGCGAAGCTGGCTTTTGATTCCCTTCACGGGTTAGGAGATGATCAGCGTAAGCTAATCCCCCCGCCGTACAAAGTCCACCGCTGGGTTGCGAAGGAGACCACCCGATCAAAACCAAGCCCATAAGGTTTGGTTTTTTTATGTATTAATTTTCAGGAGGGATGAGGCCCCGGGGGACCGAACTTCTTTTTCTTGAACGGGATCCCATTTGAACTGCGACAAGGCAGATCATACTAACTTTCAGAAAGCTTCTGTACAAATACAATAATCCAAAAGACCGCAATAATAAGAGCTACAGCTATATTACAATTTGAAGGTCTAACTGTATTAATTTGTACTTTTCAGGACCTTAGGCCCTTTTAGGAAGTTTAGGTTTCTCCTTAAAGTCATCCCTATCAAGCTCCCCGTTTGCTTTACTTACAGAATAATTAGTGGTAAAAAAATCCGCTAATCAAGGTAATAGAACTCCAAAGATTAAAAAAAGCCTCCCACTCTATTTGACACCTTAATCTTTACTACAAGAATCCATAATCAATCTAATATGGATAAAAAAAGAATAAATTCATATTCCTTATCCTCACATAAGAAAGACCTGTCACTATATGAAATTACAGAATACTATAAATAAATTTAACTTATGAAATAAACACATCACTTAAGGTACTATTAACCAGCAGCTCTAAAAGACGATTAAAATAAAAACTATTGACCCAACCTCTTCGCTTTCAAAAGCATCTTTTAAATATTTTAACTATCTCCTTTACAGATCCAGCTATCAGAACAAAACTTATCATATATCATAGATATAATCTATATTAATATAAACATATTCGATAAGATTTATAACACATATTAATGTAATTTTGAGTAGCTCCACTGAAGCTCATAACAACATATAATTTCAATACAATTAGTTTATAAAATCAATAATTTTAACAAAATGGAAAATAACACATCCCAGGGCAAATGCCCGTTTGGTCATGGTTCATTAAAGCCAAGTGCAGGTGGTGGCACAAGCAACCGTGACTGGTGGCCAAATCAGTTAAAACTGAACATTCTGCGTCAGAACTCTTCATTATCCAACCCGATGGGTGATAAATTTAACTATGCTGAAGAGTTCAAAAGTCTGGATCTGGATGCTGTAAAAAAAGACATTTTCGATTTAATGACAGCTTCTCAGGACTGGTGGCCGGCTGATTATGGTCACTATGGACCATTCTTCATCCGGATGGCCTGGCACAGTGCAGGGACTTATCGTATTCAGGACGGACGCGGTGGCGCAGGCTCAGGTACCCAGCGCTTTGCTCCCCTGAATAGCTGGCCTGATAATGCGAATCTTGATAAAGCGCGCCTGCTTCTATGGCCGATTAAACAGAAATATGGCAGAAAGATTTCCTGGGCAGATTTAATGATCTTAACCGGCAATTGCGCACTTGAGTCGATGGGATTTGAAACTTTCGGATTTGGCGGTGGGCGTGAAGATGTTTGGGAACCTGAGGAAGATATCTATTGGGGCGCCGAAAAAGAATGGCTAGGTGATCAACGTTACACAGGCGACCGTAATCTGGAAAACCCTCTTGCTGCTGTTCAAATGGGATTGATTTATGTAAATCCGGAAGGGCCTAATGGAAATCCTGATCCACTGGCAGCTGCCCGTGATATTCGCGAGACTTTTGCCCGTATGGCAATGAATGACGAAGAAACCGTTGCATTGATAGCTGGAGGTCATACATTTGGTAAGACTCATGGTGCGGCTGACCCTGGCCAGTACGTAGGAAAAGAGCCTGCCGCTGCAGGCATTGAAGAGCAAGGACTCGGCTGGAAAAATACTTATGGCAGCGGTAATGCTGGTGATACAATTACTAGCGGACTTGAAGGTGCATGGACCACTACTCCAACGAAATGGAGCAATAATTTTTTCTGGAATCTGTTTGGTTATGATTGGGAATTGTCTAAAAGTCCAGCAGGTGCACATCAGTGGAAACCAAAGCATGGAATGGGCGCTGATTCAGTACCTGATGCACATGATCCTGCCAAACGTCATGCGCCAACGATGCTCACCACGGATCTGGCTCTGAAAGTGGACCCTGCCTACGAAAAAATCTCCAGAAGATTTCATGAAAATCCGGATGAGTTTGCCGATGCTTTTGCAAGAGCATGGTACAAACTTACCCATCGTGATATGGGACCTATCTCAAGATATCTTGGTAAAGAAGTACCGACTGAAGTATTGATATGGCAAGATCCTATTCCTGCTGTTTCAAATGAATTAATTGACAATGCAGATGTAACAGCGCTGAAAGCTAAGATTCTTGATTCAGGACTTTCAATTTCCCAACTGGTTTCTGCTGCTTGGGCATCCGCATCTACCTTCCGTGGCTCAGATAAGCGTGGAGGGGCAAATGGTGCACGTGTGCGCCTTGCTCCTCAAAAATATTGGGAAGTCAATAACCCTGCTCAACTTGCTCAGGTTCTTGATAAACTGGAAAATATCCAACAAGAATTTAATAATGCTCAGTCTGGTAATAAAGCAGTTTCTCTGGCAGACCTGATTGTTCTCGCTGGCTGTGCTGCTATCGAAAAGGCAGCACAAAATGCCGGTCATCATTTAGCAGTTCCATTTACACCGGGAAGAAGTGATGCTTCACAAGATCAAACTGACGTAGATTCATTCGCAGCATTAGAGCCGCTTGCAGATGGATTCCGCAACTATCAAAAAAACAAAGCGACTTCTTCTGCAGAAGAAATGCTGATCGACAAGGCACAATTACTGACACTTACTGCACCCGAAATGACAGTTCTTATAGGCGGTATGCGTGTGTTAAACACAAACTTCGATCAGTCCCAGCATGGTGTATTCACAAAAAATACTGAAGCGCTGAGCAACGACTTCTTTGTGAATCTGCTTGATTTAGGCACAACCTGGAAAGCAATCTCTGAATCTCAGCTAGCATTTGAGGGTCGCGATCGTGCAACAGGCGAAATCAAATGGACCGCTACCCGGGCCGACCTGATTTTCGGTTCAAACTCCGAGCTTCGTGCAATTGCTGAAGTTTACGGATCTGAGGATGCGAAGGATAAGTTTGTTCAGGACTTTGTTGCTGCATGGACAAAAGTGATGAATCTTGACCGCTTCGATCTGGCCTGATAAATTGTCACATGATTTAATAAAAAAAAGGTGGTCAGAAAATGAACCACCTTTTTTTTATTTTTCTTTAGCTGAAGAAATGGATTACACCTGCTTTACCGTCCGAATTCCTGCTAAAGAAAATTAATAACTCCAAATTATTATTTTAGGGCATATTTTACGCGATGTTTAAAAACCTGATCAGCCAATACAATTTAATGCCTCACCCCGAAGGTGGTTATTTTAGAGAGACCTATCGCTCAGATGAAAGTATTCCTGAATCAGGATTACCATCAAGATTTCAAGGTAATCGAACTTTCAGCACTGCTATTTATTTTTTATTACTTAAAGATTTATTTTCTGCTTTTCACCGCATTAAAAGTGATGAATGCTGGCATTTTTATGAAGGTGACAGCCTGCTTGTACATGTGCTGCATACTAATGGGAATTATGAATTAATCCGACTGGGTAAAAACCGGGAAGAAGGTGAAGTATACCAGGCTGTAGTTCCGGCAGGAGCATGGTTCGCCTCAGAAACAAAAGGAGAGTATTCATTTGTTGGCTGTACAGTAGCTCCCGGCTTCAACTTCTTAGATTTTGAACTGGCTAAAACCGCTGAGCTGAAAGCACAATATCCTGAATTTACAGGATTAATTGACAGGCTTTGCCGTGAGTAAAAATTCCAGAACCGTCTTCAGTAATTTATCCTTCAGTTGACCAGAAAATGTAAAATCCTGCAAGCATTCCCTTTGCTTTTACTGTTTTTATCTTCAGAAATTCTAATCTTTAAAGTATGTTTAGTTTCTCTAAGTTCATCATCTAGCATAATATACCATGGTAAATGCAGTCCCCCACTCCATTGAGTAAAAAGGTCCATCTTTTTAAAAACTGCTCCATCAATACTGTACTCGATCATCCCTGCATCCGGACCTGAAGCAATACAAATTCCAATTGCCTTTCCTAAAAAATCAATCTTCATTTCAGCACCGGGTACTTCTGCGACTATTGCCGGAATATCAACATAGCGCTTTCTGGTTGAGACCCCATCCTTTGGCGACCAGCTCTCAATGAAATTCCAGCTGCTGATATTGCTCGCCTGATTTACCGGCAAGTACCGGCCTGAAATATAACTGAAGTTATCGAGTACATTAGGCAATGGCCTTATAAGAGGTTTCGGATTATCTAAAGCCTCCATAGCGTATGCATTATCCAAAAATGTGTTGATTGAACGGGTATAGATCTCATGCCCGAATGCAGAAGGATGAAGATCTTTAAAATCATCCGGCCAGTTAAATTCAGCTGCAAGAATCCGATCGCTGATCTCCTTTGCGAGATGAATACTGTTCACTTTATATCGCTCAGCTACCTTTTCATGGTTAAGGATAACCTCCGGAATGCCTCCATTTTTGTAAATCTCAAGTTTAGGTGGATCAATAAAATGCAACATCACCACATCCATATTGGGGTAACGTTTCAATGCATGGTTAATAATACCCTCCATTCCCCGCAATTGCGATTTCCCATCAAAGCCGTTTACTTCATCATTTACCGCTGCCTCTTCAAAGAATAAGTCAATCGGACCTTTCGAAAGCACATCCTGCTCCAGCCTGAAGGCTCCCGGGGTACTGCCTGTAGAGCTGATTCCTGCATTGATAAATTCAAAATCAGTGTCCGGAAAACGGTTTTTCAGATAGCTTTCTACTTTCCCTCGCCAGGCACCATGTTCCGTAATCGATCCTCCCATAAAGGCTACCCTGCCTTTTTTCTCCAGACTAAATTTAAGATAGCTGTTTTGCAAGCTATGGCGATGAACATGGTATGTTGATGGAGGAATGAAATTAATTGCAGCTGCATTTTGTTTTCCAGGTGGCTGAATAAGCTGCTGAAGCCTTAGTGAATCTGCGATCTGCCGAAATAATTCATCCGGCCATGGGATCTGCTTCCCTGTGCTTTTGTATACAGGCATTGCAGCCCCCCTTTTTTTAAGCTCATTTGTTAGTAAGCCTGCCATCTCCTTCAACTTGTCAGGTTGCATTACAGAGAGGTCATTCTTCTCCCCGATATCTGCCTGAAGATCATATAATTCAAGTTTACCTGCTTTATGGAAATAAAGCAGTTTCCATCTGCCCTTGCGAATAGCTGAACCCCAGGATATTCCTTTCAGATTGATGCTTGTCCAATTATTGGGGTAATGCCATAGAATGATCTTATCATTATCTCTTTTATTTGAGTCGAACAGAAAAGGACTGATGCTGCTTCCATCAACTTGCTGGCTAGTGGTGTACTTTTTTAGTCCGGCTAATTCCAATACAGTTGGGAAAATATCATCAATTCCTACATACTGATTATTTGTACTGGCTTTGGCTATTCCCGGGCCTGCAGCAATCATTGGAATACGAATCCCTCCCTCATATAAAGAACCCTTCCCCATCTTTAAAGGTAAATTCTGGGTATGCGCCAGACCGCCACGCTGAGGTGTAGTAGTTAAGCCTCCATTATCAGAAAGGAACAAAATATAGGTATCATCCGATAATCCTTCCGTATCAAGATAGTCAATCAGATCCCCCAAACTCTTATCCATTCCTTCAATTAAAGCGGCATAACGAGCTTCTGTATCTGACAAACCCTTGTCAATATATTTCTGATAAAAGCGATTGTCCTTACTGAATGGCAAATGCACAGCATAATGCGACATATACAAAAAGAATGGCTTCCCATTTTTCCGGTTTGATGCTAATGTGGCTATGGCCTCTCGGGTAAGAGCTTCTGTAAGATTCAACCCCTGATCAGCATATTTATCCAATCCCCTGACGCCCCATATTGTATCATTAGGATTGTTCCGGTACCGGTCTTCTGCCAGAAAACTTCCGGGATGACCGGCGGCAGTCCCCGCAATATTCACATCAAAACCAATCTTTACAGGATCTGATGCAGGTGTACCATACGGAGAAAAATGAGCCTTACCGCAATGTATATTAAAATAGCCTTCTTGTTTTAAGAGCATGGGCAATGGTGTTGCAATGATGGAATTATTAATTCCCTGAGCTAATGCAAGTCCGTTATGGTTCCAAACCGGAGGAATCAGTAAACTATCCGGATAATCAGTTGGGGTATTCTTTTTGACATTGGTCCAGTTCGTTACACCATGCCTGGCTACATTCATCCCTGTTACAAGACTAACCCGCGTTGGTGTACAAACTGAATTGGCATAGGCATTACTGAATTTCATACCTCTTTGAGCCAGACGCTCCATATTAGGGGTATTATAGATCGCATTCAAAGCAGTTGATTTATACCAGAATGGGACTGAAGTGTCCTGCCAGCCCATATCATCAACCAGAAATACGATAATATTCTTTTTTTTCTGCTGAGAAAATACTTGAATCGAAAGGATTGACAGCAAAGCAACTAAGAGGAAGTGTCTGATTTTATACATGTGACTAAATTAACGTGAGTTCGATATAAATAGAAGATAATTTGTAAAAAACAAGCGGTCAATTTATTGTATATAAGTATCTGATAAATAAATATTTACCCGAAAAATACACTATGCTTTCAACAGATAAAATTAACGGAATTTTCGTTTCCTTTGATGAATTAGCTAACATTTTGAACCCTTCCTGAATAAAAAGCTAATCAGATCGCCCAAACTCAGGAATAAACCGTTCAGGCTTTCCATTTCTGAAGTGATGACCATCCGGATCGCCTTCCATCATTCCGGATTTCGCAACTTAAGGATTTTTACCTCGGCTATGAACTTAACAACTGTCGTACAGTTTTCCAGTGATTTCCATAATTGATTTTTAATAGTGAAACATTGAATTTCCTGTGTACCGGTACAACACAAAAATGAGAAGAAGTCAGAAGCCCTACAAAAACTGACCGATTTTGACCGAA
>CAZGWG010000225.1:0-7156 GCA_964529165.1 uncultured Sphingobacterium sp.
ATCTAATCTAGGATGTTCTTTATTATCATTGTGTTACCAAGTAACTGAAAGAGAATGGTTAATCCAAGCATGAATACTACTGCAGGAATAAGTGACAAATGGTTGAATGCAATCTCAGGGAAAAGAAAATCGGTTCTTGGTTTACCTGTGACATGATCTAGGGGAAGTTCAATTCCATTTTTGCTTGCATAAACATAAAGTAACGCACCTACGCTCAGGAAGAATATATTGACAATCACGAAAACAGTAGTGAAAGTGAACATGTTTTTCTGGGCTTCTCTGATATTATTGCAGCTTAGATTTTTCTGCATCATGTCCTGATCCAGGCCCACCATGGCTATAGTAACAAAAATACCTCCAAGCAATTGTTTGCTGACATGAAACTTGCTGCTGATAAAATCTTCATAGAAGAAAACCTTCGAATAGCCACTATGCTTAATGGTTTCAAAAGCCTGAACCAGGTTCAGATTCAAACTATCACATATAAAATAGATGGTAAGTATGACCGATGATACTAGAAACAAGGTTTGGAGGGTATCCGTAATGATGATGGTTTTTAAGCCACCTTTAAAGGTATATGACCAGATTAATGCGAGTGAAATAAGTACTGTTGCCCAGAAAGGAACACCATAAGAATCGAAAATAAAGCGTTGTAAGACAATAACAACGAGGTATAAACGGAAAGAGGACCCGATTGTTCGACTTAAAAGAAAGATACTGGCCGCAGTTTTATAGCTGTATGTTCCTAGACGTTCTTCAATATAGGTATATATTGAAGTCAGATTCATTCGGTAATATAGCGGCAGCAATACTGTGGCGATAATAATAAAGCCTATGGCATTCCCTAGAACGAACTGAAAATATTTGAATTCATTCCCTGCAGGATTGCCGACTTCGCCAGGGACTGAAATAAAGGTAACACCTGATAAGGCAGTACCAATCATCCCGAAAGCAACCAGATACCATTTTGAATTCCGGTTGGCGGTAAAGAAGGTTGAATTATCAGAAGATTTTTTGGATGTGAAATAGGAGATGCCCGTAAGCACCAAAAAATATCCAATAAGAAAACTAAGTAAAAGTCCCGGAGTCATAAGATTTTTAAAATTTATAATCTGCCTAAATTAATAATTAAGTTCTGAATATTCGCTTTACTGGCACTACTAAACGTTATGGGATTGCTTCATCGTACCTCCTCACAATGATTATTAGGAATGCTTCATCCAGCCTCAAGTAATGACAGTGGTAATGGCATGATCTTGTGGGCCCATCTGGTCAGATGTTCCCCCTCGTAATGCCATAATAGAAGGCCTGTCATCCTTAAGATAGTTCTAATTTTTTCTCTTGCAAAGACGCAATAGGCTATGTATTATATTGAATCATTCATTTTCGGCAATGTATTTCGCATCTTAGTGAGAGCCTTTTTAGTTTTTCCGATAGTCGGTTGTCTTTCTTGAGATGAGCAAGTATTTTCTATTAAACCCATGCAAAAAAGACTAAGTTTAAATTAAATTTGCAATATGAATTTTTCTTCGAAGCTGCTCGAAAATGCGGTTAATGAATTTTCTACTTTACCTGGAATAGGCCAGAAAACTGCCCTGCGTTTGGTATTACATTTATTGAATCAACCTCAGCAGGATGTTGAAAAGTTTAGTAATTCTCTTTTAGTTTTAAAGAGAGAGATCAGGTATTGTCTAGAGTGTCATAATATTTCTGATCATGAGATTTGTCAGATCTGCAGTTCAGTAAAGCGTGATAAGTCGTTAATTTGTGTAGTTGAAGATACCCGTGATGTGATGGCGATAGAAAATACTGGTCAGTACCAGGGTGGCTATCATGTGATGGGAGGATTAATATCTCCAATGGATGGGATTGGTCCCTCAGATTTGAATATAGAAAGTCTTGTAAAACGTGTTCAGTCAGGTGGGATAAGAGAGGTGATTTTGGCTTTGAGTGCTACGATGGAGGGCGATACGACAATTTTTTACCTGTATAAGAAGCTAAAAGATGCAGGTGTCTCTATCAGTACTATCGCTCGTGGTATAGCATTTGGGGGAGAACTCGAATACGTGGATGAAATTACTTTGGGAAGATCTATTGCGACACGGGTGCCCTATGAAAATTCTTTGGCTAAATAAAGTATGATAAATTAATTTTAAGCTGAATCAATTCAAAAAATGAACCTAAGTAATAAAACGGTAATAATTACCGGCGCTTCGTCAGGAATCGGGAGGTCGTGTGCAGAAGAGTTTGCAAAGAAAGGTTCAAACCTGGTTTTGGGTGCAAGACAATATGTTACTTTATGTGAAATAGCTCAGGAACTGGAGGCAAGATATGGAATCAAGGCTATTGCTGTTCAATGTGATGTTTCGATAGAATCAGATTGTCAGCTTCTGATCAGTCAGGCGATTTCTACGTTTAACCGTATTGATGTTCTGGTAAATAATGCAGGGATTTCGATGCGGGCATTGTTCAAAGACCTTGATCTTAAGGTTTTGCATAATCTGATGGATGTCAATTTTTGGGGTGCTGTTTATTGTACAAAATATGCAATCCATGAATTATTGAAGCATCAGGGCTCAGTTGTCGGGGTTTCTTCTATTGCAGGTTATCGCGGATTACCTGGCAGGACCGGGTACTCGGCATCGAAATTTGCCCTGAACGGATTTCTGGAGGCATTGCGTGTTGAAAATCTGAAAACCGGTTTGCATGTAATGATTGCATCTCCAGGGTTTACTTCATCTAATATCCGCAATGTGGCATTAGCTAAGGATGGTACTTCGCAAGGTGAAACCAGTATGGACGAAGATAAAATGATGAGTTCAGAGGAGGTTGCCCAAATCATTGTAAAAGGTATAGAACAGCGTAAGCGCTCCCTGATTATGACTGCACAGGGTAAACTTACCGTGTTTCTCAATAAGGTTTTACCCGGTTTGTTAGACGGACTTGTTTATAACCATTTTACGAAAGAAAAGGACCCTCTGATTAAATGAAAGCGAAGTATTTTCTGTTGATTCTATTTTTGGCTTCATCTTTTGAGCTTTCTGCAAAAATTATCATCAGGAAAGATATCGCTTATCAAGAAAATTCGACAGCTAGCCGGAATCTTCTGGACGTTTATTATCCAGATAATACAGAAGAAGCCAAAGAAGTTCTTGTCTTTATTCACGGAGGTTCCTGGAATAGTGGAAAGAAGGAGATGTATTGGTGGTTGGGTAAGAACATGGCTATGAAAAATGTGGTTTCGGTAATTATCAATTATAGCCTGAGCCCTGAATTTCAGTATGAGAAGATGGCTTCGGATTGCGCTTCGGCTTTAAAATGGGTAAAAGATAGTATCTCAACGTTTGGAGGCCGAGCAGACCGTATTTTTGTCATGGGACATTCCGCTGGGGGGCATCTGGCAGCATTAATCAATAATGATCCCAGGTTTTTTGATGGATTAGGTATTGCTAACCCAATTCATGGGGTAATACTGAATGATGGTTTTGGTCTGGATATGTTCGAATATTTGTCTATTGCCGAGCGGAATGAGCAGACAGAGGTGTTTTTGGATGCTTTTTCCCGGGATCAGGAAAAATGGAAGGCCGGTTCGCCAATATATTATCTCAATAATGTGCATAATCCGTTCCTTATTTTTGTGGGAGACCGGACCTATGCGGCGATTAAAATACAGTCGGAGCGGCTTTATGAGGAATTACTCAAAGCGCATAAATCCGGAGAGATGAGAACCATTAAGAGGAAAAGGCATAAGGGAATGATCATTCAGATGATTTTTAAGAAAAATCAGATGTACGATTATATTCTGGAATTTATGGCTAAAGCTTAACAGTCCTCTGTCGAAATTCATGAATTTCTTAGATTTTTCTCTGAATTTTCCGAATGGCTGTTTCAATCGATTTCTCAGGTTCAATGATATTAAATTCACCCCAGAATTCGGGATCAGCGAAGTTAGAGACCTTGTCCATCATAATCACATTTTGCCTTAATTTCTGAGTTACTTTCTGAGGATCATTGTTTTTCTTTTTCCAGTCGGTAACAGCCATTTCAACTGAGGATTCATAGGTTGTATTGAACAGTTTTTTATCCCAGTTTACTTTGAAGGTGATGTCAGCTCTGGAATAAGCAAATAGCCATTTTCCATTTTGTTCACGATAATTGATCTGATAATTTGCTTCCATGGGATATACTTCAGCCCCGACAGGCTTCTTTTGAGTAAACATCAGTCCTGCAGCCTTTTTATCCTCAACGTTCAGACTAAAGCTGGCACTGATTACCGCCATACTTTCAGTATCAATAAATAGTTTACCATAATAAAGAGGGGCATTAATTCCTGGTTTTTGTTTGAAGGCCAGCACATATACTTTTTTCTCGTCAATCTGGGTATTGTTTTCGAGAGAGAAATCATAGACTTTCAAGGCATCATCAGTGAAAATATAACCCGGATACTTCATTATATCTAGAAATATGGTGGTATATGGCCCGCCCTGGAGTTTGAAGGTTAAGGTGTCCAGTTTCGTATAATCTGTATTTTTTCTTCCTTTGAATAGTTCTATAAAATCATCTATATTACTGAGATAGGGCTGTTTTTCAATCTCAACTACTGATTCTGAGAGTGATAAATAGGTGCGGCGTTTTCTGATGGTCTCACGGTAAAATCCGGTCATCAGGTTAATATCACTGCCGTAATTCTGTTCCCTTTTTCTCAAAACCTGATTAAATAATTTTTCTGCGTCATTGGTCGAGACAATAATTTCGCCAAGGGCGATGTTAAACGGTTCAAGCAAAATCTGGTTCTTTTCAGGTTTTAATTCTTTAAGACTTATTATTGTGTTCCTGTATCCCAAAAAAGAGACCATTAGATTGGCACTGGTGTTTTGCCTTGGTACTTTTATAGAAAACTCACCTTCACTGTTGCTGATACCTGATAGGTTCGTTCCCAGTACTGATAGGGTCGCGAAAGCTAGTTCCTTTTTGCTTTTACTGTCCAGAACAAATCCTTTGTACTGTACGAATGTGCTCGTATCCCTTTTAATTAAGCTTAAAGAGGAAGCAAATGAATGCCCTGCAATGATCAATAGCAGTATTGAACAAGTCAGCAATTTTTTGATGTTCGTAAGGATTGCGGTTTTCATACCAAATGATTGAATAGGTTTAATAATTGGTATTACAAATTTAAGCAGGGAAATCGTGAATTGGTATGATGATTCCTGCAATAGATTATCTGTACGATAAATTCCTGATTTATTGGGGTTTTACTCAGATGCCAGATTGTTGCACAGTTCTTATGTTTTTGTAGTTAATATGTTGATTTTCATCTATTTGCGATTTTTGCTTTCTCCGGGAATAGATCTGATGTTTAAAAGGCTGAAATAATTTATGACTAAAAATAAACCTGTATGACCAAAAATGTTACATAAAACATTGATTATCTGATGGTATATAGAATAAATGAATATTTAATTTCTTTCAAATCAGATACTATCTTCATTGTTTCTTACAATAATTGCTGACCTATTGAATAATATTTCAGGCTTTACTTTCCAGTGATTTTTCTGAGCAGGATAATTTATAATTTTAGGGCATTATTTAAGAAAATACAAATATGCTGAATTCTCCATTGGGTCGTTTCCGCTTCATTGCGTTTGTTGAGGGCTGTTCCTTTCTGCTTATTGGTTTGACAATGATACTTAAGTACAGGTATGATATGCCCGGACCTAATTATGTGGTAGGGATGGTTCATGGTGTGCTATTTATCATTTATGTTTTATTGCTGCTTCAGGTGACTTACCTTTACAAATGGTCATTCTGGAAACTGAGTCTTGGTTTTCTCGCGTCATTAATTCCATTTGGGACATTCTATGCTGATAAGAAGTGGTTTTCAAAGCAAGACCCGAACATCTGAATATTGAGAAGACTTCGTTTTAAATTTTATAACTCACAGTTTTTAGCCTGAAAGATTAGATAAAAATTAATATCAATATTTAAATGGAGAACAGCTCATTTAAGAATAATCGTGCAGTAGCCATCTGGTTATACATTGGGGTTGGAATGATCATGGTACAGGTTTTGATCGGGGGGCTTACCCGTCTTACCGGTTCAGGATTATCCATTACGGAATGGCAGCCGATTCTGGGGGCTTTTCCTCCAATGAATGAGCAAGCCTGGCAGGCAGCTTTTGATAAATACAAAGAGATCGCACAGTTTAAACATTTGAATAGTCATTTCAGTCTGAGTGATTTTAAAATGATCTATTTTTGGGAGTGGTTCCACCGTGATTGGGCGAGGTTAATGGGACTTGTATTTATATTCCCATTCATCTATTTCCTTATTAAGAAAAAAATCCGGAGAGATATGGTCAAGCCGATGATCATTTTGTTCATTTTGGGCGGATTACAAGGGGCGATTGGCTGGATCATGGTACAAAGCGGACTAAATGACGAGAATCTGTACGTTAGCCATATTCGTCTTGCCGTGCATTTTATTTCGGCGCTTGCCTTATTAGCTTATACGCTATGGTTTGCGATGAAAGTCAGCATTCCTTCAGGTCAGTTTTTACATGTTCCTTATTTGAAAAAGCTAAACATCTGGCTACTGGGTTTGATTACCCTACAGTTGATTTATGGAGCGTTCATGGCAGGTTTACATGCTGCTTTTGCTGCGGTTACCTGGCCTGACATGAACGGGCAGTGGATTCCGGATGGAATGCTCAGGCTAGGAGGCTTTTGGGATGATATCACACATAATCTGATTACTGTACATTTTATTCACCGCGGACTCGCTTATCTTATCTGTATACCTGTTATTATCTGGACTTTTAAAACAAAGGATCTGCCGGTAAACAGCCTTTTACATAAGATTCGTTATGTTCCATTATTCTTATTATTCGTACAGATTTTTTTGGGGATACTTACAGTCATTAATACAAGTGGCCAGATTCCTATATTCTATGCAATATTACATCAGTTCGTCGGGATGTTATTCCTGCTTTCATTTGTCGGGACTTTGTTTTTGAGTAGGGGAAGACAGGGGAAATAAGGATTTTCTAATCTTAATTCATGCTTCAAAACACCTGGTCTAGCCCTCCCGGGATTTGGGTATCTGTTATTTTGTATTGAACTTTATTTTGGACATTGATTTTGTAAGCGGGTATATTCGT
>CAZGWG010000226.1:0-6180 GCA_964529165.1 uncultured Sphingobacterium sp.
TGGATAGAGGAGCTATTATATCAGATTGCGGACGGTACCGATATCAGCTTTGGAGGGTATGGGACGAGTCGCTTCCATTGTGTATGTGGGTAATGCACAACCCATCAACTGCCAATGCAAACGATGATGACCCTACAATTCGCCGTTGCATTTCCTTTGCTAAGATGTGGGGGTATGGTGGAATATA
The DNA here is from genome assembly GCA_964529165.1 of uncultured Sphingobacterium sp. Lineage (GTDB taxonomy): Bacteria > Bacteroidota > Bacteroidia > Sphingobacteriales > Sphingobacteriaceae > Daejeonella. The sequence continues at coordinate 188 of CAZGWG010000226.1, forward strand.
TATAGGAAACCTCACCCCATACCGGGCAACGAACCCGAAAGAATTACTTAAAATTCCATTTGGTATAATGTGGCCTATCGATAACATTGAGCACATTAAGGCAATGGTAAGTAAGTGTAAAATGCATGTTTTTGCATACGGCAATCCGGTACTGAGTGAATTAATTCCTGAAGTTTGGGAAGATTGTTGGCACTATTTACAATTGACAAAATCAGGCAATCCAGGGCATCCGCTGTATTTAAAAAGCGACTTAAAACCCCAACCTTTCCGATGCAATACCTAATAGACGGACGTGAATACTCCATAAGCTATAACAAACTTAAGCAGGAATACCTAAATTTTTGCAACTTGTCAGATGAAGATTTCTTAAAAAAACTTCCTGCAGCTCTCCATCTTGCTTGTGTCATTTGTTGGTTTAAAGAAAGCCCGACAGATGTGGTCTTGTCAGATGTAGGCATAATACATCAACTTGCACATTTGTTGCACATGCCTGATGAACCAGCTGTTAAAATAGGAGAGATACGAGAAACTTTTAAATCCTGTTTGCACCTGTCATAATAGTTGGTGTATTTGTGTTGTCAAATTTAACTTTCTAAAAAGGGGGCATTCACTTATGATGGTTCAATCCGTCTTGATGCCTGCTGTTGTGATTGGCTTAATGCCACCAAAGAACCCTTTTATTGTCTTATAGTATAACTCAAATATCCTTGCATCCAAAAAGTAGAAGGTATCATACTTCGTATTTGTGGCGATAAGGACATTGTATTTTTCCACAGTTTCTTTTTCTGTTCCTATTTCGGCAGCATGGTGTATAATTCGATTACGCAGCTTCCTGAAGTCTTCTAAAATTTCGAAATCTTTGGATCGAGGTATAATAAACCATTTCTCCAGGTACTCAATGTACCGTATCGTTTCTGGTTGTCTATATTTTTTCCCAGGGATTGGAAGTGCCCCCTCCTGCTTTTCCATCTCAAAAGCCATCTTCTTTAATTCGAATTCATAGAAGGAATAAAAGGAAGCGAAAACAGCATTAAATAAAAACTCGAAGTTCGTGACGCTGTACTTAATATTTTGCTCAGAAAGGTAGTCCCAGTCGAGGTCTTGGCCATCTTCCGATAGCTCTTCGATACCTCGTTCAAAATCAAATTTTTCTGAAGTGAGATGCTGTGTCATTTCGATTACATACTCGAAGAGTGCCGCGCCGGTGGATGATATACTAAGCTTAGCTTGGGCGAGTACAATTGCTGGAATAGATAACATTGTGCTTTATTTTTTATGTTTAAATCCAGCCCTCGCCGTATGAACCAGTTTCCCGCATCCATTTTGAATTACAAACTCTGCAAGTATAAAAATACTCATCAACATTGCCGAACTGGGAATTAACCTCCCTGTAGCCTGTTTCGATTAACGAATTGTGTGGCTGAATGTGCCTGTGGGCGCCAATGAGTGATTTGCAGTCCTCGCACATTTGTGCTATTTCCGTTTCTGTTTTAGGCATACCTGGTACTTTAATAGTTAATCAAAAATGGTTAATCAATGTTTTTTACCACGGTACAAACCGTATTGCTTCCGTTCGATTGAACAACACCGAATCCACCTGGGCTTGAATAGGGTAAGCTGAATTGACAACCTATTGCCGGCTCTTCCGGCTTAAAAGAAGCGTGGAATCTTCGGCCGTCGCCTCTTCGACAGAGAAAGGTGTTGTCCTCGTTTTTTGAAATCACCTGGCACTCCTCAACAGCCAGCGGGTGGGGTATAAATGTCATAGGATAAGATTGTACGTCAATAAAACAAAAAAAATATCATTCAACAAAATAAATTTAATATTCTCAGTATGGGTAAGACATCAGAAATACAGTGGACCGACGCGACCTGGAATATTGCCGTCGGGTGCAGTAAGGTAGATGAAGACTGCAAGTTCTGCTACATGTACCGACAGAGCCTGAATAAAACCAGGTATGATCCGGCGCAAGTAAAAAAGACAAAAACGGTTTTTGATTTGCCGAACCGTCTGCACCTGCAGCATAGTTCAATATGGCATGGCCGCCCGTTGATCTTCACCAGCTCGCTCACAGACTTCTTTCATGAAGACATAGATAGTTTCCGGCATGAGGCCTGGGACATTATTCGCTCCCATCCTGAGTATATCTTCCAGATACTTACCAAGAGACCGGATCGGATCGAAGAAAATCTCCCGGACGATTGGGGTACAGGATGGGAAAATGTATGGCTGGGAACATCGGTTGGGTCAGATAAGTCCAGCGAAAGGATAATGGAATTGTGCCGGCTTGGTGGTGGTAAACATAAACTATTCCTTTCGTTGGAGCCTTTGCACGGCCAGGTATGGCTTACACAAATAAACCATGCCGGTTATCTGTGGAATTGCCTTACTGGTATTCCTTATTGTGAAGAGCAAGAACAGTTCATTCCTGAAAATAGAACCTATCCTGTCGACTGGGTAATCGTTGGCGGCGAATCCGGGAATGAACAAGGTAAGTATCGTTACCGCCCGTGTTCCCTGGAATGGATCAAGAAGATCGTGGCTGACTGTAATGATGCCGGCGTGCCGGTATTCGTGAAACAGCTCGGCACTTATCTGGCTAAAGAACTGCAGCTGAGCGACCGGCACGGCGGTGAAATGGATGAGTGGCCGGAGGGCCTGCAAGTACGGGAATTTCCTGTAGCGAGTAATGATTAAGTTTCACAATCCTATTGTGCCTTGCTGCACAATAGGATTGCACTAAAATAAATCTTAAAATATTTACAATGATAAATTACAGCCTACAGGATTTGAATACAATTTTTAACTGTAAACATTATCTCACGAGAGATAGGTTCATCCACTACTTTACAGTGAGATATGGTTATCCGGAACGTAAAGCAGACCAACTATTCTCGACCTTTTACAATTTCCCCAAATTAATATCTGGAGATATAAATCAGCAAGGAGCAATTCTTGATGAGATCTTACCAAAGTGTATTGAAATTGTCAATGAAATTAGAGATTTGTGGGAAAAGCCATTGAATATACCCAGTGACAGAAAGTTAATTAAAAAAGTTCTTTACGGCGACTGTCCAGGGAGAATGCAAGTAGTATTAGATTTGTATAATCCTGTCGATTTAGTTACCTATGCCGAGATGATAAAAAGGGGTGTAAAGATCTTTGGGTTACTTGATCTTAACTGCGAATTTTATCATATAGGGGTTACACACCAGGTTTTCGAAGGAGATTTATTTGATACAAATGATATGTTTTGGGGAAACGGTAAGTCCAAGGTATATCTGGCCCAAACGAGCAATACTTTCGTGTCGTTGGAATACGTAAAAGGGAAGGGTTACCTAAAGGACGGCAAGCCAAATATTGAGGACGGAAAATTCAATTCCTACTGCCTGCAATTTGGTGAATGGAAGGCAGTAGGTAATATATTCGACGATGTGTCGTTCTTATGCGATAGACCAATGAAAGAAAACTAAAATAAGAATTTTGTATCTGTAGTCACCTTGTATATCTTTGCAAAGAGCATTTGAAGTCTATTCAATTTCTGAAGGTATAATATCCCAAAACACCCAACCTTTTAAGGCTGGGTGTTAACATTATCGGGATAAATCTTTCGCACTATTTCATAGCGCCCTCCTTGTTTTTTTGCAAAAGTAATTACATAGTGCGCCATAACACGGCGGACTAATCCGGCCACGGAAAGGGAGAGCTTTCTACTTGGTTTTTTAGTGGCGTAAAACCATACTGAGCCACAGCTAAAGCAAGCATTTCCATTCTCATATGTGCTCCCATTACTTTGAGTCGGTCTGGTTCATCACGAATCATTTCCCTAATCTTTAGGCCTCCTTCCTTTAAAGCCGTAAGGGGATTGGCGTACCTATACCAGGGACGGCTTTTAATTGGAATATCAACAGCTCCATGAGACTTAATCCACTCATCTGGATGGTACCAGGTTCGCCCGACTACGATCCATAAGTTCGCATCTACTGCCGTTCGATGTATTATCTTATTTGCTTCTGTTACGCTCCAACGATATTCCATTGCCAATAATACAAAATTTTGAAGTTTGAAAAATATTTCTACCTTTGCTTTACAAATGACAAAAAATTTCTCATATAGTTTCTGTTATAGCTGGTCAAAAGCCCGGCAGGAACTTTATGTGCATTAATAGATAAATTATTTTTGACTAAAGCCCCTGCTGTAAATTCAGCAGGGGCTTTTTGTTTTGGTGCTCTGGCAGACATGGTGTATGCACCGGACTGAAAATCCGGCAAACGCGGTTCGAGTCCGCGGGGTACCACAATTGTAAGATAGCCAAATATTGGTTTGTTGGGGCCTCCTGCTAAGGGGTTCCGTGTAAGAGCGGTGAGGGTTCGATTCCCTTGTCTTCCGCATTGGAAAGTAAAGCAGCTGTAGTGGAGTGGCGGCCAGTCTTGAAAACTGGAACACGGGTTATGCCGTGCGGGGGTCGGGTCCTCTGCTTTCCGCAAATTGGGAGTAATGCAGAAATTGGTATCTGTGCCGGATTGTAACCCCGGTGTCGAAAGACTATGAAGGTTCGAGTGCTTTTGCTCCCACAGATATGGGTATAGTGTAACGGTAGCATGATAGTCTCCAAAACTACAGGCCCAGGTTCGAATCCTGGTACCCGTGCAAAAGAAATTGCGATATTCTCATAAAATCTCGAAATAATGCGCATATGGCCAAGTGGTAAGGCGCGGGTCTGCAAAACCCGTATCACCGGTTCGAATCCGGTTATGCGCTCAAAAAATACCTACCAGTAGGTATAGAAAAAGACTTCGCTAAGCTGTTCCTTTGCATAGTGAAGAAAAAGATGGATATAAAGCATTTGGTTTTTTTATCATTATTAACCTGTCATCCAACCGCTGAAGTAGAACAAGGACTTGCTGAAGACGCGAATTTAACCGATGATCTCTGTCTGGCCAGTATCGATATATATTATTTAGGGCTTGCACTTGAAGTTGAAATGACAAGACGGAATCTCGGACCATTAACAGATCAGCAGATCATGGGATGGAAAACTGTCCAGGACGTAATAAACACTCTTGAACAATTGCAGTCATAGAAGATATTGGATTTTATCTATAATTTGAGTTTAATTGCAAAATAATGTTAATTTAATTTGAATTTCTGATTTTAATATATTTCCTTTGTTTAAGATTAAGCTAAGTTCCATGAAAAACAAGTTCATTTTACCCCTCATTTTAATTGCTCTATCCTTTTCAGCATGCGACAAAAAGGGTAAGCAGCAATATTCTAACTGGACTATAGACGGAAAAAACTTTTCGACCAATGAGGTAAATAATACGAATGGAAAAGCTTTGACATTTTTATCTACTACAGATAAATACAATGGATTCAGTTTTAGCTTCTATATCGGGGGGGCATTGCCTCAACAAGGATCGTTTCAGATGGTTTATGATCCAGCTTCCAGCGATCCTTCTATCGTGTCTGTAGCGTTTTTTATCAATGGCATTGGTTATGTACCCACACAAACACCCCTGTCTTTTCTTCTTGCATCTTCCTCTAAAGATAAAGCCCAGTTTAAAATCGAGCCAACATGGTTCATAAATTATAATACCAAAGCAGATAGCGTTCTCATTAGCGGCACCTTCCTAGAACCTTAAATCTTCTTCTCCTTTATAAATTAAATCCCGTTTTAAAACATGAACAAAAAAGTATTGACAACGATATGTTGTCTCGGGCTATCTATTGCCCTAAATGCCCAAACTGGCTGGTTTCCTCCGGATCATTTTATTAGTAATACAAACCTCTGTGAGTCCTCGTCTTGGAAGCTCGTCTTTTGGGATAATTTTGATGGCAACCAGATCGATAACAGTAAATGGATTAAGTATGTATCCTGGAGAGGAATGCCAGGTGGGGATAATGACAATTGGAGTGCGGCAAGATCAGATGGGCATATGAATTATATCTATAGAGATCAAAATGTACAAGTATACGACGGAACAGCAAA
>CAZGWG010000226.1:6190-7059 GCA_964529165.1 uncultured Sphingobacterium sp.
TTTTAATAAAGCGTGAGACCGGTAACTGGCGTTGTGCGAGTTGCCCCAATCCAACAGATTACAGAAGACATACGAGTGCTGGGGCTCTAATGACTCATTACACAAATCCAGACGGATCAAATAATGGATTTAACAGAGGAAGGATTGAAGCAAGAATAAGGTTCCCGATATTTAAAGGCGCCTGGTGTGCATTTTGGACATGGTATGCCGATCAGAACAATAATGAAATTGATATAGCTGAGGCATGGGGTGGCCCGGTGAAATTAATAGGAAGCGATCAGCGGCGCAATAAATATGGAACACATGCGTGGATGCGTGATCCTTTGAATAATCCCTATAATTTACCAGAGGATGCTGTTATGGGCGGGCTAAAATTCCCAAATCAAGGTTGGTGGGCTGCAATGTTTAACTCCAATTATCACAGACAGGATGCTTGGCATATTTATACCTGTGAATGGGATGACAACCTACTAAAGTTCTATATAGACAACACTTTACTTAGCACTTACTGGAAGTACATTAAAAACAATGGTTATCCCTACAATGGGCACAACTATTATATAACTATTGGATCAGGATGTAACCCACAACCGTTAACTCCATACTATATTAATTTCGGGTATCCGTATAATACAAATTCTTTAAGCCAGATTAGATTATCGACCGGTGTTGATCACCAGGTACAGGGACTCAATAATTACGATATAGTTGCAGGGTATGATAGTGTCATGCAGCCTAACTATCTTGGTCATATGGAGGTCGACTACATGCGTGTATGGCAGCGCAATCCAGCGTTGGAAAACCGTACCGATGTGTGTGAATTAGGCCAACCGGAACCTAAAATTATAGGGCCAAACACGATTTGCGGT
>CAZGWG010000227.1:0-3528 GCA_964529165.1 uncultured Sphingobacterium sp.
GGTTGGGTAAAGTTTGCATATTTTCCGAGCAAAGAAAGCGGCATTTTAAATTCAAGGAACCAGGTTACAGGTTCACTGATCTCCTGCTCCAGTTTTTTGGGCAAGGTATGGGCAATTTCTACAACACTAAAATCTTCTTCCTTTACATTATTTCTTTTGCCATCTTTTTGATAGGCCATTAATCCTGTTCCACCAGCATTTATCTCGACATTGAAATATCTCAGTGGCCAGTCCTTATCGGGGGAGAAAAAAAACTCAACACAAGCATCTGTTGAAACAGAGCTGTTAAACTTTGTATTCTGAATCCGGACATGGCGATCGTCAACTTTATAGATCAGATAAAGATTTTCTGAATCGTACATCATTTTTGCCCTGACAGTAGGCTGAAATGCCGGTATTTTACCCATGAAATTTACTATTTCGATTTCTTTTACTCTCTTCCACTGTGCTTTATCCCAGTTAGCATCAATTTTCATTGTGCCTTTAAGTTTTTTGACTTTGTAAACAGATGGCTTCACAGTTGCGTACGCTACAGGCAGCATGCACACCAAGCCAAATAGCAATAAGAATGATATTTTTTTCATTTTGTATATTTATTGATGTTAGGGATTAGGTATTAGGTATCGAGATGTCAATATATAAATTCCATCTCCGATTCTCTAACCGATAGTTATTTCCTTTTCTCTTTTTCCTATTCCCTATTTCCTATTCCCTATTCCCTATTCCCTAAACCACCCCTTCGGCACCTTCAAACTCCACACCTCACTATCCAGTAAATAATTTGGTTCAGCCGCACCACCGGCTATCCATATTTTATCTTTAAAAACAAATGCAGCCTGTTCATGCCGGGTGCTCCATTTTACATCAGATTTTAGTTCTGTCCAGTTCTTACCATCTTTTGAATACCACACATCACCTTTATTGCCGGATTCTGCCCAGCCCCCAATTACCCACATTCTATCCCGGTAGACAAGGGCCGAAAACCAGATACGAGGATCCCATGCTGCAGAAGGGGTGACTTGCGTCCAGTTTACCCCATCCTCAGAACACCAGACATCATTCAATGAGTTTGCTTTCGGAGCGCGCGTTCCACCTCCTATGATCCAGATCTTTCCGTTAAATACAAGAGCCTGTCCGTGTGTTCTTTTAGACCAGGGCGCGTTCGCCAGTTCAAGTTTCCATTCCTTACCATCGGCTGAAGACCAGACATCATTGAAAAGTGTGGTATCATTATTCTTATAAAAATCACTGGTACCGCCCATGATCCACATACGGTCTTTAAAAACAACAAATCCGGGTGCCAATCTAGGGCTCCATCCCGCATTGGGAGTTTCCAGCACCCAGTCGGCGCCATCTTTTGAAGACCAAACCTGATTACTGGTATTGGTACCGGGTAGTTTGCGTCCCCCCATCATCCACATTTTGTCCTTAAAAACCATTGCTGCCGGAAGATCACTATGCTCCCAGGGAGCAGTTTCTGTTACACGTGTCCAGTTCTTTCCATCAGGGGACTTCCAGACATCACGGGGATTTGGCAATTGAGGAGTAAACCAACCACCAAGTATCCACATATTCCCTTTAAATACAAATTCCCCCTGAGAATCGCGGGCCTGCCAGGCTGCTTCTCTGGTTTCCTGCACCCAATTCAGGGTGTTTTTCTGGGCAAAGGAATTCGAACCAATTCCGATTAAAACTCCAAACAATAGGACTAAATGTTTCATTTTCTTGAATTAATTAAACCTATAATTTAACCTGAGCATAAGCTATTACTAAAGACAATCAATGTTTAAGCCAATAGATTGATATTCTATATTTCTATGTGTTACATATCATGTAGTTCAGGTTAATGTATAGAAATTTGTGATTGGCCCTGAGGTATAGGCAGAGTCAGAATTTTCGATTTCGGATCATACTTCCAATTTTTCACATTCATTCCGTTATGAAGAATAGATTTTGGTTTAAAACCACTAACCATAGTCAGATCAACGGCGTAATCCGGTTTTAGTTCGAGAACAGTTTCAGATGAAGAAATCGAAATAGAAGCGGCAACAGGAGCACTGAATTTCAAATCTAAACCATAGCCTTCAAAAGTCTTTCCATCAAAATAGGCTTCCTTAAGCTTATTATCTGTAAGCATCGCCGAAAATTTGGAAGCATCTGTTTTAAAACCCTCCACACCGGGTTCAGCGCTGCCATTTATTCTGAAAAAGCCATAATGAATAGAACTTCCTTCATTCAGTCTAGCTCCAATCCATCCATTTGAATCAATACGCTCAGGCTTTGGCCTGGATGCATAGTCTGCATTAACAGGCTTACTATCAGGTACCATAACTGCTAGAAAATCTGCATCTTTCAGCTTATCTGAAGAAATGGCAATAAAACTTTCATCACGGTCTGAATTTCTGATCCTGCTTGTCAGTACCTGGGGAGCAAGTATATCCATTGTTAAACGAGCCGCCGGACGGGTTATAGTCATCCGGTTATCTGAATAAGCAATTGAACTTTTACCATTGGTATGTTCAGCATGGAAAATCCAGTTATATGAATGAGCTTCCAGGCTTTTCACCTGATCAAAAAGAAATATAGGTCCATTCTTTGAGCTTAATAAAGTCCGGGTATATTTTGACACTTTGTTTTTATAAACACTGGTCAGATCACCAACAGCAGCCATTGCATTATTCCCGGCAAAAGAATGAATCATTTTAGGATATGTTCTGAGAGCAGCTATCCCGTTCTCAAAATCACCTACGGCCTGACTTTCGGCGTTCATATCTACCAGCATCACATTATGACCGATCGCCTGAGTATAATAGCCCGGAAAATACAGATTCCCATAATAATCACTGCTATGACCTGCATCGCTTAACAGTTCTTCACCATTATGTGTCAGAAGAATGGTACCCTGATCGGCATGATAATGATTCCCATTCGGCCCGGCTTTAAATATCATCACACTGCCCGAGTCTTCCCAGGAAGTTCTGGTGACTATATGTCCCTTACCTTCAAAATGTTTAGACAAGGGGAGTGTTTCCCTGCCGATAGGTGTAATTCCCTCGGTATACCATAAATAAGGAATAATCCCTCCCCTTGCCTTACCTGAATCCCATGATGGTTTTACATATTTATACATGAAGGGGTCTTTCATTTTATAAACCAGCCATTGCATAGGTTGCTGGGTAAAATTATAGGTATGCGAAACATCCCCTAAATCCTGGTATGCTCCATCTTTAGCCTGGGTAACATAGATCGGATATTGATAGAACTCTTTTAAATTGGTTGTGGAAGTATAGTCAACCCCGAAATTCCGCTCTAATGAGTAGAGAAATTCAACCAGTTCCCGATAGCCCATCTCCTGATAGGTATAGGGTTCATTATAGCTGCCTTCAGGCAACATCGTGCGGTCGATAAACTGTTTAGTCTTCGCAAGAATACCCGACAAATAGGGCTCCAAACCCGGCAAATTCGGATCATCATTTGCAATGGCCATTGCGGCTACACCAACTCCGGAAAGTATCACCCCGATATGAT
>CAZGWG010000227.1:3538-7058 GCA_964529165.1 uncultured Sphingobacterium sp.
TGCGACACTGAATGCCTTGTGATTGGAATTACTGGAGGGCATTCGATTAAGTTCTACCATATCACGGTAAAATGGCTTAATGGACTTTTCCATGATACCATCACATACAGTCTTTTGTTCTTCAGCACTCAGTAAATTAAATAAAATATCGTAACCTATACCGGCTGCAAAGGCTGCCGGAGCTCCGGGATAATAAGTATGATTACCATTAGCTTCCATCCAGGGATGATTCCATGAAGGCAAAATACTAAGCTTTAATAGTGCTGCCTTTGCTCTTTCAGCAGCATCCTTATTTTTTGTTAATGCGTAATGCCAGGCTTCGCTGCTTATCACTCTGGCGAGAGCATTCTGGGTATTGTACCAACCTCCCATACCGGCACTCGCATAAGGTCCGCCGGTTACAGACTCAGGTGCAACCATATTCTGCGCAGGAAGCTTATCAATATCAAGTGTTGAGGGTTTATAGCTTTGAATTAAATTACTCAGAAGTTTTTTTGCAGACTCGGGCTCAGGTCCTGCCATACGGGCATCCAGTTGAGCTTGGGAATGAAATACTCTTGGATGTACACCTGCTGCAAGATCAGAAACAGGAACAATGAACCCAAGATCCCATGAAAATTGCTCTGTTCCGGTTCCTGACTTAGCCCGGATCTTCCATTGACCGCGCGGATCTGTTGGCTTGATTTTATAAACTGCATTATTTGACCAGATGCCATCTTTTGCATTCATGTCGCCATGACTTCCGTCATCATAAAATTTAATATTACTCAGCACAGTTTTATTATCCGGACTGATAAGTTCGGCAAGCACCTCATCTAATGCTTGACCAGGTTCTGCCGAGATACTCAGATTAATCGTTTCGCCATTGGAGTAATGCCTGTTTAATACTGCCTGGCCAAACTGCTCGAACCATGTTGATTTGGGGGATTGAGCAATAAACTGTCTTGACCTTTCACCATTCAGCTTAAACTCATCAATCAGTATGCTGTAACTTGGCAAATGATTAACAAGGGGATAAAAGGCTTTCAGTACAACGACTTGTAAATGGGCGCCCTCCTTCAATGCTGTTCCGTTAAGCGCAAATGAGTTTAACGGAATATCTACTTCCACCCAGGTATTTGCTTTAGGAGATAAAATTGTATGGGTGAATAATTTGCCATCGAAAGTTCCGAGTGAAACATCCAGCTTCTCAGGCTTTCTGTCGCTCATAAAATAATAAGCAAAGCTGAGACGTGTAGTACTCAGAGAATACATATTGATGCGTTTGGTGAATCCCTGAGTCAGATCATTGGCATCATTCGGTTTTGTCAGTCGGGACAGCGAACTCCCCTTTCCTCCATAGGCCGGCTCCTTCTTTGTACCAAATAAAGGATCATAACCGGTATCCTGCTGATAAGGATACGGTTCCCAGGTAAACATTTCACCGGTATCGAAATTATCATGAATGACATAGGGCACTCTGCTTCCTGATGTCTGTGCAGCTACTGCAGTCACAATAAGAAAAAATGAGAGGAAAGAGAGAATTGCTTTTATTTTCATAATATTTTTCTGTTGTCTGTAATTTATTGGTTCATTGTGCGATACTGACCTTATTATTACGATGGATTACATTTTTCCATATTAAAATCTTCTTTTACCTTGGCTAAGTTCCCTCAGCTGCTGAAGGGCAGCTTTCGGGATGACATCCTAACTCTTATCAAATGAATAGTAATAGTAAAAACCGATTTTACTTTCATCCCTGCAGGCAAGTCCTTCAAAGAATGGATCACCTCCATTCCCTATTCCCTATTCCCTATTCCCTATTTCCTATTTCCTTTTCCTATTTCCTTTTCCTATTCCCTTTTCCTATTCCCTATTCCCACTCCTCAACTCACTTCACCCTCTCAATCAGCACCATCGATGCATCATTCAATGCCTGTTCCGCCTGTGGTGCATAAGGACTACCGTTAACGGCATAACCTCCTTCAATGTACTCAGCAGCGGTGGCTATATACCCATTATATCCACCAGCAACTCCTAAAATAAAAGTATTTGGATAAGGCGATTTCTGTTTAACGCTTAAACCTATCTCTGTAAAAACTTCTGCAGGGAAGGTTACAAGAACCGTTGTTCCAATACGGATAGCCTGCATAGGCATTATAAAGGGCTCTGGATTTGCGGGTAGGGATTCTATCCTTTTGGATTGATTTACCGCCTGTGTGGCCAGCCAGTACTCAACTTTATATTTATCCAGTGTCCTTGGCCCAATGGTTTTCCCAATATTACCTTTAGCAACCAATTCACGGGCAGCTTCATTAAGCTTCTGAACACCTTCAAGATCTTTGGGATAGTATATGACTAATTTTTCCTTTTCATCCAAAGTCTTTTTTGCCTGTTCCTGCCAGCGAAGTGCCTCTTCATGGGTATAAGGAAAGGTTGTACGGATCGGGATCTTGAATTTATCATAACTGACTTTGACATCCAGGTCTGCTGATGTCTTAATTTCGGGCAATAGTTTAAGCACAGCTTCAGAAAGAACAAGGCCTTTCTTTTCGGCAAATTCAAAACTTCTTATTCCTTGCATAAAAGCACCTACTGCTGATAGCTCTGCCTGGTAACCCACTTTAGCGTCGCCCTGAGCGGATTGAAAATAACCCACAACAACTCCCTTTGGCAATTTCTCTTTGATGCCTTTGATCGAAAAATAAGGCCAGTCTTCCGTAAATTTTAAATTATGAAGATCCAATACTGAGGGGTGGCAGCCATAATTAAAGAACACGCCAAGAAGTTTACCCTGTGCATTCTCCACTTTAATCACTGCTGCTTCAGGGTCTGGCGGGACACCCCCATGCTCCATTCTGCGGTCATTCATTGCCATTCCAAACACTTCAGTTGAAGCCGCTCCAATTTTCCCATAGACTCTGCTATTCCATGCATTTACAGCACTTTGAACAGTCCTGTTTATGAAAAACTTGATATAAGCATCCTCCAGGTTACCCATCACCGGACCTGAATGGGTGTGGGTAGATGAAACAATTACATTTTTAAAAGGAATACCGGTCTCTTTATTTACTCCTGCACGGATCTGATCCATAACTACTTCAGACATATTGACTACCGCAACAGTAATCATTGCAGAACTTGTTCCGTCAGCGGCTTCAACAACCAGACTCCTGGCGAAGAGATCATCATGTATACCTGTAGAAGTATTATTCCCCCTGTCATAGCCAGCCATCCTGACGCCGACTGGATTTGGCGGGGTAATCACTGTTTCTGCTACACCTACTTTTATTTTTGCTGACAGTATATCGAAGGAGCTGATCAATACAATCAGAATAAATGAGGATACCTTTAAATAGAATGACTTTTTCATAATCTGATGTTAAAATTAGAATTCAGATGAATGTCTTAGTAAAGAAAATATTCTGATTAAAACAAGGAAAACCCGGCCGGCAATGGAGAACCGGACCGGATAATCTTCTTATCTTATTTGGCTTTTGTTTCCAGCGCATGAACTGTAATCTGAGGAGGATAATTGTAT
>CAZGWG010000228.1:0-7049 GCA_964529165.1 uncultured Sphingobacterium sp.
GTTAAATAATGTGGATACGAGGCCGCTCTCGACCAGGTAATTAACTTCTATACAATAGCCATTGTTTTAGCCGAAACAACGCAGCACGTTAGGGAGACTTAATGATTGCCCTTCAGGGTCATTAAAAAAATCCAGGCTGAAATCCAATCATTAGGGTTGAAAATACCCTCAATTATGTTATTGCTCTTTCCGGATCAAGCTTATCCCTCTTTGAAGATGGGGCTTTCTTTTCAAAATCAGACAAAAAGCATTCAATGAAATCCATATAAACCTGATTTATTCCGAACTTAATTTTTCCCCGGACACCAATGACTCCAACTCACTGGTGTCCGGTTAAAATAAAATTTCAGATAAAATGGCCATTTTCATCGTACGAAGTGTGTTTTTAACAGTCCGATACAAAGCAAGCCCCAATTAAGTTTAGAATCATTTTTTATGATTTCACTGCCTTGAAATCTGCAAAATTTTACCTAAAACAACAGGACTGTTCATAAGCTTTGGCCTAAGCACAAAATCTCCGTTAACGTTTTTTCCGCATCAGCTGGTGCGGCAGGTACAGTCCAAGCCAAAGCATTAACTTTAATAGCATCAGGTGCAGCGGCGGCATTTTGCTACTTTTCTGCTGCAGGAAAAGTAGAGAGAATAATTATGAGTTAAGAATTTGATCTTTTATTTCACAATTTCCATTTCCCCGGACACTAATGACTCCAAGTCATCAGATGAGTATAATACAATTCCATTATCTTTGCGCTGTATGTCGAGAACAGTAAGGCCTTATCAGAATTCAGATGCTACCAAAAAAGAGCAGGTAGCCACCATGTTCAATAATATTTCTGGCACATATGATTTTTTGAACCATTTTCTCTCCATGGGTATTGACATGATCTGGAGGAAAAAGGCGATCAAAGAATTGCTTTCAGATAAACCCTCCAGGATTTTGGATGTTGCAACCGGAACAGGGGATTTTGCCTTTGAGGCAATAAAAATACTCAAGCCATCAAAAGTTGTTGGTGTCGATATCTCAAAGGGAATGCTTGAAATTGCTGATCAGAAGATTCTCAAAAGGAACATGCAGGATGTCTTTGAGGTGCGTTTGGGCGACTCAGAGAAGTTGTTGTTTGACAACGATTCTTTTGATGCGGTAACAGTTGCTTTCGGTGTTCGTAACTTTGAGGATCTTGAAAAGGGGCTCAGCGATATGCTCAGGGTTTTAAAACCTGAAGGTAAAGCTGTGATTCTGGAGTTTTCAAAACCGAAGGTTTTTCCGGTAAAACAGGCTTATAATTTCTATTTCAAGTATGTAACCCCGACAATTGGACGCATTTTTTCAAAAGACAGCAGTGCTTATACCTATCTTCCCGAATCAGTAGCCTCATTTCCTGATGGAGAGAACTTTAATTCCTTAATGCAAAAAGTTGGATTTAAAAATACGAAATACCGTCCGCTTACGTTTGGAATTTGTTCCATTTACACTGGTATCAAATGAAGAAAACTCTCTTTCTGTGTATTTTTTTTATCTTTTCAATTAACAGATTAACTGCACAGGAGAGCTGGGGTGGAGGTGTTGATGGAGAACAATTACATTTTGGTTTCACTTTCCAATATGTAGCCTCAGAATTCAAAATTTTAAAACTGGCGGAATGGAAAGGACCCTTTATAGATCAATATAACGGGCTTCGAATGATCAATAGCGAACTGAAAAGTCTTTCCTCGCCGGTTACCCCGGGATTTGGACTTGGATTTGTTTCTGATTTCAGGTTGGGAGATAATGCTAATCTTCGTTTTACACCTGGAATGGTATTCGCTGATAGAATTGTTAATTATGAGTTCGTTGATCCTTCCTTTAATGTTCAGAAAAAAGTTCAGGCAACACTGATGGATTTGCCACTGGGTATAAAGCTCAAGTCAGACAGAAGACGAAATTTCAGAGCATATATGATTGCAGGGGCAAAGTATTCAATTGATATTACCTCGAAAAAGAAGACTGATGACCTTGCTTTGAGCCCGGAGGCAAAATACCTGAAAAATAATAAAAATACAGTTTGGTATGAGGCTGGATTCGGGTTTGATCTTTATTTTGAATTTTTTAAAATGTCTCCTGAGATCAAATTCGCTCAATCAATGAAGAGTGCATTGAGAGATCAGGACAGATTAGAAAATCCCTATACTGCACCAATTGATAAGTTATTTATTCGTAATTTTCAGTTCAGTCTTTATTTTGAATAGGGATTAGTTTGTAAATTGATAAACTGTTTGACCGAGTTTATTAATCATGAAATACTTTTTAATAATTTTGTTCTGTGTTTTATTGATTTCCCGATCATCGCCAACACAAGCTTATAAAGCTAATCTTTCAATTCGCATTCACTCGGAAATGGTAAGGAGTTTATTGCCGATGTATTCAGGAGTGGAAAACAGGTAAAGATTATTTTTACCAAAAGGGATAGTATTGGGAAAGGTTTGCGTAAAGATGAACGATATTTAAAGAGATATAATACTGTAATTTCCAGGGATTCCTCTATCACTCAAGAAGAAAAGTTGAGAGATCTCAAGTCTCTGATCGCTTTGACGATGGAATACACACATTATTCTATCGACAGTGTCCGGCTTAAATTGCGCAGGCACAAGGCTTTTGATGAATTACTTAAAAAAGCTGCTGATATAACAGATAATACGCTTGAAAAGGAATTGGAACATGCAAAAAAACAGGGTGGTGCTGGATGGTATCAGTTATAACATCAATATTAAAGCACCCGGTAAAGAAAGAACCTATTCGTTTAGTTCACCTACACCAGCAAGCCATCCATTTCTTTACCGAATAATTCATGAGCCATTGAACTTTAAGAAGTTCTAAAGAGTGATATTTAAGCTCAGCTTTTGGTTCAAATTGCTTATTTTCGGGTTTTCAAATAATTTATGTCAAAAATAGCTTTAATAACCGGTGCAACAGCCGGGATAGGCGAAGCATGTGCCCGCCTGTTTGCCCAACAAAATTACGATCTTATCCTTACTGGCCGCCGTACTGAACGTTTGGATGCTCTGGCTCTTGATTTGGTTAATGAATATGGTATACGGGTTAATACACTGACCATGGATGTAAGGAATAAGGCTGAGGTTGAAAAACTGGAGACCTTGTCGGATGAATGGAAAAATGTTGATGTATTGATCAACAATGCGGGTTTATCTCAGGGTATGGATCCTATCAATGCCGGAAGCACTACGGATTGGGAAGTTATGATTGATACCAATATCAAAGGATTATTATACGTGACCAAAGTTGTTTCAAACTGGATGATTAAACATAAAGCCGGACATATTGTTAATCTTGGTTCCATTGCCGGTAAAGAAACCTACCTGAATGGAAATGTGTATTGTGCAACCAAGCATGCGGTAGATTCATTGAATAAGGCAATGAGAATTGATCTGCTGCCTCACAAAATTAAGGTGACTGGAATCCATCCCGGAGCTGTGGATACTGAGTTTTCGCAAGTTCGTTTCCATGGCGATAAGGAACGTGCAAAAAAGGTTTATGAAGGATATGAGCCGCTGCATGCACAGGATATCGCTGAAACAATATGGTTTGTAGTATCCCGTCCTGCTCATGTCAATATAAATGATATGATTGTGATGCCAACAGCGCAGGCAAGTACATCTCATCATTTAAAAGAATAAATGAGAAGCAAGATCTACGGAATAAATGTAAAATTTACTTTCAACTAATCAGGATTGTGTAGTTTTGCAGAATCCGCTAACCAAATTAAAATTATTTCAGGAAATGTCTCTGCAACAGAATATAGATCAGGATATTAAATCAGCAATGCTGAATAAGGATAGTACCCGCTTACGTGGACTCAGGGCTATTAAGGCAGCACTACTTGTTGCTAAAACGGAAAAGGGGGCACAGGAATTACTCACTGAAGATGCCGAGCTTAAGGTTTTGCAAAGACTTGCAAAACAACGCAAAGAATCAGCAGATATTTATCAGTCTCAAAATCGTCCGGATCTGTATCAGATAGAGCAGGAAGAACTGCAGGTCATTGAGTCTTATCTCCCTAAACAAATGGATAAAGAAGCAGTCAGCAATTATATTAAACAGGTAATTGCCCAAACCGGAGCTTCAAGTATGAAAGATATGGGAAAAGTAATGGGAATTGCAAGTAAAGATTTGGCAGGAAAGGCTGATGGCAAAACGATTTCTGAGCTTGTAAAGGAACTTCTTAGTTAATTATTGAATCATCTCAGGGTGAATTGATAATCTGGCTTATTTTCTTTCTAATAAAATAAGTTTTTATATTGATTTAAATTTAGACTTATACCTTAGCAGGTAAAAAGAAAAATGTACTTAAAGATTCTATGGAGTTCGAGATAAAAGAAGAAAACGGTTTTAAATACATTGAAGAGGGAGAAGGAGAAGTACTCTTATTGCTTCATGGATTGATGGGGGCGCTTAGTAACTGGACTGATGTTGTTCAAGAATTTAAAAAGGATTACAGGGTGATCATACCCTTATTGCCATTATATGATCTTCCATTACTTACAACAGGAGTAAAGACACTGGCCAAGTTTGTCCATAAGTTCGTAAAATATAAAAAACTTAAAAATATTACTGTCCTTGGTAATTCCCTTGGGGGGCATGTTGGATTAATTTATACGCTAAATCATCAGGATGAGGTAAAAGCCCTGGTTTTAACGGGTAGTTCTGGTTTATATGAAAATGCTTTCGGAGGTTCTTTTCCCCGGCGTGAAAGCTATGATTTCATAAAGGAAAAAGTTGAATTTACTTTTTACGATCCGGCTACTGCAACCAAGGAACTTGTTGATGAAGTTTACCAGATAGTGAATGACAGAATCAAGGTGATTAAGATTCTGGCCATGGCCAAATCAGCAATAAGGCATAATATGTCTAAGGATATTAATAAGATAAAAGTACCGGTATGTCTTATCTGGGGAAAGGATGATAAAATTACCCCGCCTGATGTGGCAATTGAATTTAATCAGCTATTACCCAATTCTGAATTGAACTGGGTAGATCTTTGCGGACATGCGCCTATGATGGAAAGACCTGTTGAATTCAATGCTTACTTAAGAAAGTTTTTAGACCGTATATATTAGCAGAACATTATGTTTGCACACGAACTCATATCGGATAGTATCCCACCCTTAAAAACTTCTGATACCGTTCAGAAAGTGCAGGAAAGGATGGCCGAGTTTCGTGTGAATCATCTCCCTGTAGTTAACGACAAGCAGTTTTTAGGACTTATTTCGGATGAAGATATGGTTGAAGTTCAGGATTTGAACGTGCCGGTGGGTAGTTTGAGCTTGTCTCTTCATAATCCTTTTGTATACGAGGAACAGCATATTTATGATGTGATTCGTTTGTTCTACGAACAGAAATTAAGCATCGTACCGGTTCTTGATACGAATAAAAACTATAAGGGACTTATTTCCATTAATACTATGATGGAATATATTGCCACTATTACCTCTGTGAAAGAGCCGGGAGGTATCATTATTCTTGAGATTACAAACAGGAATAATTCATTGGCACATATTTCACAGATCGTAGAATCAGATAATGCCCAGATCCTGAGTTCTTATGTTCAATCATTTCCTGACTCTACGAGGCTTGAAATCACATTAAAACTTAATCGTACAGATTTGTCCTCAATTATAGCTTCATTTCTTAGATATGATTATCATGTCAAAGCAACCTTTAATGATGTCAAATCAGACGATGGTACTTCAGACAGATATGATCAGCTAATGAACTATCTTGATATCTAAAAGCACAGCATGAAGATTGCAATTTACGGCAGACAATTCAACAATACTGTATTACCACATGTTCAGCAGGTTTTCGACAGCCTGGCGGAACATGCTGTTGAAGCCTTTGTCTATGATAAATATAATCATTTCATTTCGGGCAAAATATTTTTCCCAAGGAAGTTTCAGCTTTTCAGAAGCTCTCAGGATCTAATTGATGCTCAGGTAGATGTGATGATTAGTCTGGGAGGTGATGGTACTTTACTTGATACTGTTACTCTGATTCGTGATTCTAACATTCCGGTAATTGGTATTAACTTCGGACGTTTGGGTTTTTTAGCAAGTATCAATAAGAGTGATATTTCTAATGCGATGATCAGTCTGGTTAATAAGGACTTTACCCTGGATAAACGTGTTCAGCTTTGCATCGAATCTGAATTGAATTTGTTTGGCAATGAAAATTTTGCCTTGAATGATGTAACTATTCATAAGCGTGATACGTCTGCCATGATGATTGTACATGCCTATCTCAACGGAGATTTTTTAAACTCCTATTGGGCAGATGGTATTATTGTCGCTACCCCAACCGGATCAACAGCATATTCTCTGAGTTGTGGTGGGCCGATTATATTCCCGGGTTCAGGTAATATGGTCGTAACCCCGATTTCTCCTCATAATTTAAATGTCAGACCAATTGTCTTATCGGATACTAATATTCTTTCTTTTGAAATAGAAGGAAGGAGTTCCAAATATCTTCTGACCTGTGATTCAAGAACAGAGGTGATTGATACCTCTATAAAAGTTAAGGTAAAAAAGGCGGGGTTCGGAATCAATTTGATCAGGCTTAATAATGAAAACTATTTATCTACGTTAAGGAATAAATTGCTCTGGGGAATTGATACCAGAAATTATTAAGAACAGCTTCTGCATTCATGCGTAGATTAGTACTTCTCTTTATATTGCTTTCAGGAAACTTCATTGCTTCCGCCCAGACCTGGGAATTCGGAGGATTCTTAGGTGGTGCAGGTTATATGGGGGATATTAATCCTGTTAAACCTTATAAATTAACTGATCCTGCATTTGGGATACTGGTCAAACGAAATTTTGATAGTTATTGGTCTGCAAAGCTAAATTTTATGC
The DNA here is from genome assembly GCA_964529165.1 of uncultured Sphingobacterium sp. Taxonomy (GTDB): domain Bacteria; phylum Bacteroidota; class Bacteroidia; order Sphingobacteriales; family Sphingobacteriaceae; genus Daejeonella. The sequence continues at coordinate 6,904 of CAZGWG010000228.1, forward strand.
ATGGCAAAGTCAGGGCTAGTGATGCATCTTCTTCTAATGCCTACCAGATTGAAAGGAATCTGGATTTTCATTCCCCGGTCTCTGAGTTTTCATTGCAGGTTGAATTCAATTTGTTCAGATATATGGCAGGAGCAGATTTTGGTTAT
>CAZGWG010000229.1:0-5769 GCA_964529165.1 uncultured Sphingobacterium sp.
AAGGAAAAAATCAGCGGGCATATTAATTTAAGCTAAGTTAGATAGAAGCATTACTGTTTCAATCAGATATGAGCTAAGGTGTATCAGGTTTGCACAGAAGAGAAATCCTGCTAATCATCAGGCAAGTATTTTCTGTTCCCATACCTTGAACAGTCATTAATCACCATTTTATATCAAACTCACGTTTTATCAGGTTTACCAATCTTTTGAATGAGTATTTATATCTGAAAGAAAGCCGGGCTTTTGGAAAAGCTTATTTTTTGTACATTTAAGATACGCCAATTCAGGGCTTTTTCCTCAGGTTGTTCAGGCACATCACTTTATTCCAACCTTATATCTATACAGCCAGTGTTGGCTAAGGGTTGACCTACCTTAAGCAAGTATTATGGATCTGATTATTTTAAAGAGTTTTTGTTTGATCTGACATCACAGCAGAAATCAGAAAAAAGCTCCACGAAATACTAATCTGATGCTTAAGACAGGAGTTTTTAAGTTTTAAATATACGCGGGTAATTCTCTCTCATTTTATAGGATTTAAAGAATATTTCTCGATTCTATCGTTAATACCACTATCGTTATACTAAACCAGTGTTATGTTAAAAATGAACTGATATTGATGGCATTGAGCAATCAGCTTTTTACATTAAAAATATCGATAATATCAATATTACTCAAGTTTGATGGCTTATAACTTAAGCCTATAGGCAAAACTAATGATCAATTACACTTAACCTAATACCAGGATTTAATCTAACTACCCAATATCTAGTATTCCTTAATAATCTAAACCAGCGAATCTCCTGTTAATAAATTATAGATCAAGCGGGCTGCAAATATCAGGATGAGAACCCCGGCAACACGGTTTAACTGGGCAATGTTCTTTTCTTTGATTCGATACCTTAGCTTATTAGCATAATAGGCTTTTAAGACATCAAGACTAAACTGAGTGATCAGGATAGATCCGAAGAAAGGAACAATTTCAGAAGATTTAATTTCTCCTGAAATGGAGATAATACTGCTGGTGACACTCAGCCAGTAGAGCAGGATAGCCGGGTTGAAAATACACATCAGGAATCCTTTGATGAAATAGCCCGTATTTTTTCTTTTAGAGCTGGTTTGCTCATAATTCACTTTTACCTTCTTAAAAAGATAATAAAGTCCGATTACAAATAGAATTGTACTCCCTGCAATTCCAATCGGTACACGGTAGGCATTTTCAAGTGCGATAAAGGAAGTGCCGTACAAGCTGATACCGACATAAAAAACATCGCTCACAACTACACCGCCAGCAAGTGAAACACCGGCAGAAAATCCCTTTTCAATACTGGTTTTTATCAGAGCAAAAAATACAGGTCCGGTTAGAAACGAAAGCACAAATCCCAATCCTATTCCTGAAACGATTGATTCTATCATTCCGAATATTTATTCCTAAAAGTAAGTTTCGCAAATTAACCTAAAAACAAAGAAATATATAGTAAGAATGATAAAAACATTTAAAACTTAGAGATATGAGAAATTTAATTTATGTTAGATAATTATTTAACAATAGAAAAGGATATGGATAACAATTCACAAAAAAATTATTCCTCGGCTTTATATACGCTGATCACAGTGTTTTTCTTTTGGGGCTTTCTGGCAGCCAGTAACGGGATTTTTATTCCTTTTTGTAAGACACATTTTGATCTCACTCAATTTGAGTCTCAATTAATTGACTTTACTTTTTACGGGGGATATTTTATAGGATCTCTGATTTTGTTTTATGCTTCAAAGATTATTAAAGTTGATATTCTTAATTATCTGGGATATAAAAACAGTATCGCCATCGGACTTGTTGTATCGGCAGGTGGGGCCTTGCTGATGATCCCTGCTGTAGGTTCTGGTTCCTTTGCATTTATTTTGGCCGCCTTTTTTGTTGTTGCAATTGGATTTTCACTTCAGCAAACGGCTGCTAATCCATTTGTAGTTGCCCTTGGTAGTCCGGTAACTGGAGCCCATCGTTTGAACCTTGCCGGAGGAATAAATAACCTGGGCGGAATCTTAGGGCCAATAGCCGTAAGTATTATCCTCTTCGGAACAGCTACCAGTGCCGTTCCAAAAGAAGTTGAAATTGAATCAATCAATCTGTTATACTATATTCTGGCAGGCTTGTTCTTAGCCGTTGCACTTTATTTCTGGCGGGCGAAATTACCTAAGGTAACGAGTGATGAAAAAGTTGAGGCCAGTGCCAAGACTAATTTGCCGTTGTTTGTTATTTTTGTTGCTTTCTTATTGATTTTGGCAGCAGATCCAATTGCTGCAGCAACCGGATTGGCTATGAACATATTTGTTTACCTGTCACTTCTAATTATGGTTGTAACACTACTGGTTGCACTCCGATCTGCAGGAAAAGACAAAACCGGTTGGGGGGCAATGGGCTATCCGCAACTCATTTTGGGTATGATTGCTATTTTTACTTATGTAGGAGTGGAGGTAACTATTCAAAGTAATATGGGAGCTTTGCTGGAGCTTCCTGAATTTGGTGGACTAACCGGATCTGAAATTGCACCATTTATTTCACTCTACTGGGGAAGTATGATGATTGGACGATGGGCCGGTGCCGTAAGTATTTTTAAATTGGAAAAACGAACAAAAACCATATTAACCATTATCGTTCCTTTTATTGCTTTTGCAATTATCCTTGTGGCAAATCATTTAAACGGCGCCTCCGTTGAACAGTTCTTTATTTACGGGCTATGTATCCTGATCCTGATTGCAGGGTTCTTCTTTAGTCAGGATAAACCCGCCAAGACCTTGCTTACTTTTAGTGTTTTGGGTTCTATTGCCATGCTCATCGGATTAATGACTGAAGGCCAGGTTGCGATCTATGCCTTCCTGAGTGGTGGCCTTTGCTGTTCAATTATGTGGCCATGTATTTTTGCCTTGGCCATTACAGGTTTAGGAAAATATACTTCTCAAGGCTCAGCATTCCTGATTATGATGATCTTAGGAGGAGCCATTATCCCACCGGTTCAGGGAATTCTGGCTGATACAAGCGGTATACACTTTTCTTATATTGTTCCATTCTTATGTTTCATCTATTTGGTTTATTTTGCAATTAAGGTTAGCTCTGAACTTAAAAAACAAGGATTTGACGTAAATGATCTGGAGGCAGAAGCATCACATTAATGAAAACTAAACCAAGTTTCGACTTGATTTTCATGAAACTGGCAAGCGACCTGGCTGAACGCTCACATTGCGTAAAAGCCCAGGTCGGTGCTGTTTTAACCAAGGATACACGAATTATCTCCATAGGGTATAACGGTCCGCCTGCAGGTACGCATAATTGTGATGAGGAATGGCCTGAAACCGGTTGTCCGCGCGATTCCAGGAATAGCTGCTCACTTGCGTTGCATGCTGAGGAGAATGCAATTCTTTATGCCGTGAAGAATGGTTCTACACTTGAAGGTTCCACCCTTTATCTCACCCTTTCACCCTGTTTAGCCTGTGCCAGAATCATATTTTCTTCCGGGGTTAAAAAGGTCTGGTATAAAGCATCTTATGCTGAATATAAAGGCCTGCCTTCTGATGAAGGAGTCGATTTTTTGAACCGTTTTGGTGTTGAGTGTCTCAAGTTTTGATAAGATTGCAATTCTTTAACAATAGCCAGGGATATCCAAGTTTTTCGGAGGCTGTAATTTCTTAAATTGCAGCCTTATTTCAATGATTTATATCCATGGGTTATAAAAGTCTAGCAGAATGTGTTTCAGATCTTGAAAAGCATGGTCATCTGATCAGAATAAAGGAGGAGGTAGATCCTTTTCTCGAAGCGGCTGCAATTCATCTGCGGGTATTCGAAAATGAAGGACCAGCTATCCTGTTCGAAAATATCAAAGGAAGTAAGTTTCCGGCTGTATCCAATCTGTTCGGTACGCTGGAGAGGTCCAAATTTATGTTCAGGGATACCCTTGATGCGATAAAAACGCTGGTTGATCTCAAATCTGACCCTTTAAAGGCAGTTAAAAATCCATTCAAATATGCCGGATCAGGTCTTACAGCATTTTCGGCCTTGCCATGGAATAAAGAGATATTTTCACCTGTTAAATTTGGCAAAACAACAATATCGGCCTTGCCGCAAATAGTTAACTGGCCGATGGATGGCGGACCATTTGTAACGATGCCACAGGTTTATACTGAAGATATGGATAAGCCGGGTATTATGAATGCCAACCTTGGTATGTACCGAATCCAGTTAGGTGGAAATGATTATATCCCTGATCAGGAAATCGGACTGCATTATCAGTTACACCGGGGTATTGGAGTACATCAAACTAAAGCGAATGCAAAGGGCAAGGCATTGAAAGTTAGTATTTTCATTGGCGGACCTCCTGCACATCCTCTGGCAGCAGTGATGCCATTACCCGAAGGTTTATCGGAAATGACCTTTGCAGGAGCCCTCGGAAACAGAAGATTCAGGTATTTCTATGATAAAGAGGGATTTTGCATTTCCTCTGATGCCGATTTTGTTATTACGGGCATAGTGGAACCTGGTCAGAATAAACCTGAAGGACCTTTTGGGGATCATCTGGGTTATTACAGTCTGAAGCATCTTTTTCCTCTGATGAAGGTTAGGAATGTATATCATCGTAAAAATGCTATCTGGTCATTTACTGTCGTTGGCCGGCCTCCCCAGGAAGATACAAGTTTTGGGGCACTGATTCATGAAATTACTGGCTCAGCGATTCCAAAGGAAATTCCAGGCTTGCATGAAGTCAATGCGGTAGATGCTGCAGGAGTTCATCCCTTGCTTTTTGCGATAGGGAGTGAGCGTTATACGCCTTATCTGAAAGAAAAAAAGCCCCAGGAAATCCTTACTATTGCTAATCATATTCTGGGAAAGAGTCAGTTAAGCCTTGCTAAATACCTGTTCATTTGTAGCAAAGAAGATGACCCTTCTCTTAAAACCAGTAATATTCAGGCATTTTTTAAACATATTCTTGAACGGATCGATTTCAGCCGTGACCTGCATTTTTATACCAAAACTACTATTGATACCCTCGATTACAGTGGGACAGATATAAATTCAGGTTCTAAAGTTGCAATTGCCGCGGCAGGTGACAAGAAGCGTAGCCTTTGGACAGAGTTGCCTCCATCTTTTTCCCTGCCCCGGCCTTTCACCAATTATAAGATGGTAATGCCGGGAGTGCTGGCAATTGAGTCGCCTGTCTTTGAAAGCCATCAAGAGACTGAGCGTGAAGTTGAGATCTTAAATACAGCCCTATCATCCGAAAATCTGGATAGCCTACCTTTATTTATTCTTTGCGACAATGCCGGCTTTGTCGCAGATAATATAAACAATTTTGTTTGGGTTAGCTTTACAAGAAGCAATCCATCCCATGATATATACGGGATTAATGCCTTCACTGAGCATAAGCACTGGGGATGTAAAGGACCTATGATTATTGATGCCAGGCTTAAGAAGCACCATGCACCAGAACTTATAAAAGACAAGACAGTAGAAGAAAGGGTCGATAAACTTGGAGAAAGGGGAGGCCCGCTATTTGGAATTATTTAATATCCTTAACTGATATTTCCGAATCTATTCTTCATGTCTCAAATTTCTGAAAATCCGGATTACTTTCACAAAGCGGCCCTGATAATACCGGTTTAGGGGTGTTTTGGTAACACTGTAGGCTTTTCCGGATGTGGAATGAATAAATTCGTGGCTCTGACCTTCATCCGAAGTAATGATCCCCATATGACCAACCACGCGTCGGGTGCTGTCAGTGCCAG
>CAZGWG010000229.1:5779-6971 GCA_964529165.1 uncultured Sphingobacterium sp.
AAATAAAATAATATCTCCGCGTTTTGCTTCTTTCAGACTTATTTCTTTTGCAATATGAGTAAACTCACTTGAGGATCTTGGTACCGATATCCCGAAATGTTTGAAAACATAAGTGATAAAACCCGAACAATCAAATCCTGTACTCGGATCTGAAGCCCCATATTTATACCGGATGCCCCTTAATGTTTCTGCAAAACTAACCAGTTCATCAGCTTTGGTATTCCTGGTGTCAATCCTCACTGAACTGAGCGTGTCGCTATCAGCTTCTTTTGAAGTTTTTGCTTTTTCTGCCTGAATAATACCAGCCGGCATCGTCTTTGGCTTAGGAGCTGGGATATAATGATCTTCTGAAGGAGCATTACATGAAACAAGCAATAAAAAGAATAAAGTGTTTACCATCATCGACTTCATGAATTAATTCCTACAAAAACCTGTCCATTCCTCCACACGTTAAATATTTCCCATTTCCAGTTCCCCATTTCCTTGTTCTCTATTTCCCATTCTCTATTTCCCATTCTCTATTTCCCATTCCCCCCATGCCTCTCCTTCAACTTTTCTGCAATTTCAAAACTCCTTTTGATACGGGTTTCTATAGATTTCGCCTGTCGTATATAATAAAGGTAGCCTCGTTTAGCACCATCTTTAAGAGCCATAAAGGCCTCATAGGCAAATTCATCCTGAGCCAGAACTTCACTGAATTCTTCAGGAAGATCCAGACCATTACCCGGGTCATGACGAATACTCATTTTAAACGCTGTACCAATTAAAAGATTATTTTCTTTAATCAGTTTTAAACTTGCGATGACCACATATTGCATATGCCGGGGGACTAGTGCACACGGGAACTCAGGTTTATCTCCGATTCTGCACAGAATTCTAACCGAACCCTTAGCAGTGATGAATTGTTTTGCGATCTCATCAGGAACGATAATGACATGATGTACCATAGGGCCCTCAACATGTTCTAAATGAGCAAGAAAGGAAACCGAATCGGGTGATAGTTTATTCATAAGGCTAATTTATCAATTTAATAGTCATGATATAAATGCACTAAAAGCTTATTTAATACTTTCAGCCTCTGTACAAAAAAGTTATCTTTGCCCATGCAAGAAAAAATCCTCATTCTTGACTTCGGGTCGCAATACACACAGCGTATTGCCCGGAGAGTCAGAGAGCTAAACGTATACGGCGA
>CAZGWG010000230.1:0-6943 GCA_964529165.1 uncultured Sphingobacterium sp.
TCTTCACCGATAGCAACAACCTTCTTTTCCTCGGCGGTGAAGCGTGATTTGATATCGTCAAACAATTGAGTGAACGGCTTGCGATCGTCGTTCATGATCGTGTACGCTTCTTTCAGCTTTCCCTGCAACGAAGCGAGGGTTGCGTCATGGGCTTCCATGGTAACCACGTCGACTGTGGTGAGGTCGATACTCTTAATGGGAGCAATGGCATCGGTAACCGCTTTTACGGCACGATCAGCCAAAGCACTGTTCTGCATTAATGTGTCGGGAAGATTCTTAAGCACTTCAATGTTGAGTGCCGGTAAAAGATTTTGTTCCATTAGAATGGCATTGGTTTTTTGTTAGTAGATGTGGTTTCAGATTCGGTGATGGTGGTGACGGGCGGTTGCTGCACCGGCTCCGCAATCAATGTGGGTGTGTAAGTAGAGGATTGATCGATAACAGGCAACTCGTCGCCGGGATCCGCATCTACTTCGAACTGTGATGCGGTACCTGTTTTGCGAACATTTTTGAGAGCGAAGTTGATAAGTTTAGCACCAAAGAATCCTTGATCGATTTGTCCGTTGCTTGCGCTATAAAGGGCATTCGGATCACCGGGCACGCGTCTCTTTTGAACATCGTCCCACCGACTATTTTGGATAGAACTATATTTCTTCAGACGCTCGATATCATTCATGTCCATCCAATAAGGTTCACGCTTTCCGTTCTTCTGAACGACATACACATAGCCCGCAATGATCTTTTGTGACGTACGCGGGAACTTCACCTGGTGACGAATGATTTGTTCTCCCTGATCATTAGTTCCTACCGCAAACTCGTCGCCTTCGTAAACGATAACTGGTTTGGTTACATAATCGATAGAGCCCGCACGCTGCGCCTGATAGATTTTCCCATCTGGCGAAGTGCTGTACACCAGACGCTTTTCATAGATGTCTTTATTGTTTCCATCCTTCTTACCCGTTTTCACATTACGAGACATCAAATACACGTGCTTCGCACCAGATGCGAATGAAAGGCCGTTACTGATCACATCAAGGAAACATCCCATTGCACTGATCTCACTCACATCAGTAAGGCCTTTCTCGCTGCACTCTTTCAAAAAGTGAAACCGCTCCACTTCAAACATTTGCTTCGCTTCCTCAATTTCTTTTTTGTGGATTGCGCTGAAAATCTTTCCGAATTTTTCAACCGTTTCTGGCGCTTCAATTCGTTGTTTGATTAATTCTTGTGACATATAGATCGTTTTATTGTTAGCGACTTAAACAGCCCTCGACCACCTCTTTATTAATGCGTATTTAATAACTGCCTCGGGCTGTTAGTGACAAGCGCACAATGCCCACCTGTCATAGCTTTTTTAAAAGGAGCCAGCTCTACTCATTACACCTTAAACCGTATCAATGACAAAGAATCTTATGGTTATTCAGATACTTCCTGACCGCGACGCGTCTTTTCATTCCCCCAACAACAATTGTTATATATTTTATCTCGTAAGGATGATAGATGTAAGTGCTTTGATGATCGGTCAAGCCGATGCAGTGAAACACGAGGTACCATAGAACCGTTATAGATGCGCAGGCGATCAAAAAGAAGATGATCTCTACAGCGAACGTGTAGGCAATGCCCACGATAACCTTTTTAAATTCCGACGGTTGTGCGGTCGGCAGGTCCTGTTCTGATTCATATGTGACAATAGCATCCATTTTATTACAGTTGTTTGAGTAGTTGAATACCTTTTTCACTGATTACATTCGCGAGTGACGCAGGTGCGTCCCTTAATTGATCTTTCAACTCGGATATTAAGTTTTCGAAACTTGGGTTGCCACTGCGAAGCGCATCTGAAATGCAAAAACCTATAAACTTTTTTGTGTTGACTTTCGACAACTCTTCTCGCAGTAATTGTTCATTTGTCTTCATCGGTAGGGATTTGATTGAAACCAATAAAAAGTGCAATTGGCGCGGCAACTATCAGAAGCAGTGTTATCGATAGGCACCACAGTACTATTGTTTTGATTGCAGACAGCATTGGTTATCGGTTTAAGTTGCATTCTGTTTTGTGAATGCGTTCCCAACAAGCGTACTTTCCGGTGCTGCAGTTCGTCAGTAGAATGATGGATAGTATTAGCAAAAGGATTTTCATTCTTCAACAGGATATTGTGTTGTGAGTAATTCACACTTTTTGATAAGCGCTATACTTGCCAAGGAATCGCCGTGGTGCGTCAATTCGTTAATCCATTTTTCTACTACCTCCAACGCTTCCACAGTTCTGGCTTTTTGAATTGCGTCGATGATCCAGTAGATGCTCATGGTTGTGCCGCCTCCTTCGATTGATACTTGTACAGAATTGTTTTTTGCGTTTTCTCAATTCTTACCACAAGGCCTTTTTCAATCATTTCTTTCAGTACGGGGAGATCGTTATCATGCGCTTCTTTCCCTCTTTTTGTCCTGTATTCGTAAGAAAGCATGTAAGGTTTTGAAATAGTGAAAACACGAATCATTTTTTGAATGGCTGGTGATAAAGTCATAACCCTTCCTCCCTTTCAAAAATTTGATTCTCAAATGGATTGGTAGCTTCCTCACGTTCCCGCATGCTTTCAATCTCCTCATTCGGATCAGCGTACCTGCTGCGATCGATCTCATGACGCGGACCAATAATTTCTTTACACAGCCCCTCAACAATAAACCAATCCAACTCTGTCATTACCATTTCCGTATGTTCGTTACCGTTAGCCATCGATGCACGATCTTTTAAGGTTTATGATTTTGTTTGCTATGCTTTAGGAAAACTTTTGGTTATAGGTGAGTACGTTTATGCAGCCGCAGGTTCTTTCTCCAATATCTGGTCATCTTTAAGTCCAGTTATCCTTCTGATCTCAACCAGTGCAGCAGCCTTTGTGAGTTCATCATCATTATCCTTGATATACCGCATCAGTGTCTGATCGGAAACGCCCAGGGCTTTAGCAATGTCTAACCTTTGTACTGCGTCTTTCTTGATCAGGTCCAGGGCTTTTCGTGTGAGTTTCATAACTGACTATTATATTTGAATATCAATTTTGATAGTGTGAAATTACAACGGCAGTTGAAATTAGCAAATAGTTTTTCAACGATAATTGTAATTAAAAATCTAATCAATTGATTTACAGAGAAAAGAATCTGTATGAATTGTAAAAGAATTTTTCAATGATGTATGTAAATGGCTGAGCTTCCTCCATTAAATAAACGCATTAAAGACTTAATGAGGGAGAAGACCGGTAAGGACTCTCGTAACGTTTCTATGTTTGCTCAGATGATAAGCAAAGGCAGGGAAAAACCAATAGTGCAGCAGCGTCTCGATAAAATATTTGATGAGAAAAACCCTTCCACGGTCGCCATTGACATAGTTGAAGCAATTATTTTAAGGTTTCCAGATATAGATGCCTATACGTTGATTACTGGAAAAGAAAAATCCGGCTCCCAAGAGAAGCCGGATCAACAACTACTAACCCAATTGCGAAAAGAAATCGATGTGTTGAAAGCTAGTTTACTGAGACTTTCTGACTTGGTCCCTTCGGTACAAGAAGAAAGCTTAGACCAGGAAGTGACATACGATCCGAAAGCATCGGACAAAACCCGGTCAACTGGCAAGCCTTAGGACATCTGTTGTTCTTTGAATGTGGACATAGTTTGCAATCTTGCGTAGTGCTCTTTTTATTAATCATAGTGCTCGAATTTTGTGGCGTCCCTTGTAGAGAATAACTGCTACGCTCAGTCATTAAAAACAAGACAACGAAAATAAAAGGTTATCAAGTTAAAATGCTAATATTTTTAGTAAAGTTATTCACACAAAATCCATTTTTTAATTCACAATACGTAATCTGATGAAATACATTTTAGGAAGCCTGTTTTTGATTTGTACCCTTGCTTCTTGCTCAAAAGATAAGAAACATTGCTACGAATGCGAAAGCGGCGCAGCCTCACCGCAATATATAGACGTCGGATGTTTCACTAAAGAGGAATGGAATCAATATCAACCGGTCGACGCCTTTGGTACCCCAATTAATAAAAGTAAATGCCGGCAGAAATAATGTATTCAAAGCCACTACTCCGCAAATACATCACAGAGAAGCTGCATCAGAAAGAATGGAGCGAGAAAAATCTTTGCGATAAATTGGGTATACCGCCAAGCAACTTCACCAGGGCGCTAACGATGGAAGGTTATAACCTTACCCTTCCCCAGTTTTCACAGATCGTAGCACTTTTGGAGTTCACACCTGAACAAATCGCTCATGTCCTCACCGGCAAAAAAGCGAAGGAAGCAACCAGCCAGCTTTTATTCACATACGCAAAAAAAATCGTTGACGGTTTGTAGATACTAATTACATTAGCATTAATGAATGCTATTGGTTATATCCGCGTGTCGGTTAAAGATCAGTCTACATACTCACTGGAAAACCAGGAACGCATAATTCGGCAGTACTGCCGCCAGAACGAACTTGATTTGATCAATCTTTTTACCGACGACGGAGAAAGTTCATACACCTTTGATCGACCCGATTTTGTTGCCCTGGAGAAATTTATTCGAAAAAACAAATCAGTTCAATACCTGATCATCTATGATCATGATCGCTTTTCCCGCAACCTGGCCGAAGCACTAATTAAGATCAAGGAACTTCATGAACGTTACGGAATTAAAGTACTGGCCACTACAGATAATTTCAACACTGATTTTTCGGATCCATCCTCTTTCATGATGAGAGCCTTCAAGTACATGATGGCAGAAAGCGAACTACACAAGATCCGCAATCGTACTCAGGACAATTATATACAGGCCTGCACGAATGGCTATTATGTCAACAAGGCGCCTTATGGTTACGTTAATTCAAAAATCAATGATCATCCCTCATTATCGATCGATGAAGACAAGGCTTTTGTAGTAAGAATGATCTTTCGGGAATATGCAGCAGGCAGCAGCATTGAAGAAATTCGAAAAGCAATTGCCGCATATGGGTACAGTTTAAAAGGTAATTCAGCTATTCAGCGCATTCTTACAAATCCAACATATGCAGGATTGATTCGTGTGCCATCCCATAAAGACAAGCCCGAGAAACTTGTGCCGGGGCTTCATCCTTCCATAATTACCGAAGACACTTATTATCGGTGCGTTGAAAGACTTACCGGCAATAAACGCATTACTTTGCATTCGAATTCAGAAGTGTGGTTAAAAGGAATACTTCACGGTCCTTCCGGAAAATTAATGAGTGCAGGCAACAGCAAAGGCAAGTCGAAATATTATTGGTACTATGTACAACAGGAAGATCATGCCCACAGAAGCGCAACGAAGCTTCACCAGCAGATGAATGATATACTGGACCTGCTATCATTCCCGCCACAAAGGATTGCGTTGTATGAACGAATCATAGGAAACGAAATTCAGAAACATTTAATGTCGCGTGCAGAGATCGCAGCCAAGACGATAAAAGCGCTCAGGAATGTAGAAGATCGAATAAGCCAGGCAGAAGAGAAATGGTTGACGCAGCCCACATCAAAGCAGGCATATAACAAAGTAATGACTTCGCTGCAATCGCAACGTGCAGAGCTGCAGAAACGTTTAAATGAATTGAACCAATCCGGACAGATTTATTGGGATAAACTAAATACTGCTCTGCCCAAATTGCATGACATAAGAGGCACTGTTGAAGCGATGCCATTGTACATGAAACACCAGTTTTTCAACATGGTGTTCGATAAGTCTCTCACGCACGATGGCGCATGCTATCGAACACTTTTTTTGCATCCTATCTTTTCACATAACGAACTGGAACTAAAAGAAAAAGGGCTGCTAATGGTGCAACCCTCTTCAGAAAATTTGGGAGATACTCCCGTTCGTACCGCGTACGGGAGCCTATTCGAACAATTTTTCAGGCTGTGTGACCTTCTGGCCGCTTAGATATGCTTCTACTACACTAATGAAGTACTCCACCATATAAGGCTCTTCAAACATTCTCATTGGCCCGGCCGCCCAAACCCAGCCGGTTTTCTTAATTATCAATGAACCGTAATGCACACCATTCAGATTTAAGCCATAATAGTCGTACCCTATCCCCATTTCGTTTGAGAAGTAACCTTCAAAATAAATACCCTCATACCAAAATGAAATCGGAATCGGCATTCGCCAATTTAGGCTATAGTTTGAAAAAATTGCCTAAAAAGGAAAACTCCTGTAGAAACAGGAGTCGGTAACGATTGCTTGCATATGAAAAGAAAACTTACTGTATTGTTTAATACTCCACCAAACAGTATGGAATGAATTGCTGCCTGTTCTTATCCATCAGCGTTTCGGTATTCGCAAAGAAGTCAGGCCATTGATCCGGATGAATAGTTTGACAGCCCAGCGACGAGGTTGTATTATAACCTCCCTTGTGGATATCGATATAGAAAGGAGCTGCTGCAGTATCGGTATCCTCTTTCCCATTGCGAAGAACAGTTACCCTTCCATGCTGACGCAACGCACGATACGGCTTAGGACCCGAAATACCGTGTAATCCGATTTTATATATGTACGGCCCCCCGGCCTTAAGTACGGCCGTATGGGCGTTATATATCCTCGACGGATCTGTGTTGGCATTATACGACAACATCAGTTTATTCGGGGCCAAAATGAAAATAGCATCATCGTAAATGCCTATGTCATTCTTCCCCGGCGCCCCCATAGTATTTTTATAATATCCGCGAATGCCCAAAAGCTTGACCTGGTATTCATCTACGGCGAAGGATTGCAATAGTTTCAGAGCATCGTCGATTTTCAACTGTGGTTTTCCATTTGGTAACATCATAAGACTAGCAGTTATCTGGTTATGTATAGTATTGCGGAAGACGTGAGAACTCCGCCAATAATCGCAAAAACTTTATTCCTCTTTTGCCTCCGTACTTCTTTATGAAGTACAGAGATTTTACCATATAAACCCGT
>CAZGWG010000231.1:0-6943 GCA_964529165.1 uncultured Sphingobacterium sp.
ATCAACGCTTTATGACCAGATGCCAAAACACATAGAATATCATGAAATCAAACTATAGGAATATTCCCAGCCAGAATTAAACCAATTGAACGCATGGACTGATCAGAATCAACCCATTCATCTTCAAGCCACTTTTTCAGATCTGTTTCATTCAGCATTCTTGAAATTGCACTCACAGCCATTGAAGTACTTTGGGCGGTAAACCAGGCGTTGTATTGGTGGGCAGAGCCGATCAGCGCACTTAGCTGCTCATCTGGTTTTTCCATGATATGTCCTAAAGCCCCAAAAGCCGCGATTCGTTGATTACTTGTCAAAATCTTACTCATTCAAATTTTTACTTCAAATAATGTTATATTTGTGCCATACTTAAAAATGAGTTTCTGCTCAATTTTAGTGCAAAAATAACTTTACAAATAGACTTTTAGATAAAATGGCAATTAAAATCACCGATGAGTGTATTAACTGCGGGGCTTGTGAGCCCGAATGCCCTAATAATGCAATTTATGATGCCGGTGCAGCATGGAGATTTTCTGACGGTACAGGGTTAAAAGGACTCATCGACTTTGGAGATGGTTCGAGCCTTAATGCAGAAGAAGCACAGGCTGCTATTTCGGATGAAGTATATTACATTGTTTCGGATAAATGTACTGAATGTGTTGGTTTTCATTATGAACCTCAATGTGCTGCAGTTTGTCCTGTAGACTGCTGTGTTGATGATGAAGATGTTCGCGAAAGTCGTGAAGAATTGCTCGCTAAGAAAGCGTGGCTGCACGTTGAATAGGTAGTGCGAGATGATAAAAGCGGAATGACATTGCTTCAAGCCGCTTTTACCTGTTCTATTTATTTCTTTTCCGGGTTTGGAATAATAAGAACCGGGCATTTTGATTTTCTGGCTACACTTTCAGAAACACTTCCTGAAATAAAATGATCAAAGCCTGTTCTTCCATGTGTTCCCAGAATAATGAGATCGGCTTTACATTCTTCTGCTACTGAAAGGATCTCATCCTGTGGTCTTCCAATCCGTGTATAGGTAGAAATTTCTACTTTATCGCCATGCTGCTCCTTTAATCGTTTAAAGAGGTTTTTACTTGCCTCTTCCTGTATGTTCATCAGCTCAGGAATCATGGCAGGTGATTCATTAAGCAATGGATCGGCAGTGTATGAGGAGGCTACGGGAATTTCATCAGCATGAACCAGAATTATCTTTGACCCTAGATTTCGGGCTAGTAAAACACCATAATTTACCGCCAATTCCGAATAAGGGCTGTCTTCAACCGCTATAAGTATTCTGTTAATGTTTTCAGGACTTATCATAATTCTTTTATGGTTAATTTCAGTGATTTTGGTATTTAAAATTCAATTATCGCTCAATTTAATGTAAAATTGGTTTATTTGCAATATGAATCATCAGTTTGGTGTTTGTAACCTCTCCCTCGTCCCGCTCCGGACAGAGCCGTCTGATAGGAGTGAGATGTGCACTCAGTTATTATTCGGCGACTGTTTTTCTATTCTTGAAATAGAGGATAAATGGTCCAGAGTAATAACAAGCTATGATGATTACGAAGGCTGGATAGATAATAAGCAATATATTCAAATCAGTGATACCGCTCATGCCGGACTATCAAACCTGAATGAGGTACTTGGTTTATCAGTCATTCATCCTGTTTTGAAGACGGATACTTCAGAAGTGCTGAATTTGCTTACAGGTACGATTATCCCGCATACTGTTGATAATTATTTCTATCTGGGAGAAACCAGATATAAATTAGAGGGGCAAGTCCACCATCCCAATATGAATGAGTTCAGATCTGCAGTTTATGGAACGGCTTTGTTTTATATGAATGCACCTTATTTATGGGGAGGGCGCTCAATTTTTGGAATTGATTGTTCCGGGTTTACACAAATGGTGTTCAGACAATTTGGTATTCGTCTAAAACGAGATGCCTGGCAACAGGCTGAGCAGGGTGAATTATTGGGATTTATTCAGGAAGCAAGAGCCGGAGATCTGGCATTTTTTGATAATGACGAGGGAAGAATAATACACGTTGGAATCATGCTTGACAGTAGCCGGATTATTCATGCCTCAGGTAAGGTAAGGGTAGACCCCGTTGATTCTCAGGGAATATTTAATAAGGAACTGAATAAGTATACCCACAAGCTGAGGATTGTTAAGAGGTTTAAGTAGTTGACAGTTGACAGTGGAGAATTGAATTCCGTCATGTCAACGAGCGAAAGATGTTTTGAATTACCGGAATTTTTGTGCGAGGAGAGATCTGTCGCAAATGTAGTAGAGACCTAATAACTATCGGGTTGAGAAAGCGTTATAAAATTTAAGATATTTTGAAAGCAAATGTCTGATACTTAGTACAATTTCACAGACAACTTACTATTCAAACTCCACTTTCCAAATTTTCAGTAATTTATCATCGCTAACTGAGATAAGTTGATTATCAATTGGTTCCCAGATAATTTTATTGATGGAAAGCCGGTGTGTATTATAACCCTTTTCAATGCTGATGGTTTTTCTTAAAGTATAAGTTTCTGTATCCCAGATTTTAATACTTTTATCTCTGCTTGCTGTGGCCAGGTAAGGCAAATCGGGGTGAAAGGCAATACTGTAAATCGAAAACAAATGAGCAGGAATACTTTGGATCAAAGAATAGTCCGATGCGCTCCAAATCTTCAGTTGAGCATCCCTGCTTCCCGATAGAAGGTGTTTTCCGTCAGGAGAAAACTGGATCGAACTGATGGGCATGGTATGCTCATTAATGATATGAATCAGGCTGTAATCTTCCAGATTGTATATCCTGATGGTATTGTCTTTACATCCAAAAGCAACCGTTCTTTCATCAGGGCTGATACTGATAACCCTGACTGTTTCTTCAGAAACCTTGAATGAAAATACTAAATTCAGGCTTAAAATGTTCCAGATACTAACGGTCCCATCTTCAGATGAAATAATCAGTTCATTTTTAGAAGGTACCGACTTGATATCAAAAACCGGAAGTTTATGGTGATCTAATACGCTTACAATCTTTTGTTCATCAAAATTGAACACATCCACCTGCCCGTTACGCTCGGCAGCCAGAAGGATAGGAGCAGATGCCGGACAATGCAGGCTGTATACAGATGATTTTACCGGAAAAAGTACTTTGATAAAACCAGGAGTTTTTACATTCCACTCCACAACCCCTTTATCATTCCCTCCTGTAAAGATTATCCCGGCTTTCTGCGAATTCTCAACAGTAAAAACAGGGTTTTGATGTCCCGATAAAGTGGCTGTATTAAGAATCTCGATCATATTTGGATTAGTCCCCCAAATTATTTGCCCGAATGTCTGCCTTCCAGATTGAGAGCAATTTTTTCTAGACTGATATTCTTCTCTTTCAATAATACCAGCAGATGAAATACCAGATCAGAAACCTCATTAATTAAGTCTTGCTCTGTTTCATTCAGCGCAGCGATTACGGTCTCAACACCTTCTTCACCAACCTTTTGTGCAATCTTATTCAAACCTTTTTTACGAAGCTTGTTCACATAAGAACCTTCGATTGGATTTGCGTACCGGTCTCCAATGATTTTCTCAAGTTCAAAGATGAAATTCTGGTTATAAACGGTATTAAAACAACTTCTGTTGCCTTTGTGACAAGTTGGACCTACCGGATTTACCTTGATTAATAAGGTGTCATTATCGCAATCCTCACTAATAGATACCACATGAAGAAAATTTCCGCTCTCCTCACCTTTGGTCCATAAACGGTTTTTTGTCCTTGAAAAGAAAGTAACCTTATTTTCAGACACTGTTTTCTGATATGCTTCTGTATTCATATAGCCAAGCATAAGCACTTCAAGCGTTTGCTCATCCTGAATAATAGCAGGTACCAGGCCTTCTCCTTTGTTGAAATCAATTGTCATTTTCTTTTCCGGACTTATATTCTAACCTCTATATTATTTTGCTGCAGCACCTTTTTAAGATCAGGAATCAGTATTTCACCGTAGTGAAAAACTGAAGCAGCAAGCGCTGCATCAGCATTACTTATTTTAAATACATCCACAAAATCCTGAATAGTGCCGGCACCGCCTGATGCAATTAGAGGAATGCTTAGCGTATCATTTATTTTCTTTAACAGACCATTGTCAAAGCCCGCTTTTGTGCCATCATGATCCATGGAGGTAAGAAGGATTTCTCCAGCACCCCTGCTTTCTGCTTCCCTGATCCAGTCCTCTGTTTCAATTTCGGTAGCTATTCTGCCACCATTCAAATGGACATAATTTTTGCCATTGATGTATTTAGTGTCAATGGCTACCACCACAAATTGTTTACCAAATGCCAGAGCGAGCTCATCGATGAAGGCAGGGTTTCTGACAACAGCAGAATTAACAGATATTTTATCAGCACCTGAGTTCAGAAGAATATCAGCATCAGAAATTTCATTTATTCCACCGCCAATTGTAAAAGGTATATTGACTTGCCGGGCAACTGCTTTTACCAGTTCAACTATGGTTTTTCGTCGTTCATGTGTTGCAGTAATGTCCAGAAAAACAAGCTCATCGGCACCCTGGCGTGAATACTGGTAGGCAAGTTCAACGGGATCTCCTGCATCCCGTAAAGCAACAAAATTGACACCTTTTACGGTGCGGCCATCTTTTACATCCAGGCAAGGTATGATTCGTTTTGCCAGATCATTACCGGCTTTATTTGCTTCAGTTTGTATGCTTGAGGATTCCAAAACTCAGATAAATATGTTTTCCCGCATTTGTACGGGCATTTGATCGTAATTACGATTTAATTAATTGAATGCCTTGTTAACGGGCTGAATGCACTGAATATATTACAAATTCAGAATCCTAGAAACTGATCAGAGCTTTCAAATTCCAGTCTTTGATCTCTTCAATGGAAATCCTTCCTTCATAAATTGCCTTGCCAACAACGCATGATTCTACTTTGATCTTCTGAAGCTCTTCAATATCAGTCATTGAACTTATTCCTCCTGAAGCAATTAGTTTAATGAACGGAGAATGATCAAGCAGCTTTTTGTAAAGACTTACTCCTGCACCACCCAGTTTACCATCTTTATCAATGTCGGTACAGAGAAATCTGAAAAAACCAAGATTTAAACATTTGTCAACATAATCCATCAGTTTAATCGGAGAACTTTCCATCCATCCCGAATATTTAATTACCTCATCTAGTACATCAATAGCTACTACAACCTGATCCTGACATTTCTCCTTACCACAAACTTCCTCACTTAACTCCTTGAGGAAATTTACATTGGTGATTGCCTGCGTTCCTACAATAACCCGGTGTACTCCGGCATCAATCAGTTCTTTTACTTTATCAATGCTTCTGATACCACCACCATACTGGATCTTAATATTGGTTTTGTGGATAATATCAAACAGATATTTCTGATTGCTAAAATCGCCCTTGGCACCATTAAGGTCAATGATATGAATAAACTCGGTACCATTAGATTTGTATTTTTCAATCATCTCCTCGAGGGTAACATCGTAAAATGTTGCCTGATCATAGTCGCCTTCACGTAAACGGACAACTTTTCCGTTTAAAATATCAATAGCTGGAATTATATACATGAGTTTATGCTAAGTGTGCAAAATTTTTCAATAATTGTTCGCCGGCAATACCGGATTTTTCCGGATGAAACTGAACGCCGTAAAAGTTATCTTTCTGTATCACAGCAGAGAATCTTATTCCGTATTCTGCTAAAGCAATCGTAAAAATAGAATTAAATTCTATAAAATAAGAGTGAACGAAATAAAAATGAGTTTCGTATGCGATATCAGTAAATAAAGGATTATCAGATGTCTGAAACACTTTATTCCATCCCGTATGAGGGACTTTAATATTCAGTTCGTTACTAAAAAGCCTGGTCTTTAATGGAATAATGCCTGTAAGAGTAGAATCCCCTTCCTCAGAATGAGTGGTTAACAACTGCATCCCTACACAAATTCCGAGTACAGGTTTCTTCAGCGCCAGAATAGCAGGCACCAGTCCGGTGTCATTCAGCTTTTGCATTGCTGAACCTGCATGGCCTACACCGGGAATAATATAGCGATCATATTTTTCAAAGTCATCAGCTGTTTTAATCATCCCATAACTTAAGTTCAGACGATCAAGCGCAGCAGTTAATGAAAAAATATTTCCTGCACCGTAATAGACTATCCCGATCATAATACTCCCTTAGTACTTGGTAATTCTGTTCCGGTAATTTGAATGGCCTGCTTAATACTCTTGGCCAGAGCTTTAAAGCTCGCTTCAATCATATGGTGGGTATTACTTCCATCAATGATCTTCAAATTTAAATTCATTCCTGCATGTTCAGCGAATGATTTCATCCAGTGCTCAAACATTTCTGTCGGAAAGTCTCCAACATATTCCCGGTCGAATTTTCCTTCATAAATAAAATAGGCAACCGACTCGTGCGACGCATAGCCTTTTACGGTTTCAACGAGGTTTGGAATCAAGTCGTAGCGGCGTTTGAGCTGTACATCAATGTCTGCCCAGGCTTCTTTCGTTCTATTTATTAAGCGTACGAAACCGTTATATGACGCGACGAGCCAGAGAATAATAAGAACAACTACTGCGAGGAGGATGTATATAAGTGTCATGTCCACACTATAGCAAAAATCCACTATCTTCGCCCAACCGTTTTTATCACCACTTGAACGCTACCGTCACCTTGTTGACGAAAAGGAGTTTTCTCGTCTGCCCGACGACTGCGTCTGATGAGAAAAGCGATAAACGACCTCCATAACCCGCCTTTCTTAGCAGATCGAAAATCTTCAATCAATTTGCGATTGCTTTTTCTCTCGTAAGGCGAAGAAATTTTAGTAGTGAAGAGCTTTCTCTGAGGTGGAAACGCTTCAATATTTTTTCTTACCATGAGAAAGATTTAGTCATCCATGCCACCCATGCCTG
>CAZGWG010000232.1:0-6942 GCA_964529165.1 uncultured Sphingobacterium sp.
AAAAAAGCATAATTATGTCCCAAATAGAATTAAAAACAAAACATTTGCAACCCCAAATCAATTATAATACAGTACAAAAAATTAAAGAAAATAGATATGACCAAGGCAGAAATCATTACAGAGATCTCTAACAAAACAGGAATTGAAAAGGTAGATGTTCAGGAAGCTGTAGAAGCGTTTTTTAAAGTTGTCAAAAATTCAATGGTAAATGGTGAAAATGTTTACGTTAGAGGTTTTGGTAGCTTTGTGGTAAAGAAAAGAGCTAAAAAAACCGCTCGTAATATTTCTAAAAATACAGCAATCATTATTCCGGAGCATTTTGTTCCAAGTTTCAAACCTGCCAAGGTTTTTGTTGAGAAGGTTAAAAGCGGTAATAAATAATCAATTTTATACAGCCAGGAATGTTAAAAAGAAAGCAGATTATAGTGATAGGTTCAGTGGTTATACTGATGGGTCTTATGCTTTCCTTAGATATTCAGGGTCTGGTTAAGCCGAATGAAGGTGCCGGGGCGTCAAATGCTTCAGGTCCTCCTCAGCCGGCAAAGGTTAAAGAAGTTTCATTAGAGGATATTTCTAAAACTGCTAAAGAAAGCTTAAACGCAAGTCTTAATAAGCAGATTACAGATCTTGAGGCAAAATTAAAAAGCTCCTCCGAATCTGAGAAGCTAAATATTCAAAAGCAGCTTGCACAGCAATGGGATGATGTAAATCAGACAACTCCGGCAGCCTTTTATTATGAGTTAATAGCTCAAAAAGAACCGAATTTTGATTCCTGGCTGAAGGCTGGTGATAAATTTACTGATGCCTATCAGCAAAGTATGGATACTCTCGTTCAGCCGGCTTTGGTTCAGAAGGCAATCAGTTCTTATCAAAATGCTGATAAAATAAAACCAAATACTCCGGAGGTTAAAACCGGACTTGGAATAGCTTATGTTACAGGAACACCAAATCCTATGCAGGGTATTACTTTGTTACTTGATGTAGTAAAGCAGGATCCTAAAAATTTAAAAGCTAATCTGAATCTGGGCTTGTTTTCAATGAAATCAGGTCAGTTCGATAAAGCAGTTGAGCGTTTCAAAACAGTTATTGATATAGCTCCGAGTGCTGAGGCATGGTTTTACCTGGCTTCAAGCTATGAGAATATGGACATGAAGACTGAAGCGATTGCGGCCTATCTGAAAACGAAAGAGATAGCTGCTGATCCAAATATGAGCCAGTTTGTAGACAGGAAAGTAAACGAATTAAGTAATTAGATTATAAAACATTTTAAAAAACAACATTATGCCAAGCGGTAAGAAAAGAAAAAGACATAAAATGGCTACTCACAAGCGTAAAAAACGCTTAAGAAAAAACAGACATAAGAAAAAATAGTCTGATTTTTAATCTGTTCTTTATGCACAGATTATTTGCAGACTCAGAAAATAGTTTAAACCTCCCGCTTAATTGCGCCGGAGGTTTAAATCATTTGTTTGTTTTTATTTATTCCCTAGTTTTAAACGTATACCGGTTTTCTTAGCCGGTGTCTTAAATTTAGCCATTGGTAAAGGAATTAATTATCAATTCATCCCCTAGTGGGGTTACTATTGCTTTACTGCAAGACAAGCAACTCGTAGAATTAAACACAGAGCAGGTCAGCAACAATTATGCTGTTGGCGATATATATCTGGGTAAAATCAAAAAGATTATGCCTGGTTTGAATGCTGCATTTGTTGATGTAGGCTATGAAAAAGATGCTTTTTTGCATTATCTTGATCTAGGACCACAGGTTCAATCCCTGCTTAAACTTACAAAGATTGTAAAGAATGGCAGTTATAAAGATAAACTGCTCAATAGTTTCAGACTTGAAACGGATATCAGTAAATCCGGTAAAGTCTCAGAGATTCTGAATCGGAACATGCTGCTTCCTGTTCAGATAGCCAAAGAACCAATTTCAACCAAAGGTCCTCGCTTAAGTTCAGATCTTTCAATTGCGGGTCGCTTTGCTGTGCTTGTCCCTTTTTCGGATGTTATATCAATCTCGAAGAAGATAAAAAGTAATACTGAGCGTAATCGTCTTAAGAAAATAGTTGAAAGCATTAAACCGAAGAATTTCGGAGTAATTATTCGTACAGTTTCTGAAGGAAAAGGTGTTGCTGAGTTACAGAAAGATCTTCTTGACCTGATTGAGAAGTGGGAAAAGTTCACTACCCGCTTACCAATTACAGAGCCTTCCAAGAAAATTCTTGGGGAGATGGGTCGTACTTCAACTATCCTTCGTGATATTCTGAATACTGATTTTACCAATATTCATATCGGAGATCCGGCGTTATTTGAAGAGATCAGGTCTTACGTTCATGAGATTTCACCTGAAATGGAAAAGATCGTTAAGCAATATCGTGGTAAAGAGCCAATTTTCGAGCATTTTGGTATTGAAAAGCAAATCAAATCAGCGTTTGGCCGTACAGTGAACCTTCCCGGAGGAGCTTATCTGGTTGTTGAACATACTGAGGCATTACATGTAATTGATGTAAACAGTGGGAACCGTACAGCAAATACCGAGAATCAGGAGCAAAATGCCTTAATGATTAATATGGAGGCTGCAAAGGAAATCGCCAGGCAATTACGTCTTCGCGATATGGGTGGTATTGTGGTTATTGATTTTATCGATATGCACAAGCCTCAAAACCGTAAGGAGCTGTTTGATCATCTTAAGGATTTGATGTTGCTTGATCGAGCCAAGCATACCATTTTGCCTCCGAGTAAATTCGGTTTGGTACAGTTGACCCGTCAGCGTGTACGGCCTGAGATGAATATCGTTACAAATGAGAAATGTCCTGCCTGTAATGGTACAGGAGAGATTAAAGCGAGTATCATTTTAATGGATGATATCGAGAATAACCTGAATTATATTCTCAATGAACAAAATGAGCGCAGTATTACTTTATGTGTTCATCCCTATATTGAAGCCTACATTAAGAAAGGACTCATCTCTATCCAGTGGAAATGGTTCTTCAAGTTTAGTAAATGGATCAGGGTTAAAGCAGTACCTTCTTACTACCTGACTGAATTCCATTTTCTGAATAGTAAGGAAGAGGAAATTAAGCTATAATTAGCAAATTAGTAAAAGTGCAGATGTAAAAACCCATCTGCACTTTTTTATAACTAATCTTTTCGGATTTGCCTATCTTCACATTCTACGTTAATCATGACGGCATTTTCACATTTGCTAATTTTCAGATTTACTAATTTATTTCATGGCTAAAACACGTTCAGCTTATTTCTGTCAAAGTTGTGGATATGAATCTGCTAAATGGCTGGGTAAATGTCCTTCCTGCAGTCAATGGAATACGTTTGTAGAGGAAATAATAGAAAAAGCAGGAGCTTCTGTTCCTGACTGGAAGAATGGGTCAACAAGTACCCAGCGTTCCAATAAACCGGCTGCAATTCACGACATCGTTTACTCTGAGGAGAATCGTTTGATTAGTCCCGATAAAGAGCTTAACCGGGTCTTGGGGGGAGGTATTGTAAGTGGCTCTATGGTCTTGATCGGTGGTGAGCCAGGTATTGGTAAATCGACGCTCATGCTTCAGGTTGCGCTCAATCTTCCCGGTTTAAAAGTACTTTATGTTTCAGGAGAGGAAAGTGAGCAGCAGATTAAGATGCGTGCAGAAAGATTAGGGCCTGCAATAGGGCTTAAGAATGTAGCAGCCTCAGATACTTATATTCTAACTGAAACTTCTACGCAAAATATTTTTAAACAGATTGAAATTCTGCAACCCGATCTGCTGGTTATTGATTCTATTCAGACCTTATATTCAGCCCATATCGATTCTACCCCGGGAAGCGTTTCTCAGGTAAGGGAATGTACTGCTGAACTGCTGCGTTTTGCAAAAGAAAGCGGAACTCCGGTATTTCTTATTGGGCATATCACCAAGGATGGAATGATTGCCGGTCCTAAGATTCTGGAACATATGGTTGATACTGTACTTCAGTTTGAAGGTGACAGACACCATGTTTATCGCATATTGCGTGCTGTGAAGAATCGTTTTGGATCTGCATCAGAACTTGGCATTTATGAAATGCAGGGCAGTGGACTCAGGGAGGTATCTAATCCTTCAGAAATTCTTCTCTCACAGAGGGATGAACCATTGAGTGGTATCACGATATCGGCGATGCTGGAAGGCCTAAGACCCATGCTGATTGAAACCCAGGCTTTAGTCAGCGTCTCTGCTTACGGAACACCGCAGCGTTCTGCAACAGGTTTTGATACTAAAAGATTGAATATGTTGCTTGCTGTTTTGGAAAAACGATGCGGGTTTAAATTAAGTGCAAAAGATGTTTTTCTGAATATTGCAGGTGGATTAAGGGTTGAAGATCCGGCAATAGATCTGGCAGTTGTAGTGGCAATTATTTCCTCTCATGAGGATATGCCCGTCGACTCTAAGATTTGCTTTGCCGCTGAAGTTGGTCTTTCTGGCGAAATCAGGGCTGTGAACAGAATAGAACAGCGGATAGCGGAAGCTGAAAAACTTGGATTCGAAAAAATTTTTATTTCTAAGTATAATCTTCCGGCAGGACGGGTTGTAAAAACGGAGCCTGAATGGCAGAAATACCGAATTAAGATTAAAACAGTGGCTAAAGTTGAAGAAGTGTTCAATGCTCTTTTTGGATAGTCTTAAATTGTTTATTTTCAGTAGTTTAATGGCGCTGTTGCATTATTTGCAATATTTGGTCAATTTGTTTTAAATAAATTTTAATATGAGCAGGCTCATTCTTTCAATTTTTGCGTTAGCTATTTTTACAGCGTGCAAAAATCCAAAAACTAATACTCAAACTATTAAAAATATTAGCGGTACGGCTGTTTTCGGTGATTCCATAAAAAGCGATCAAATAATTGAACTGGCTTCCATTCAAACCGAAATGAAGGGAGAGAGTAAAAGGAATATGAAAATCAGGGGCTTTGTGAAGGAGGTCTGTCAGGAAAAAGGTTGCTGGATGACCATGACTCTGGATAATGGTGATGAAATGAGGGTGACTTTTAAGGATTATAAGATTTTTGTTCCTAAAGATCTTGGAGGAAAAGAGGTCATACTTGACGGCTTTGCTTATACTGATACTACATCAGTTGAAAAACTAAGGCATTACGCCAAAGACGCTGGGAAGACCGAAGCAGAGATTGCAGCAATCAACAGTCCGAAAGAACAGCTTGCTTTTGAAGCTAAAGGAGTTGTTGTTATGAACTGATTTTCGCCTTGCGATATTAAAAAAGAGCTACTCCTTATTAGAGCAGCTCTTTTTTTGATGTATTGCAGCAAAAAGATTGCAGTTTAACAAACCTTTACTACTTCCATATTCAACAATTGGCCTAGCTTTTCAATTTTTGAACTGATATGTCCGATACCTACAGCACAATGATGTGCAGGTCCGTAACTATTCCACTTATTTACAAAATTTCTTGCTCCAACTGGGAATTTATACCGGCTGTTGGTATTACCTATCTGTAAGATCGGACCCGGGACCGACTCGCCTTCTGCCACCAAAAGCATCAGCCCACCTCCTCTTTTTTCTGCAACAGAAAGTAATGTTACCGGTCCGTTTTTAACCATCATCTCCACGGAAACACCTTTACCTACTTTTCCATGATAAACATGCAGGGGACGTACTCTGGTTTTACCTTCTGCAATTGCTATATGGCCAGGACCGTCATGACCCATCAAAACAACATCATCTTTAAAATCCATTGCATAATATTCAGTAAAGGAACCTCCTGCACCAAATGAATCCATGATTTTCATCGCCTGAACATTCTTAATTTCGTACTCACCCGCAACAGGCACTCCATTTGCGGTAAGAAGCGAATTGCCTAAAATGATCGATGAGATGGCTTCTTCATTTTCAATATTTCCGGTGCCTTTATAATAATATGCCATCGAACCAAGCTGATGTTTTATTACCAGTTTATCCAGGGCTACCGAAGTAATTGCAGCTTTCTCCATCTCGTCTTTGGGGCAATCAGATTGTACATCAAAGGTATCATTGAAAAGTTTCAGGCGTTCGTTTAATTCTTCAATACTTACTTCTTTTCTCAGGCTTGCAAGTTCTTCAACCTCGATGAGTTCAATATGCCCTCCGAAGTGAGCATATTGTTGCGTCAGATCCGTATAGATGTCGAGCATGCCGCTGTAGTAATGGCCCATGCATCCCATACGATTATATGCCATAATATTAGCCACTTTAGCGGCATGTACCCACTCAGTTACTTCGTTCCAGCATATCGCATCATCCTTCAGCATTCCGGTGATCTGATGGAACTTAATCCCTACTCGGTTAAATACATTTGCGATTTCAGGTACCGGGCATGCCGAACAGTAGGAAAGCCATTCACCAGTCATTTTAGTACGGTCACTCATTGCATTGAATGAATCATAATCAATGGCAGCTTCGGGTGCCAGGTTCAGAATGATAACAGGAACCTTTGCTCGCTGGACCACAGGAAGAACAGTTGATGATAAGGCATAGGTGGTAACATATAAAAAAATCAGATCGACATCTTCAGTTTTGAATAATTTTCCGGCCATAAATGCCTTATCGGGATTATCAACCAGTCCCACATTTACAACGGAAGGATGAATCTTTGATAGCTTTTGTTCTACAGTATTTAAATAGCCTTCCAGACGTTCTTTCAAACCTTCAAACTGTGGCCAGTAGGTATCCAGTCCGATGCCAAAAAGGCCAATTTTAAGACTCGATTTGTTCACCAAATGGCTGAATAAATTGTTCATGAGCGAAATTTTAATTCCTTAATTAAAGATGCAACAGAAAAGCACAATTTCGAATTTTTATTCGTTTAATCCTTGCTAAACCAGATTAAGTTTGAAAAACATGGAGGCTATCTCAATAGGGATAGTCTCTTTTCATTTTGAGAGGAATCAGTTCGGGGTTAACAGTCCGGGATTATTTTTC
>CAZGWG010000233.1:0-6912 GCA_964529165.1 uncultured Sphingobacterium sp.
AGTCCAGGACGGAATGGAGATGGATTTGCACTATCAGAACGCAATAAATTAGCATAAGATTCAGGCAGGATCCGAACCTTCACTGTAAAATTCGTAACCTGATCTGTTGAAGTCCCAACAATACTTGAGGAACTCGCAATCTCAGTGACTTCTCCCTTAAATTTCTGATTCTGGAAGGCATCAATCTCGATATCGGCAAAGTCACCTATAGAAACCCTGTTTATATCGCTCTCGTTTACATCCACGCTAACTTCCATCGAGCTCAGATTGGAGATTCTCATAATCTCGGTACCTGCCATTTGTGAAGTCCCTAGAATACGATCTCCAAGTTCAACAGAAAGTTTCGAAATAACCCCCTCAACCGGAGCATAAATTGTTGTTTTAGCAAGATTTGCACCTGCTTCTTTTACAACAGCAGTGGATTGATCTACCCCGAAACGTGCTCCCACAACATTCTGACGAACTGATTCAAGACTGGCCTTTGCACCCAGATATTCTGCTTTTACCGCATCAAACTCTGCAGCAGAGATCACCTTTTTGGAATAAAGCTCCTCATTACGTTTATACCTTGCCTCGGTATTAACAAAATTAGCCTCAGACTGCTTAAGTTGCTGCTGGGTGCTGGCAAGTGCAGCTCGCTGACTATTAAGGGATGCAACCGCCCGATCGTAACCCGACTGAAGTACATCAGGACGAACCTTACACAGTAATTGCCCCTTCTTAACCACATCACCCTCCTTAACATGCAATTCAACAACCTCTCCGGAAACCTCAGCACTTAACTTAACTTCGACCTCTGGCTGAACCTTTCCACTGGCAGATACCGTTTCAATTACATTTCGTTTCTCAGCCTTTTCAACCGCCACCTTAATTACATCACCCTTGCCAAACCAGCCGAGTTTATTACCTGCTACGGCTGCAACCACAAGGACTCCTGCTCCAATGAGCACATATTTTAATGTATTACTTTTCTTTGCCATTTTTCTTATATGAGGGGGAATTTTTCTGATTAAAAGGTTATTGGATTGCCCAGATAATAATCAATTACTTTACTTCTGAAGATAAGATCATACCTCGCCTGAATCTGATCAAATTGTGCCTTATTTAAATTTGTTTGTGCCTGATTGAAATCCAGAGAATTAACCAAACCAACTGCATAACGTTGCTCAATTACATTAAATGCCTCCTTTGAGGACTCATAGGCAGTCAATGCCGAATAAAAGCGCTTTTCAGCAGCCCTGAGATCATAAACAGCCTGATTAATTACTTTATTCAGGTTATTTTTTGCTAGCTGTTCTGAAACCATGGCATTTTGAAAATTGATATTTGCTCTTCGTACCGAAGACCTTGCAGACAATCCGTTGAAAATTGGAATGGTCAATCCAAACCCAATGAACTGGTTAAAATTATCCTTTACCTGCGTAGCAAAGGAAGTATTCGAAAAGGTACCGTTCGAATACCGCGTACCAAAGCCGGTCTGCAGACTCAAAGATGGAAAGTAATTTCCTTTTGCAATATCAATTTCCTTTTCAAGCACCTGCTTTCTCAATTCAGCAAGTTTAATATCCGGAAAATTTACTGAAGCGGTTTTAAAAACATCAACAGCGGAGTAAGCCGCATTAACATTGATGATATTATCAATTTTAGGCTTTTCTACTTCAAAAGGTATCGATGGATCTCGTTCCAGCAACTGAGCCAAATTTAAAAATGACAGATCCACTTGATTCTTTGAATTAGTAACATTCAGTTCTGCAGTAGCAACCTGCGATTTTGCCTGCGAAAGATCTGCAAGTGTTTTATTTCCTACATCGAAGAGTTTTTGCTCAATATCCAATTGCTGCTTGGCAATATCCAATTGTTGTTGTGAGGCTATTAAAAGATCCTGCGCATTTAAAACAGACAGATAATTGGTTACTACAGCTAAAATCAAATCATTTTTAACTTTTTGGGTATTGCTCTTATCAGCTTCGAGTTGCAACTTGTTCTGAGAAATCTCATTTATTTTTCTGAATCCCTGGAATAAAGCGGTATTAGATGTAACATTCCCACTTGTGGAGGTAATTGCCTGATTGATAAACTGGTTGGTCAATGGGTCAATGCTACGTCCAAAATTAAAATTAAGGCCTGTATTCGCGTTCAGACTCGGGTAAAGAGAAAGTTTAGACTGGCTCAGGTTCTCTTCAGATATAGCTTCTGAAAACTGAGCCTGTTTAATCTGGAGGTTGTTCTCTAATACCAGTTCGGTAGCCCGTTTCAATGTGATCCGCTCCTGCGCGAGAAGTGGATTAAAGATTGAGCCGGTCAGTATTAAAGCAAAAACGCCACATCTGTAAAAAACCTTAGGATTTGGATGTTTCATATATTATTCAACAAAATTGGCTAGGATGTAAATCCACCCTAAAAATACTATCATTTAATTAATAACATATTTATCTTCGTGATAAATTATTGAAAGGCAATTGTATTTAGCTTATTCCCCATTTTGGCTCAGATGGTTATACCCTTCACTGACCTGGCATAAAAGCCGTAAAGAAAAACATGTATATATTACTTTTGACGATGGACCCATACCAGTTGTTACACCTTATGTATTAAATACTCTTAAAAAATTTAATTGTAAGGCCACCTTCTTTTGCATTGGTGACAATGCAGATAAATATCCCTCATTATTAGCTGAAGTAATTTCTGAAGGACATACTATAGGAAATCATACTTACAATCACCTTAAAGGATGGAAATCAATTGACAGTGATTATTTAGATAATATAAAAAAAGGGTCTGAACTTACCGGAACACGTCTGTTCAGGCCACCTTATGGCAGAATAAAACGATCACAGATAGCCGATATCAGAAAACAATTCCCCGACACAGAAATTATAATGTGGGATGTACTTAGTGGTGATTTTGATGAAAGCATCACAAAGGAAAAATGTGTAGAAAATGTCTTAAGTCATTGCAGAAATGGCTCAATCATCGTTTTCCACGATAGCCTGAAAGCATTCGAACGTTTAGAATATGCACTGCCAATAATCCTTCAAAACTTATCTGAAAAGGGGTTCCAATTTAAAACGCTTTAAAAAAACGGTTTCGACCCGGTAAATTCTAATTTCTTATAGCCAATCCATTAATAACGGCTGTTTGCGCAGCAAAATAAATTATTTAAAATCCGCCATTTTAACCAAATAATTTAATTGCATAATCCATAAAAGGTGACTAATCTCATGTTTTCTTACGACATGTGTCATTCCAGGGTATTTGTATCTTTTATTCCTTTATAAGGATAAAATAATACATTTTGCATGAAGTATAAATTCATAAGTCTGATTCTAATAATGGCGCTGAGTTTTCAATGTCTTATTAAAATTGGTCTTATTAGTTATTACTCACTTAATATTGAATATATCATAACAGAGCTTTGCGAAAATAAAGACAAACCAGAGTTGAACTGTAAGGGTAAATGTTATTTAAAAAAGAAAATGGGCGAAGCCGATAAGGCAGAAAAACAAGCTGCAGAAATTTTCAAACAAATTGAATTTTTAGCCTTTATTCCACACTCAAACCTTAAACCTGATACTGAATATATTCTGGTTATAAATTCAATACCTGAATTTCAAAACCTTTATTCACATACCCCGAATATCAAAATTTTCCATCCCCCTCTTATCTGAATTCTCTTTTCATCTCATTAGTCCAAAAGCTTTAAGCATTTCATTTGGACAATAATCCCTCTTATTATAAATAGTTGGGCAATTATACCCATTAATAAAATTACCTGATAACCTCTTATGCCAGGCAGAACACTGTGTGCATCAGGATTTGTCAATAAATACCCTTATAAATAGCATCATGAAAAAAATACTTTTTCCTGCACTGGTAGCTGCAGTTTCTATTCTTAGCTCCTGTAAAAAAGATAGTACCGTTGAAATTGAAGATCCCAAAAAAAACCTGATTAAAATTGCCGATGCTTTTGCCATTGGTTCAGCTGCCAAAGTAGAACTATGGTCGGATACAGAATTAAATACCGGTTACCAAAAATTATATCTTGCATTAACTGATTCTGCCAGCGGCAAAATACTAAACAGATCTTCGATCCAAATTCTGCCAATGATGGATATGGATATGAACGGCGCAAAAATGAGTCACTCCGCCCCTCTTGAGAATCCCGAAAGCATGGATGCTACCAATACCCTTTTCCCATGTGCAGCAGTATTTACAATGCCCAGTACCGGCGAAAGCGGTAAATGGAGAATGATAGTAATGGTTAAAAAGGAAGGCCAGACTAAATATGGAAAAGCTGAAATGGCCATACAGGTAAAACAATCTCCACTTGAACGGGTAAAAAATTTAACTGCCGCCGATGGATCAAAAATTATTATAGCTTATGTATCCCCTTCCAGCCCCAAGGTAGGTGTGAATGATTTTGAGATTGCTGTTTTTAAAAGGTTTGATATGATGACCTTCCCTACAGAAGACAACTTTAGCATTACTATGACACCAGAAATGCCAAGCATGGGACATGGTTCACCAAACAATATCAATCCCATATTGACTAAAAATGGTCATTATAAGGGAAAGGTAAACTTTACAATGACAGGTGATTGGAGAATAAACCTCGTTTTGAATAAGGAAGGCAAATCAACAACAACATTCTTTGATCTTCTATTCTGAGAATATGAAACCTTTCTTAAATATTCTGATCTTTTTGAATAGCCTGGTTATTTCAGGCTACTTGGAAGCTGCTCAGCCAGTTCAGGACACCATTTTTAAACGTCTGGAATTGAAAGAGGTTTTAATCCAAGGGCACAGCCATAATAAACATCCAGGTTCGGCATTTTATCAGTCATCAAGCCTTTCGAGTACCGAAGATATCCTCTCAAAAATCGAGGGAGTGAGTCTGATCAGAAGAGGTCCGATTGGAATGGAACCCGTACTTCGGGCATTTAGTGCCGGCCAGGTCAATGTAGTGATTGATGGGATGAGGTTTTTTGGAGCATGTACTGATAAGATGGATCCTGTTACCATTTATACAGAACCTGTAAACCTGAAAAGCATTGATATAAAATATGCGGGTGATGGGATGGCTATGGGTGCATCCATCGGTGGAAGCCTTAACCTGAAACTTGCTGAAGCAATGCTTAACCCCGGAAAAAAACTTTCAGGTACGATGGCATCAGGCTTTTACACAGCTGCATCTGCCGTTCAGAATATTCTGGCCTTCGATTACGGTACATCCAAATGGGCTATGCGGGTAAGCGGGGTCTATCGTAAGGCAGGCAATTACCGGGATGGTCTGAACAGAAAAGTAGATTTTTCACAATATGAGAAAGCAAATGCGAGTATTTCAGGCAAATATCAATTGAGCGAGAACAGCATCCTGAAAGCGGATGTTCTTATCGACGATGGCTGGAACATAGGCTATCCTGCATTACCAATGGACGTAGGAAATGCCCGTGCAAGAATTGGTGCTATCACTTTCAGAAATAACCCTAAAGATGGCTTGATCAGGGATTTGGAAGCAAAATTTTATGTAAACAGCATCAAACATGCTATGGATGATACCAAACGTCCTTCCGTACCCATGCACATGGATATGCCTGGCTGGAGTAATACTCAGGGCGCTTACCTGAAGACTCAATTAAAGAATCGCGGCAAACATTCAATAAGCATGAAACTGGATGCTTATCATAACCGGGTAAAAGCAGACATGACCATGTATCCGACAAACAGCGCCCCGATGTATATGCTAACATGGCCTGTCAATCATCAAACTGTGACAGGTTTGTATCTTCAGGATCTGATTTCAATCAGCGAAAAAAGCAGAATCGACTTTAAATTGAGAATGGATGCCGCTTTCTCAAAGCTTAGCGACAAAATGGGACAAGACCAGTTTGCAGTATTGGGATACGATGTATCGAAGCCGGCAAACAGGCTGCTGAAAAATTTCAGTACAGGGTACACCCGATATCTGAATTCAGAATTTACACTGTACGCAAATGCAGGATACAGTGAACGATTACCAACTACCTCAGAACGTTATGGCTTTTATCTCTTTAACCGGATGGATAACCACGATTATATCGGAAATCCGGATTTAAAAAATGAGAGTGCATTAAATGCAGGGTTAAATATTATCTATTCATTAAATAATATTTCTCTGAAGTTAAGTGGATTTACAAGCTATTTGCAGAATTATATCCTGGGACAAACTCAATCCGGCTTAAGTGTAATGACTATAGGAGCCGATGGTGTTCGCGGATATATCAATATTCCATCAGCCAGAATCAGCGGAGCAGAAAGCAGTCTGAACTATCAGTTTGCCAACCGCCATTTCACGCTGAACAATACCCTTAAATGGGTTCATGGCCAGGATAATTCAGGAAATCCCCTTCCTTTGATCTCCCCCTTAAAATCGATTACAGGACTGAGGTATAATCATGAGAAATTATTCATTCAGGCAGAAAGTGAGATAAGTTCAGGACAGAACAGAGTAAGTACGGCATTTGGTGAAAAAACCAGTCCGGGCTTTTCAATCTTTCACCTAAGGAGTAGTTATACCTTCAATCTGGCAAAATACAATCTTGAATTTTCTGCAGGAATCGAAAACATTCTGGACGAGGCCTATTATGAACACCTCGACTGGGGTAAAATGCTTCGCCCGGGCAGGAATGTATATTCAATGCTATCTCTGAAATTTTAGGATTGAATTCATGATTGTTCAGTTTGATACAAAGCATCAGACATTGTCAGTTAATAAATGAGGTTAATTTTGAAAGAGAAATGATTTTAGCTTAGCATGAGTAGAAATTATTACGGAAACCATCGACCATTCGCTGTGTAAAATATTAAAAAGGCTCTCGCTAAGACGCAGAGACGCTAAACATATCAATAAAACGAATGATATTGTTGACAAGT
>CAZGWG010000234.1:0-6852 GCA_964529165.1 uncultured Sphingobacterium sp.
AAAGCCAGAGCTGCCACCCAGGTTTATTTCTAAAGGCAAATGCTCCTTTTGCCGGACTGCCCGTCCCGATGAAAAACAGCTCCGGGTAAAATAAACCTTGCCGGAGGAGGTAGCTTCCGGCTATTCGTAATCTGAAATAGAACGCAATTCCATGCCGGAACTACCCCCGGAGGAAAGGGCTGAACTATCCTATAATAAACAGGTATTGCTTTCCAAAAACAAATTATTCTGCTCCAAAGCCTTATATGGATAATTATAACCCTATATTTTAACCTTCCTTATTTCGAACTTAGATTATACTAGTGTTATGTTAAGTGTAATTGGTTTTTGCTAAGTGCTATGGGCTTTGAGCCATCAAATTTGAGTAATACTCATTTTATTGCTATTTTTTTAGATTTCAAGCTGATTGCTCAATGCCATCAACGTCATTTCATTTTTAACATAACAGTAGTTAGTCCTGCCGGTATTTAAGGTTTCAGAGCATCTTTTTAATAAGGAGATGCCGGGTCTCAAAAAGATTCCTGTATCTTTTGTTCTATTTCAATCATTTCATAGTATTTTCAGTAGAATAGGTTTAAAAAGTACCATTAAGCACTTGTTTCACACAAGTTCAGGTATCAGATGGATTTGTTTACTATAGTAAAGAAGGTTAGTTTTGCGGCTTAAAGCTTTTTTATGACTGTTGAAAGAGGACCAATATCCCGTTTTATAGAAAAAAACTACCTGCATTTTAATTCTGCCGCTCTGGTAGATGCTGCAAAAGGTTATGAAAGCCATCTGGATGAAGGTGGTAAAATGATGATTACACTGGCAGGAGCAATGAGTACGGCCGAACTGGGTATTTCACTTGCTGAAATGATCCGGCAGGATAAAGTATCAATCATATCATGTACCGGGGCCAATCTGGAAGAGGATATTATGAACCTGGTTGCGCACTCACATTACAAAAGAGTTCCTAATTACCGGGATTTAAGTCCTCAGGATGAGTGGGACTTGCTTGAAAACCATTACAATCGTGTTACAGACACCTGTATTCCTGAAGAGGAGGCTTTTAGAAGGCTACAAAAGCATATCTATAAACTTTGGAAAGATGCAGATGATTCAGGTGAACGTTATTTCCCCCATGAGTACATGTACAAAATGCTTCTGAGCGGGGTACTGGAGCAATACTATGAGATTGATCCAAAGAATTCATGGATGCTGGCAGCCGCTGAAAAAAACCTTCCGATCGTAGTACCGGGATGGGAAGATTCGACCATGGGGAATATTTTCGCTTCCTATGTAATGAAAAAGGAGATCAAAGCCACAACTATGAAAAGCGGAATTGAATATATGGGTTGGCTTGCCGATTGGTATATCGCCAATTCAGCGGGAAAAGGTGTGGGCTTTTTTCAGATCGGAGGAGGAATTGCAGGAGACTTTCCAATTTGTGTAGTACCGATGCTATACCAGGATATGGAAATGGAGAATATTCCATTCTGGAGTTATTTCTGTCAGATTTCAGATTCTACCACTTCTTATGGGTCTTATTCGGGCGCTGTGCCAAATGAGAAGATTACCTGGGGGAAACTGGATATTCATACCCCTAAATTTATTGTAGAATCTGATGCAACAATTGTAGCTCCACTGATTTTTGCATGGGTTCTGAAGCAGTAGTGATTCTACATTTTAAAAACAAGGGTTAAGCCTTGTATTAAAAGAGCTAATTTTTAAATTAACTTTGAAATAGACTGTTAATCAGCCATTTCTGAATTAATTTAGAATGATTATAAATTGATAAAATAGGTCATGATAATGTCATCCGTATACGAATAAAGCATACTTTTGTCAACTGAAAATGTTGATTATAACCTTATGATTGACTTTTTAATTATACGTTTCAAATTTTAAGCAACAAATACTCAATATGAGAAGCATCTCATTGTTTTTTAGAAGTGTTACAAAATCATTGATTCTGGTTACTTTCCTGTGTTCGCTGGCTGTTTCTTCGGCCAATGCACAGGATGCAGCAGCAGGAGCAGCGATTTTTAAGCAAAAGTGTACTGCTTGTCATGGTATTGACAAGGCGGTTGTAGGTCCGGCATTAAAGGGGATAGATTCAAAGTATGATGAGGCATGGTTGATCAAATGGATCAAGAATTCGCCGGCATTAATTGCTTCAGGCGATGCTCAGGCGGTTAAAGCTGCAGAGTATTCACCGGCAATGATGTCAGCCTTTCCTGAATTATCAGACGATGACATTAAGAACATTGTAGCTTATGTTAAAGTTGGTGATGCTAAACCTGCAGCAGATCCGAATGCTGCCGCTGGCGATGCTGCGGGAGCCGGAGCTGATAAAGGAGGAGTGAGCAATTTTATGCTGTTTGGTCTGATCGCGGTTATTGTTATTGCCTTTCTGGTTATTCTGGTTTTAAATCGTGTAATTACCACGCTTGAGCGTGTAATGCTTCAGAAAAAGGGCATTGCTGTTGAGGAAGAAAGTGCAGATAATAAAGATCGTTTCGAGGGACTGAAGAAACTATCTAAAAATAAAAAATTCATACTGTTCATCGTATTACTATGTATTATTTTCCTGGGCTCAGCCGGTTGGAAAGGTATGTGGGAAACAGGTGTTCATACGGGTTATCAACCGGTACAGCCAATTAAGTTCTCTCATCAGTTACATGCTGGTGTAAATAAAATTGACTGCCAGTATTGTCACTCAGGCGCATTTACCTCAAAAAATGCTTCTATTCCATCACTTAACGTTTGTATGAACTGCCACAATTATGTTACGGCATCTGAAAAGTACGATGGGAAAACTTCTCCTGAGATCATGAAGATTTATAATGCGCTTGATTATAATGAGGAGACCAAGGTATATGGTAATAATACCAAGCCGGTTGAATGGATCAGAATTCACAACTTGCCGGATCTGGCTTACTTTAATCACTCACAGCACGTTGCTGTTGCAGGAATTGAGTGCCAGAAATGTCATGGTCCGATCCAAACCATGGAAGAGGTTTACCAATATTCCCCTTTGACTATGAAATGGTGTATAAACTGTCATAGAGAAACTGAGGTTAATCATAAAGATAATCCTTACTACGACAAGTTGATTGCTGCGCACGACAAATTGAAAAAAGGTGAGAAAGTTACCGCTGCTGTTTTAGGCGGACTGGAATGTGCCAAGTGTCACTACTAATTAGAATAATTTTAAGATAACATACGTATACAGTTATATAGCTTAAATGGAAAGCAATAAAAAATACTGGAAAGGTTTAGAAGAGCTGCAGAACACAAAAGATTTTGTTGAGAAAAACAAAAACGAGTTCGCTGAACCACTTCCTATGGAAGAAGTTCTGAATGAAGCCGGTTTAAGTACCGTAACTCCACGACGCGACTTTTTAAAGGCGCTTGGATTTGGTTTAGGAGCAGTAACTCTTGCAGCCTGCCAGAAAACTCCGGTTCATAAGTCAATTCCTTATTTGGTTAAACCTGAAGAGATAGTACCGGGTATTCCGAATTATTATACTTCTACGTTCAATGGTCATAGCGTTCTGGTTAAGACTCGTGAAGGTCGTCCAATTAAGATTGAAGGAAATCCGAATTGTATTCTTAGTAAGGGAAGTCTGGACGCAAAAGGACAGGCTTCAGTACTTGATCTTTACGATGTTTCCAAGTTAAAAAATCCGCTTCTGAATGATTCAGAGGTCAGCTGGGCAAAGATTGATGAGTTTGTAAAAGCAGAACTTACTCAAATTAAAGCTGGCGGCAAGAAGATCCGAATTGTTTCATCTACTGTTAACAGTCCTTCTACTAAAGCGGCCATTGCCGACTTTACAGCACAATATCCAAATACAAAGCATATTCAGGTTGATGCAGTTTCTTATACCGGTATTATCAAAGCAAATGAAAATAGTTTTGGTAAAGCGGTTCTTCCTAAATATCGTTTTGATCGTGCCGATCTTATTGTAAGTTTCGGAGCTGATTTTCTGGGAACCTGGATTTCTCCTGTAGAGTTCAGTCGCCAGTATACATCTAAGCGTAATAACACTGCGCTTCAGGGTAAAAAGATGTCACGTCATATCCAGTTTGAGACCGGAATGAGTTTGACAGGTACCAATGCTGATGCGCGTCTTCCATTAAAGCCATCAGAAGAAGGTATTGCTTTATTGAATTTATATGCTGCATTGGGCGGGGCTGTTACAGGCACCAAACCTCTTGCAAATAATCCTAATGCAGAAAAGGCAATTGCACTTGCTGCTAAAGAGTTGGCCGCTGCAAAAGGAAAATCCCTTGTAATCAGTGGTTCAAATGATGTTTCCACTCAGATTGTTGTGAATGCAATCAATGCAATTCTGGGAAATTACGGAAGCACAATTGATTTGGATAATCCATCTTATCAGTATGCAGGAAACGATGCAGAGTTTGCAGAGTTCATTAACGAAATGAATCGCTCTGAAGTTGATGCAGTATTCTTCCTGAATACAAATCCGGCATACGAGTTTAATGATTCAAAGGCGTTTACTGATGCCCTTGCAAAAGTTAAATTGCGCGTTTCTTTTGCCGATCGTAAAGATGAGACATCTTCTTTATGTCAGGTTATTGCTCCGAATCATCATTATCTGGAATCATGGGGTGATTCAAATCCGGTTGAAGGATATTACACCATCATTCAGCCTGCAATAAATCCTGTAAATAATTCACGTAATGCTGAACAAGGCCTGTTAATCTGGTCTGATGGTGCGGTTACTGATTATTTCCAGTATATCCGGAATAACTGGGCTAAAACTGTTCTGGCTCAATCAGGCACAAGCTGGAAAGAGCTTTTACAAAAAGGTTCAGTAAGCCTTCCTGAAAGAACTGCCGGAACATATACTTTTTCCCGCGAACTTGATTCAGTAGTACAGACTATCCTTGCGGATAGCAGCACGCTTTCAAAAGGCGGTGATAATGCTGTTGAATTACATATCTATCAGAATGTTTCAATTGGTGACGGTAAGTCGGCAAATAACCCTTGGCTACAAGAGTTACCTGATCCTGTTTCAAAAGTAACCTGGGATAACTTCGCTGCAATTAATGCGAAGTTTGCTGAGAAGCTGGGTATTGCTGAGCGCGATCTTGTAGAGATTAAAACTGAAAAATACAGTATTACTTTACCTGTACTTATTCAGCCCGGACAGGCTTACGGAACTGTTTCTGTAGCTCTGGGTTATGGTAGGACTAAAGCAGGAAAAGCTGGGTCTGAGGTTGGTAAGAATGCGTATCCATTCCTGCGTTTAGTTAATGCAACTTTCCACACGGCTACAGCAGCCAGCCTGGCTAAAACTTCAGGCACTTATGAACTGGCTCAAACGCAAACACACCATTCAATTGAAGGAAGGAATATTGTTCGCGAGACCACTTTAAAAGATTACTTAAAAGACCCTAATTCTGGTACTGGCCATGCACATGTAAATCACTACGATTTATGGAATGAGTATGAGCAACCAGGACATAGCTGGGTAATGGCAATAGACCTTAATGCCTGTACAGGTTGTGGGGCATGTATTGTAGCATGTAATGCTGAAAATAATATTCCTGTTGTTGGACGTGATGAGGTTCGCCGTCGTCGTGAAATGCACTGGATTCGTATCGACCGTTACTATACCGTTAATGAAGGCGGAAATAAAGTAACTGAAGAAAAAGAAGTTGAGAAACTAGAGAACATTGATAATGTATCTGTAATACATCAGCCAATGATGTGTCAGCATTGTGATCATGCTCCTTGCGAAACTGTTTGTCCGGTTTTAGCAACGGTTCACTCTTCTGAAGGTTTAAACCAAATGGCCTATAACCGTTGTATCGGAACACGTTATTGTGCGAACAACTGTCCATATAAAGTGCGTCGTTTCAATTGGTTTAATTACTGGAATGATTCACGCTTTGATAATTACATGAACAATGAGTTTACACAACTTGTGTTAAACCCTGATGTTACTTCCCGTTCAAGAGGGGTAATGGAGAAATGTTCAATGTGTGTTCAACGTATTCAGGCTGGCAAGCTTAAAGCTAAATTGGAGAAACGTACTTTGAAAGATGGTGATGTTAAAGTTGCTTGTCAGCAAACGTGCCCTACCAATGCAATCATCTTTGGAGATGGAAATGATCCTGAATCTGAAGTTTCAAAAGCTCTTAAGAGCGAGCGTACATACTATGTCCTGGAAGAGCTTAATGTTAAGCCAGGTGTAGGATATCAAACAAAAGTTAGAAATACTGTAGAGGTTTAATACAAGAAATAAAAAAGAATATGTCATCTCATCACGAGTCTATACTTAGAGAACCCTTAGTAACCGGTGAAAATATTACCTATTCAAAGGTCACCGAAGATATATTGGTTCCTGTAGAAAATAAGCCAAATAAAGCCTGGTGGATTGGCTTCATTGTTTCCGCCCTGGGTGCAGGACTTTGGGTATTCTCTGTTAGCTGGACCTTTTGGTTTGGTATTGGCGAATGGGGTTTGAATAAAACAGTTGGATGGGCCTGGGATATTACCGGTTTCGTTTGGTGGGTAGGTATTGGTCACGCGGGTACTCTTATCTCTGCGGTATTGCTCCTCTTCAGACAAAACTGGCGAAACTCAATTAACCGTTCTGCAGAGGCAATGACCATTTTTGCCGTTATCTGTGCGGCAACTTATATTATTTCACACATGGGTCGTCCATGGTTATTTACCTGGGCACTTCCGCTTCCAAATCAGTTCGGTTCACTATGGGTTAACTTTAACTCACCACTGGTATGGGACGTATTTGCGATCTCAACATACTTTTCGGTTTCATTAGTGTTCTGGTATACAGGATTACTTCCTGATATTGCTACCATTCGTGACCG
>CAZGWG010000235.1:0-6828 GCA_964529165.1 uncultured Sphingobacterium sp.
GAGGCCGGCGAGGGCGTGCGCGAGGTCGCCACGGTCGCCGTGGGCGACGAGGACACCGAGACGTTCTGGGGCCTACTCAGGCCGTACTATTCAGTGCCTGTAAAACACTAGACACGAATCTTTCAATACAAAAAACAAATATCCCCAACAGTTTTAACAGTAATACTGACAGTTCGGGAATAGCCAAAATCAATTGGAAAAGCTATTTTAACGATCCGATATTAAGCAAGCTCATTGATACGGCATTAGTCAATAATACTGACCTGAACATCGCACTTCAGAAAATTGAGATTGCAGGCGCAGGAGTTAAAACTGCAAAGGGCACCCTGATTCCTCAAATCAATGCCGGAATAAACGGAGGTGTACGCCGCTTTGGACGCTACACAATGGATGGAGCAGGAAATATATCGACAGAAATGACACCAGGAAAAATTGTGCCGGTAAATCTTCCTGATATCTTCCTTGGTTTTCAGTCAAGCTGGGAAATAGATCTTTGGGGTAAATTAAAAAGCAAACATCAGTCTGCTATTAATCAACTTCTTGCAAGCAAGGAAG
This sequence comes from uncultured Sphingobacterium sp., assembly GCA_964529165.1. Classification (GTDB taxonomy): domain Bacteria; phylum Bacteroidota; class Bacteroidia; order Sphingobacteriales; family Sphingobacteriaceae; genus Daejeonella. The sequence goes on from CAZGWG010000235.1 coordinate 556, forward strand.
GTGCCAAAGCTGTAACAGCAGGTCTCATATCAGACATCGCTATCTCTTATTATGAATTGCTTGCGCTTGATCATGAACTTGAAATTATCCGGCAAACTATTCAAAGGCAAAAAGATGCTTTAGAAGTAGTGAAGCTTCAAAAGGAAACGGGCAGGACAAATGAATTAGCCGTTCAGCAGTTTCAGGCTCAGCTGATAAATACTCAATCCATTGAAAAAGAACTTTTACAACAAATTACTGAGTTTGAGAATCGTATTAACTTTCTATTGGGAAGGTTTCCACAAAAAATAGAACGGAAAAAGGAAGTTCTGTTATCAGAAGTACCAAGTCAAATCAAAACAGGTCTACCTTCAGAACTACTTGTAAACCGACCTGATATTCGGGAAGCAGAACTGCAGCTCATAGCAAGCAGATTTGATTTAAAGTCAGCAAAATCAGCCTTTCTACCGGGCATGAACCTGACTGCAGGACTAGGATTTCATGCATTTAAGCCAGAATACCTGTTTATGACGCCAGCCTCTATCACGTATACTGCTCTTGGAGGCTTAATAGCACCATTGGTTAACAGAAATGCGTTGAAAGCCCATTTCAACTATGCAAAGGCGAATCAGCTTAGTGCAATGTACAATTATCAAAAAAGTATTCTTATCGGATATACCGAGGTTATTAATCAACTTTCGGCCATACAAAACCTAAAGGACCTGAGTACCTTAAAGGAGGCGCAAAACAGTATCCTGAACAACACAGTAGAAATGTCAACCGAACTATTCCGGACAGGAAGAGCTAGCTATCTGGAAGTACTCCTGGCTCAGCAAAACTCCCTTCAGGCTAAACTGGAACTGATTAATGTCAATAAAAGGCAACATATCTCAGCTGTCCATGTGTACAAAGCGCTGGGCGGGGGGTGGTAGAACCCCGACTAATACCGGATTAAATAAAAAATTGAAATCCGGTATTACTACAAATATTTAGTGGAAAATTCTGTAATTTCAATTCAGCCATTAAACTAAATATGCTGTTTATGAAAAGAAGAAAATTCCTGATACAAACCGGAACTATACTTGCCGGATCAAGTCTACTAAGTCCGCAATCTGCTACTGCTTGGTTAAAGCCATCAGCCAAGAAACGAATTGCTATGGTTGGCCTAGGGGTAAGAGCAACCGGTATGTGGGGCAAATCTGTACTTGAAAAGTACGGCAATGAAGTTGAATTTGTAGGACTTTGTGATATTAATGAAGGTCGCTTGAGCTTAATGAAATCAGGTATGGGAGTTTCTTGTCCGACTTTTACAGATTTTGACAAAATGATGCGTGAAACGAAACCTGAAATCCTGATGGTTATGACTGTAGATAATACGCATCATGAATTTATAATCAAAGGCATGGAGATGGGTGCGGATATTATTACCGAAAAACCCCTAACTACAGATGAAACAAAATGTCAGGCGATTCTGGACGCAGAAAAGCGAACTGGTAAAAGTGTAAGGGTAACCTTCAATTACCGGTATTCCCCGCACCGTGCAAAGATTTATGAATTACTTCGTTCAAATTCAATCGGCAAGATTACATCTGTTGATTTCCATTGGTATCTGGATACAAGCCATGGAGCAGATTATTTCAGAAGATGGCACCGCTTGCGAGAAAAAGGTGGTTCCTTACTGGTTCACAAAGCATCCCATCACTTTGACCTCTTAAACTGGTGGATTGACTCAGACCCTGAAGAAGTTTTCGCTTATGGAGCACTGGAGTTTTACGGTAAGAATAATTCGTTCAGGCACACTAATTGCCGGACTTGTCCGCATACCAAAGAATGCGACTTTTATTGGGACATTACTAAAAGTCCTTCAATGATGAAGCTCTATGTAGAAAATGAAAAATATGATGGATACCTGCGTGATGGTTGTGTATGGAAGGAAGATATTGACATTTTTGATAAAATGGCCGTGCAGATTAAATATGCGAACAAAGTACAGGTAAGTTATTCACTAACTGCCTATTCTCCTTATGAGGGCTATCGTATATCATTCAATGGAACTAAGGGTAAACTGGATGCATGGATCAAGGAAAGACAACCCTGGGAAGAGGAAGGTTTTGATGAAATACAACTGACCAGAAACTTTGGAAAAAGGGAAATCTTCAAAATATCGAATACTGAAGGAGGGCATGGCGGTGGAGATGAGCGAATGAAACAGCATATATTTTTACCAAACCAGACAGATCCCCACCGGCAAGCAGCAGGCTTAAGAGACGGAGCCCTGGCCATACTGACGGGTATTGCTGCCAGAAACAGTATCGACAGTGGTAAACCTGTTAAAATTGCTGATCTGACCTCAATCAAACCACAGGTAAAGAAGGTATAAGCCTTCCTGTAATACACGTTAATATTACGACTGTTCGAATATAGGTGTAGATAATGGCAATATTTAAATTATTGATCCTACTAATATAAAAATGTACATTCCTGAATTTAACCGCTTAACTAACAGAGACGAGATTGTTGCCTTCATGAAACAATTTAGTTTTGCCAATATTATCACAGTTAAAAACGATCTACCTGTAGCTACCCCCCTTCCATTTCTGATAGAAGTCAGAGATGAGCAGATAATTTTATGTTCACATTTTGCTAAAGCAAATGAGCATTGGAAAGACATAGAAAACAATCAGAATCTGATCATTTTCAGTGAACCACATGCCTATATTTCTCCGGGTAATTATACCAAAGAACTCAATGTACCAACATGGAACTATATTACTATTCACGCATACGGAAAAGGCAAACTGATTACAGAAAGGAGCGAAATAGTTAAAATTCTCGAGGCAACAATTGACAATTATGAAAGTACTTACCGGCAGCAATGGGATAATCTCCCTCAAGAATACAAATCAAAAATGTCAAAAGGAATTGTAGCCTTTGAAATTATTGTTACAGATTTAAAAGCAAAGAAGAAATTAAGTCAGAACCGATCAGAAGAGGAAAAACAACGAATCATTGAATCATTATCTGAAAGTAAAGATTCGAATGAACGGCATATTGCTGATTATATGAAAAAGGAGTAATCAGTATTTAAATAAAATCTTCCACATAGTATTTGTTACAAAAATCAACTACTGTTTTTTGTATGTTTGGTTCATGCAAATCTGCATTGTTTAATAATAAGCAGATTATGCATTCAGGAAATTAAATGATCCATTTAATTAGAACAGACTCTGGAAATAAGGATTTTATCCGGTTGGTTCAACTACTTGATGCAGACTTAGCTGAGCGAGATGGAGAAGATCATTTATTTTATTCCCAGTTCAATAAGGTTGACCTGATCAGGCATGTTATTGTAGTTTATGAGGATAACAAAGCAGTATCCTGCGGTGCAATGAAGAACTATGATCCCGAAACAATGGAAATTAAGCGAATGTTCACCTTGCCCAAAAACCGGGGGAAAGGCAATGCAAGCCTTATACTGCAGGAGCTTGAAAAGTGGGCCAAGGAAATGAACTTTGAAAAATGCATTTTAGAGACCGGGAAAAGACAGGCAGAAGCCATCCGACTTTATGAAAAGAGTGGTTACAGGATTATTCCAAATTATGGGCAATATGCCGGAATTGAGAATAGCGTTTGTTTTATAAAAAAACTAAAATAGAATACAAGTGAATATATACAATACCTTCTGATATGAAACTGAAATCGACAGCCGGCTTCCTTAAAAAATCTGCTTTTTACGCTTTTTCCTCATTTTTAATGATCAGCATACTGAGTCTCACTTTATTTAGAAATCCTGGCGGCTTACCACCTTCTGATCCTGGCAATGGCGGACTTACATTCCCTGATGGCTTTGAGGCAGTAGTAGTTATTGATAGCTTAGGGCCTGCGCGCCATCTTGCTGTAAACAGCAATGGGGATATCTATGTAAAACTCAGATTTTCAGAAAAAGGTGGAAATGTGGCTATGCGTGATACGGACAATGACGGAAAAGCCGATATAGTACAACATTTTGGCAACTACAAAGATGTTGGAAGTTTAGCAAATGGGATGCGGATTCATAAAGGATACCTGTATTACAGTTCTTCCTTAGCCATATACAGAAATAAATTGACTCCGGGCAAACTGATACCTGATAGTCCGATGGAAACTGTACTGACTGATGACCATGGACATGGTGCACACTGGCATATTACCAAACCGGTATCATTTGACGACAAGGGTTTTATGTATGTTCCATTCGGCACACCATCCAATAATTGTATGGATATGGCAAACACTCCGGGAGGAAAGCCAGGTCAACCGGGAATAAATCCATGTCCGGAACTTGTACAACATGGTGGTATCTGGCGTTTTGACGCGAATAAAACCGGGCTGACTCAAAAAGATGGAACATTATTCGCTACCGGATTACGCAGTATTGTAGCAATGGACTGGAATAAGGCAGACAAAAGCCTTTATGTAGTACAGCATGGCCGTGATAACCTTCATCGTCTGTTTCCGGAGATTTACACTCCATGGGAAAGTGCTGTATTACCTTCAGAAGAATTCCTTAAGATTAAGGAAGGCGATGATGCTGGCTGGCCATATTATTACTATGATCAGATCCAAAAGAAGAAATTAATGACTCCTGAGTATGGAGGAGACGGGAAAAAAGAAGGAAAAGGCAAAGAACTGGCACAACCATTAATTGGTTTCCCTGGTCACTGGGCACCAAATGATTTGTATTTTTATCAGGGAGATCAGTTTCCTGAGCGTTATAAGAACGGTGCTTTTATTGCATTTCATGGGTCAACAAATCGTGCTCCGTATCCGCAAGCAGGGTATTTTGTAGCTTTTGTTCCATTTAAAGACGGGGCTCCATCAGGTGATTGGGAGGTGTTTGCAGATGGATTTGCAGGAGTGGATCCGATAGTAAATGTAAGGGATGCCAAACTGCGCCCTATGGGTATAGCGGAAGGGCCGGATGGTTCATTATATATCAGTGAAACTGAAAAAGGCCGTATCTGGAGAGTGATGTTTAAGGGTGATAAAAAGAATTTCGGAAAGGCACAGCTTCTGAACATAGAGAAACATAAGCTGCTCTCTCATATTCGTACACCTGATAAAATCAAAGACGATCTTGAGAAAGGAAAAATTAAACAGGAAGCAGTACTTTACAATACCTATTGTTCAGCCTGCCATCAGAATGATGGAAAGGGAGATGGCAACCGCTTCCCTCCTCTTGGAGGAACCGATTGGGTTACCGGTGATAAAACCAGGCTTTTGAATACCGTATTAAAGGGCTTAAACGGAGAAATTGTTGTTAATGGCAAACCATATAATGGACTGATGCCTGCGCATAATTTCCTCAAAGATGAAGAGGTTGCAAATATCCTGACCTATATCCGATCCAGTTTTGGAAACAGCGCAAGTGCAGTAAGTGTGCAGGAAGTAGTTGAATTCAGGAAGTCTAATCAGTAATCCGGGAATAATTTGTATCCCGGCTGATGTAACATGAATAGTACCTATATTAGGTTGTAATTATTATTGAAGTCCTTAATTTAGTTAATTCCTTAAGGGGTGTCTTTTTATTAAAAAATAAACTTAAATCAAATATTTAAATGAAACGTAGAGACGTAATTAAAGGTCTGACGATGCTACCATTGGCCGGCGGTATTGTTGGAAGTGCTCAGGCTGCCATCAATGCTGAAGGCGCAGGCATGATTGGAATGTTGGGTGGAGAAAATAATGCTGCAGGACCCATGAAATTCGGGCCTGAAGTTTACAGATCATTAGGAGTTGAACCGGTAATCAATTGCCGCGGAACATTTACAATCATTGGAGCATCTACTTTAGTTCCTGAAGCTAAAGAAGCAATGTACAATGCTCAATCTAATTATGTTCAGCTGGATGAACTGGCAATGGGCGTTGGGAAAAGGCTTGCAGAATTATCAGGAGCTGAATGGGGTGTTGTTTCCTGTGGTTGTGCCGGAGGAATGAAAATCACTACGATGGCAGCGGTAACTGGTGGAAATCCTGAAAAACTGGTTCGCATTCCTGATCTTACCGGATTTGAAAAAGATGAGGTAATTATCCCGCGAAGATCACGTAATACCTATGACCATGCTATCAGAAATGTAGGTGTAAAAATCATTACCGTTGATACACAGGAAGAGCTTGAAGCTGCAATAAACCCAAGGACCGCGATGATCTATATGATGCCTTCTACCAAGCCTGGAGATACCGGACCTTTGTCTGTACATGCAATATCGAAAGCTGCGAAATTAAAAGGTGTTCCTGTACTTGTTGATGCGGCTG
>CAZGWG010000236.1:0-6825 GCA_964529165.1 uncultured Sphingobacterium sp.
AAGAGGTGCCAGTACCAATCGTGCTTTTGGTGATTTTGATGCTGCTTATGGCGGCTGGGAAATAGAAGGAGAACCTTATACAAAAAAAAATGGAACCGAATTCGATTGGTTCAGGTCGAGAATGCTTGGTGGGCGAACCAATCACTGGGGAAGAATATCTCTGCGTTTTGGTCCAAAGGATTTTAAACGTCACGATTTTGATGGCTTAGGAGATAACTGGCCGATTGGCTATGATGATGTAAAACCGTATTACGACCGAATTGATAAAATGATTGGTGTATTCGGCACGAAGGAAGGGATTTATAATGAACCTGATGGCTATTTTCTTCCTCCCCCTAAGCCAAGGCTACATGAGCTGATGATTAAGAAAGCTGCAAATAAGATTGGAATTCCGGTTATTCCATCACGACTTTCTATTTTGACCAGACCGGTAAATAATGAAAGGGGCTCCTGTTTCTTTTGTAATCAGTGCAACCGGGGTTGCGCGGTACATGCCGATTTTTCTTCATCTACCTGCCTTGTTAAGCCTGCACGGAAAACTGGGAATGCTGATGTTTATGTCAATGCTATGGCACGCGAAGTGCTTACCGATCGTGAAGGGAAAGCTACAGGTGTATCTTATGTAGATAAAACCGATATGCAGGAATACCAGGTAAATGCAAAAGTTGTTGTTCTTGCCGCTAGTGCATGCGAATCTGCCAGGTTATTGTTGAACTCTAAGTCGAGTGCACATCCAAATGGGCTGGCCAATTCCAGCGGTATGGTAGGTAAATACCTTCATGATTCAACAGGTGCATCACGTGGTGCATTTATCCCCCAGTTAATGGATAGGAAACGTTATAATGAAGACGGTGTAGGTGGGCTTCATCTCTATATTCCATGGTGGCTCGACAATAAGAAACTTGATTTTGCGAGGGGATATCATATCGAATTCTGGGGTGGTCTGGGTATGCCTTCTTATGGTTTTGGTTTTGGGATTGAGAAGATGAATGGAACCTTTCCGGGAAAAGATGGTAAAATGAAAGCCGCAGGTGGCTATGGTGCTTCTTTAAAAGATGATTATCGTAGATATTATGGTTCAACAGTTGGTTTCGCAGGTCGTGGTGAAAGCATTCCAAGAATAGAGAATTACTGTGAAATTGATCCTGAAGTAGTTGATAAATACGGTATTCCGGTTTTGAAATTTAATTATAACTGGACCGATCAGGAGATAAAACAAGCCAAACACATGCAGGATACTTTTGAAGAGATTATCCATTCCATGGGAGGAATTGCGAGTGGAGTAAAACCTGGTGAGGATAAGAAGTATGGACTTGAAGCACCTGGAAGGATCATTCATGAAGTTGGAACTACCCGGATGGGTGATGATAAGAACAAATCAGTACTAAATAAATACAATCAGGCCCATGATGTAAAGAATCTGTTTGTTGTTGATGGTGGTGCATTTGTTTCTCAGGCGGATAAAAATCCAACCTGGACAATTCTTGCCCTCTCCCTGCGCGCATCAGAATACATTGTTGATCAACTTAAAAAACAAAATATTTAATCAGATGAACAGAAGAGATTCACTCAAAGCACTGGCTGTTGGAACAGTAAGTGTCGGAACCCTGATTTCAGCTTGTAATAAAAAAGATAATGCTCAGTCGGCTACAGAAGGAAAGACCGGTGTATATGGACGTACACCTGAAGAGAAGCTTATTGATGAAAAGCTGAATGCTGAAAAGTTCTTCAATCCGGCTGAACTCGCTACTATAACTGTATTATGCGATATTATTATTCCACGCGACGAAAAGTCTGTGAGTGCAAGTGACGCAAAAGTACCCGAGTTCATAGAGTTCATTGTAAAGGATCAGCCCGGGTATAAAATCCCGATGAGAGGTGGTTTGAAATGGCTGGATGTGAAATCACTTAAACTTTTCAAAAAATCATTTACTGAGGCTTCTAAAGCGCAACAGATTGAGCTTGTTGAACTGATTGCCTTTCCTGAGAAAGCAGCGCCTGAAAATGCTGCAGGAGTCAGTTTTTTCAATACCATGCGCAACCTCACAGCTACCGGATTCTTCACAAGTAAAGAAGGTCTTGAAGATATGCAGTACAAAGGAAATCAGCCCAATGCCTGGGATGGAGTTCCTGATGATGTACTGAAACAGTATGGGCTTGAATATGATGAAAAGACTCTCGCAGAATGTCTGAAGGCAGAAGATCGGGGGAAAATTATGACCTGGGAAAGCTAAATCGTTGAGTTAAATCAATACGTTAAAATCGAGTCTGCTTAAAAGCATATTAATTATAACCAATGTTCATCATCTATATACTTTCTGATTAATTTGAACTTATCAAAATTAAGAGCTGGCTAATTTTGCCGGCTCTTTTTGAATTTAATATTGGGGTGAATTCCTGGTTATTGGCTCATTTCTTAAGTACAGCTCGTTTAAATCAATTTTAATGAATAAGCGTACTTTAATAGGCCAACCACAGATTGAGTATTTGTTTTACGGAAAATATTTTTTCGATGGGTTTCCACAGTCCTCTCACTAATAAACAGCTTTTCAGAAATTTCACGATTATTAAACTCTTTTTCAATTAATTTAATAATCTCGATTTCGCGAACAGTTAGTCTTTTTTCATCATTTCTGCTACTGAAGCTGTTCAATATTTCTCTTGTAACAGCCTCGTCAAAAAATGTTCCGCCAGCCGATACTTTATTCAGGGCATCAATCAGCTCTTGTTTACCTGTATTTTTAAGGATATAACCCGAGATTCCTGAGTCAAGCATCTCCTTAACGATTTGATTCTCTCCATGCATTGATATTGCGATTACTTTGATTGAAGGAAACTTTTTTTTCACTATCCGGGTCAGCTCAATTCCGCTCATAGCCGGCATGCTGATATCAGTAAGAAGAATGTCTGAGGGGTTTTCCATTAATAATTCCAGAACTGATTCGGGATGTCTGGAGGAACCCGAAACCTGGTAATTATCAGATCCGCTAAGAAGAGACCTGATTCCATCAATTACAAGTTGATGATCATCGACTATAAAAACCCTGTTGACTTTATGTTTTTTCATATACTTAAATTACAGAGGAATATGTATTGCTACAAGAGTTCCTTTTCCGGGCTCTGAGGATACATCAACAGAACCTTTCAGGTAATTTACTCTGCTGATGATATTTTTCAAACCCATTCCGGATATCGTATCAGAAGTCTGAACCATGAACCCTATTCCATTATCTTCAATCATTGCATTTATACCATCCTCATCGCGCGACAACTGTATATCCAGAATCGTAGCTCCTGAATGTTTGATGACATTGTTTACCGATTCCTGGATTACACGATATAAAACGGCCTCAGTGTTTAGGTCCAGCCTTTCCTGAAGCCCGAAAGTCTCCAGATTGATCTTTAGTTTTCTGGCGTCGAACTTACTGATAAAATCCCTTATTGCAGATGCTAAACCTGATTTTAGCAAGACATTTGGAGCCATCTGATGTGAAATTACACGTACCTCTTTACAGCTTTCGTCAACCATGTTTATTGTTGTGTCGAATATTTCCTTACTGTATTTATCTTTAAACTTAAGACTTTCGGAAATTCCTGATAGGTTCATCTTTACAGCAGAAAATAATTGCCCAAGTCCATCATGTAATTCTCTAGCAATTCGCTGACGCTCGTTTTCTTCTGCCTGGATTATAGCTTTTGCGGCAATATCCTGTTGTCTGATCACTTCACTTTGAAGTTGAGCTTTCTGTTTAATCTTGTGACGGTTATAAAGCAGAATTGTAATGACCATCAGTAAAATCATTACTCCAAATACTATCAACATAGTTATGTTTCTTTTTATAAGCTGAAGTTTCTGAAGCTGATTTTCGGCATCAAGGATTTTTATTTTTTGCTCTTTGGTAGTCGCTTCAAGCTGCTTCTGGATCAATAGGTCCTTTTGTTGTTTCATGTTCAGTTGCTGATTACTGATCAGCAAACGATTGGCCTTGAGTTCTAGTTCATTATTGCTGAGTAGAAGATTATTTCTTCCTATTTGTAATGCTTGTATCTGGTTTTGCTTTTCAAGCAGATTTATTGAATAATCTTTCTTTTCAGATTCATACTTCGTTCGAATCTCATTCAGGTTTTTGTTATTTGTCTCATTAAATATAATCCTGCTTAAACTATCTTTTGAGGCATAAGCCAGCAATGCTTCCTTGTAATTGCCTGAACTACTGCTATAATTGGCAATTGAAGAGTATATTTTTTCGAGAGCATAAATCTGCTTTGTTTCAATTGACAAGTCTCTGGCTTTTAGAGCAAACTCAAGTGCTTTTGAAGGATTTCCCCGGGCATTATAAATTACGCCCATATTCTGATAAACTATGCTAAGTTTTGGATTATCTCCATATTCAATAGCCAACTTTTCAGCTTTTTGAAAATAATTCAAGCTTTGAATTGCATCTTTTCGAATCTCCCATACAAACTCCCCCATGTTTATATTTATGGAGATCTGATTTTTGATATTATTAAATTTCTCAGCTAGCTTTAATGCTTCACTATAAGTTTCCAGAGCTAAGTGGGGCTGTTTGCTCTCAGCATATGCAATGCCTAAAGAGTTGAAGAAATTTGCTCTGCCGGCCTCATTGTTTAATCTTTTGGAAATTGAAATGGCTTCTTTTAAGTATGCAATCGCATCTGTAGGTCTCGACTGCTGAATTAATATATTTCCAATATCTCCAAGGCAAGCTGCCTGTGCCTGTAAATTCCCTAACTCCTCATACAACTTCACCGCATCCAGGCAGGTTTGCAGAGCAAGGTCGTATTTACCCATCTGAGACAATGGCAGATTTTTATTCTGTTTTGCCTTTGCAATGCTTAATTTATCATTCGCTTTGAGTCCAAGTTGCTCACTAATAATAAAATACTGCAAAGCAGTATCCGGACTTGATATGAAATATTTAATAATTCCTTTAATATTCCACCCAGCAGCCTCATAAATCAAATTATTTTGCTTTTTACTGAGTTTAATCTCTGTTTTTGCTAATTTTTTACTTCTTCTAGCATCAGAGTAAACAAGGTCTTTTGCTAATTGTAGCTTTGTATTCAGGATGTTATCTGGGCTATTAGTTTGTGCAAACAGCTCAAAATTGAACATAAAATAAAAACACAGAGCAGGGAGGAGGTATTTCTCTTTTAAATTTAACATGTATAAAAATATAATTAAAGATAAACTTCACAACTCCTCCCTTGATATCGGGCTCTTACAATTTATATCCAGTAATTGTTTTACCGTTATCTTTATAGAAAATAAGATTTTCCGAATCATCTGAAATATAATCAGGCTTTTTATCTTTAAGTACAACTTTTGCCTCGACAGTTCCGTTATCCTTGTTTACTCTTACCAAACCATATCCTCCTTCAGGACCTTCGATATCTGTTAGAATAACTTTATAATTTTTGGAATCCTGACTTGCCTTAAACCTTCTGTTCATATCTGCAGTGGCTGCTGTACCCAGGTTAGACCATCGGTCGGCGCTCGCCATATGATTATTATAAGAACTAGTACCCGGGCCAGCTAATCCAGCCTGAAATCCCTGAGATGCAGAATTGCTGACTGATACTGCTAATGCAGCAACATTCATGATTTTGTTTGCCAGACTGGTTCCTGGTGCCTTCATAAATACATGATAGATTTTATTCCCATCCCAATCAAACAAGGCTAAATTTTGTGAAGAGCTTACCAGAACCCCTTTTTCGCGAATCTCTATGGCATCAGGGATTTCGTCACCTCCAAATTTTAGCGGCTTGCCAAGCACTTTATACTCACCAATGGTATTATCCATTACATATAACTGGTTATCAGCCCAGAAATATGTTTTATCATCTTTATCAGCACCAATACCTCCACCAATTTTGTAGGTTAATGATTTTGCCCAAACATCTTTTCCGGTCTGGATGTCCTGAATATTTAGTTCTTTATTTGTACGGTAGATTAATCCCTGTTTATTCTGTCTTATATCCAGAATTTGCCCGGATACTTTCATCTCACTTTTAGAAACAGGTACGCCGGTATTGATATCAATGATATTTACGTAGTTGTTTCCTGACTCTTTAGCAGATGCCAGGGCGAGGTTACTATCATTTAATTTCAGGGCAGTAACCTGTCCCTTAAGGGTCAGTGGCGCCCATCTCTGTTTGCCTGTTTTGTAATCCAGAAGCAATAGTTCAGCTCGCTTATCATTTGTGCTTATCACAAATCCCGTTTCGTAAAATAATAGTCCAGCTAATGGATCTGAAAATTTAACTGGCTCCCAGGCTATTTTACCACTTTGGATATCAAATGCAAGGATATGTTCATTGGTATAATAATAAGCGATACCCGGTTGCTGATCCAGAATCAGAAATTTACCATAAACAGCATCGGCTGTTTTTGCCATACCATCTCGCATACTTCCTCCCATTCCGCCTAATTTGTTAGCCGAGCCTGCTGCACTTGCTGCTTTTCCGACTCCACCCAGTCCTGGTATTTTCCCCAAACTTCCAGCGGTATTCATTAAGCCGCCTCCTTTTGTATCAGCCGCCTTTGTGCTCTCTTTATCTTCCACCTCTTCAGGGGCTTCTGTAGCAAGAGTTCCTTTATCCGTGTTGGTTTTAAAATCTGTATTCCAGATCACAGTTCCATTTTTTACATCAATCCGGTACAACCTTTTCCCCGTTGCCATTAAAACAGATGTTTCATCTATTGAGAGTGGTTTTGTCACGAGCATTTCACTGGCATTCTCAAAGACCTTGTTCAACACCCATTTCTTTTCTCCGCTCAGGGCATCAACAAAAACTATTGCA
>CAZGWG010000237.1:0-6818 GCA_964529165.1 uncultured Sphingobacterium sp.
GCACAGCATAAGGCCTAAATCCCTGCTTAATAATAAAATTTGATACTTAGACACCTGTTTAAAGCTGTGTCCACACGATAGGAGCTCTACCGGGAGAGTACAATCTGACCCAAAACAAAAAAGGCCTCAGCTTTTAACTAAGACCTTTCTACATCGGGTGGCTGATGGGGCTCGAACCCACGACCCTCGGCACCACAAACCAATACTCTAACCAACTGAGCTACAGCCACCGTTTTATTTCTGCAAAACTAAGCATTTAGACAGATATTGCAAATTTTTTGTATTAAATTTCGATGCTGATTATCAGCATGATGGCATTCCATAATAGCTATAAGCTCATTTTTGTACTAATCTGAGCATACAGACATTGTCATATTCAGAACATTATATTCTTAGCTTATAAATCTAGTATTCATAAGTCTTAATTTTGTATACAGCCTATTATAAAACATTATTATGGAAAAAGAAGAACTAGTTGAACTCCAGGTAAGCGGTATGCACTGTAATAACTGTGCGCTATCTGTCCATAAATTACTGGAAAAAAAAGGCCTTCAGGATATCTATGTGGATTTTGCAAATGACGAAGTTAAATTCAAAACAAATAAGCCTTCTGAGACGCCCCTTATTATAAAGGATATAGAAGGTTTAGGTTATAAGGTAAGTGAGGAAAGCATACCTATTCAGGAAAAATTCTTTGAAAAAGTAGAAAACAAATTCTACTTCAGTCTCATTTTTACGATTCCTTTATTTTCTCACATGTTTCTGCCTTTCCATTGGTTGCATAATCCATTAGTTCAGTTAGGGTTATGCATCCCGGTATATTTGTTAGGATGTATACATTTCGGTAAAAGTGCTTTCAATTCATTAAGAAATGGTATCCCAAACATGGATGTCCTGATCTTTATTGGCTCAAGTGCAGCCTTTATTTATAGTCTTTATGGTACTATACAGAATTTGGGACCTGATTTTCTTTTCTACGAAACTGCTGCAACGATTATTTCATTAGTGCTTTTAGGGAATGTTCTGGAAAAAAGATCCGTTTCACAAACAACATCTGCAGTTAGGGATCTGATGAAATTTCAGGAAGCAAAGGCAAATAAATTAATCAATGGAGAAATATTGACCATAAACTCTCAGGAGGTTCTTCCAGGAGACACTTTGGTTATCAATTCCGGTGATAAAATTCCTGTAGATGGAGATATAATATGGGGCGAAGCTTCTGTGAATGAATCGATGCTTACCGGTGAAAGTCTTCCCGTAGAGAAATCGAAATATGATCAGGTAATCGGCGGTACTCTGATAGAAAAAGGCAGCATCCACATTCTGGTAACCAAAACGGGAAAACATACTGTTTTATCACAGATTATTGACCTGATGAAGAGAGCCCAGTCTGCAAAGCCCCCAATTCAAAAACTTGGAGATCAGGTAGCTGCAATATTTGTACCCGTAGTAGTTGGGATTGCTATACTTACGTTTATACTTGCCTATTATTCATTCGACCTTACACTTCAAAAATCGATGCTGAATGCAATTGCCGTACTGGTCATTTCCTGCCCATGCGCAATGGGACTAGCTACTCCTACCGCAGTTATGGTTGGTTTGGGAAGAGCGGCAAAGAATGGCATCCTGATCAAAGGAGGAAATACGATTGAAGAAATTGCGAAGCTAAAATACATGGTGTTTGACAAAACCGGGACGCTCACCACTGGGAATTTCAAAATTAAAAAGATTGAGAGTTTTGATATTTCGAAAAAGAAGGCTGAATCGATTATATATGGTATAGAAGCTTATTCAAATCATCCGATTGCCCGTTCCTTAGTTTCAGAACTTGGTTCGAAATCGCCAGAAAAAATTATATTCGCAAAAGTATCTGAAGAAAAAGGACTGGGAATGAATGGAACTGATTCTGAAGGAAATACCTATCAATTCGGATCCAGGCAAATCTTAAATCCTGAAGAAGAACCGGGAGATTTCAGTCTTTTCCTTAAAATGAACGGTAGTCTTCTGGCAAGAATCGCAATTGAGGATGAGATTAAGCCTGATGCCTCTAAACTAATTAGCACTCTAAAATCAATGGGTATTAAGCCGGTTTTACTGAGTGGTGATTTGAAAAAGAAATGCGAAGATCTCGCCGGTATTCTGGGAATTGATGAAATATACTCCGAAACTCAGCCACATCAAAAGCTTGAGATTATTGAAATGATAAAAAGAAGAGGTAAAACAGCCATGGTAGGAGATGGAATAAATGATGCACCTGCTTTAACTACTTCAGATGTTGGAATTTCAATGAGTAATTCAAGTCAGATTGCAATCCAATCTGCCGAAGTGGTTTTATTAAAGAATGAATTGGGAGCCATAGATAATATGTTAAGAATCGGAAATCATACACTCCTGACAATTAAACAAAACCTTTTCTGGGCATTTTTCTACAATGTTGTGGCTATACCTGTAGCGGCATTGGGTTTTCTTAATCCAATGGTTGGAGCCTTAACAATGGCCTTTTCTGACGTTATTGTAATTGGAAATTCTATCCGCTTAAAAACTAAATCATTATAATTGCGCTTTAAAAGCATTTTTAATGATTAATATCTATACTGACGGGGCATCAAGCGGAAATCCTGGTCCCGGGGGATTTGGTGTTATACTGCGTTCCGGCAAGCATTATAAAGAAATTTCAAAAGGTTATCGAAAAACCACGAATAATCGTATGGAATTGCTTGCCGTTATTACCGGCCTGGAAAGTATAAAAAATCCAGGGCAGGAAATCATGGTCTATTCAGATTCTAAATACATAATTGATTCGGTTGAAAAAAAATGGGTATTCAACTGGGTAAGAACTAATTTTAAGGATAAAAAAAACAAAGACCTCTGGCTAAGGTTTCTGGAAGTTTATAAACAGCATCAAATACGTTTTACCTGGGTAAAAGGCCACAATGGCCACCCAGAAAACGAACGGTGTGATGAGCTGGCTGTTCAGGCATCAAAGCAAAAGGAGCTTCTGACCGACACTTATTTTGAGAAAGAAGAACTTAAACTTTAATCTAAGCCCCCTACTATCCCCAGTTTCTCAATTACTTCTTCTGCCTTATCTTCAGGTCTTTCTGAAGAAAATTCATGCATAAATTCTTCTGCCTTGAGTACCATATTTTTCGAGCCTATAAAAATCGCTGATCGCTGATGCAGTGAAGTGACATCCTTATCCAGTATTCTATTAAATCCGTCGGTAGCTCTTCCACCTGCCTGTTCAATAATAAATGCCATCGGATTACATTCATAAACCAGTCTGAGTTTACCATTAGGTGCTCCTGATGTAGTAGGATAAATAAATATCCCTCCCTTAATCATGTTACGATGTACATCAGCAACCATAGAACCGATATAACGTGAGGTATAAGGCCGTACTGTTTGTTCATCTTCCACCTGGCAATATTTAAGATATTTCTTTACACCATCGGGGAAATGAACGTAATTCCCTTCATTCAGCGAATAAATTGTTCCATCCTCTGGAATCCTCATTTTGGGGTGCGAAAGACAAAATTCCCCAATAGAAGGATCAAGTGTAAATCCGTTCACGCCTTTACCTGTCGTATAAACCAACATTGTTGAGGAACCATAAATAATATATCCTGCTGCAACCTGCTCTGTACCTTTTTGGAGTACATCTTCAATAGTGGCTTTTCCATCGGTTGATACTCTTCTATAAATAGAAAAAATAGTTCCGACAGCCACATTAACATCAATGTTCGAAGAACCGTCCAAGGGATCCATCGCTACAATATATTTCGCATTTTTTGATACTTCACCATCAATATGAACAAACTCGTCATTCTCTTCTGAAGCAACAATACAACATTCTCCCCCACTCTTCAGAGCAGCAATGAATTGCTCATTCGCAAAGACATCCAATTTTTTTTGTGACTCACCTTGTATATTGATTGTACCCACATCTCCAAGAATATCCATCAGGCCTGCCTTATTTACTTCACGATTTACAATTTTTGCAGCAATTCCTATATCTCTCAACAATCGTGACAACTCCCCTTTTGCATATGGAAAATCGTTTTGTTTTTCAATAATAAACTGTCCTAATGTTAAAATTCCCTTCATATACCTTAGTGTACTTTTTACGTTATCTGTTTGCTAATTCTATGACGTCTAAGTTATGAATTTTTTCTCCGGAAATGCAAAAACGGAGCAATGTGCGAACTTTATGCCAACCCTGCTTTCCGGCAGCTCCTGGATTTAAGTGTAAACAACTTATTTTTTTATCATAAATAACCTTTAGTATATGAGAATGACCAGTGATGAAAAGACCTGGAGGATTCTTATATATTTCTTCCCGGATTCCAGGGGAATACTTTCCTGGATAGCCACCAATATGAGTAATCCAAACTTTTAATTCTTCACATTCAAATTTTAAATGTTCGGGATATTGTAACCGGATGTCCTTTCCATCAATATTACCATAAACTCCCCTTAAAGGTTTAAATATTTTTAAGCGATTGGCAACTTCTATACTGCCGAAATCACCTGCATGCCAGATCTCATCGCAACTTTCAAAATGCGAGAAAACAGATTCATCCAGATATCCGTGTGTGTCTGAAATTAGTCCGATCGTTTTCATTTCATGAATATGTATTAAAATATAGTAAGGTAATCCTTTAATAAATTACTGTAATCAGCAGAATATACTCCTTTGCTTTCATAGATAACCAGTTTCTGCTCTATGGTGGGCATTGTATTAAAGCCCAATACCATAATTGACCTATGAGGTTTCGATTCAGAAAAAGAGTAAATCATGATTTCCTTTTGTATTTTAAGTATTCCAGTGGCGGAAACCATCTTCTTAATAAGGCTGCCTGTTTGAAGTGGCAATATCATACAAATATGTCCTGATCGATTTAAATGTTGTACTGACCCTTGAAGAAATGATTCGAAAAAAGCAAGGTCAGTATGCCTTGCAACTCCCTTTTCGGGATTGATTGAGCCCAGTGAATTTATAAAAAACGGAGGATTCGAAATAATCAGGTCATATTTGTCATCATTATTTTTAAAATGATCTTTAATCGAACTATGAAACAGTTCGATTCTATTAGCGAATGGTGAGCTTAAAAAATTGGATTTGGCTGTACTGGCTGCATACTGATCTATCTCCACAGCATGAATAAGGGCCATTGGATATTTCTGAGCAAGCATTAAAGCGATCAATCCGGTACCGGTTCCAACATCAAGTATTTTATAAGGAGTGCTGAATTCCGTAAGTGCCGCAAGCAATACACCATCGGTATTCACTTTCATTGCACAATTAGACTGATCAATTTTGAACTGTTTGAAGTAAAAGATAGCTGACATCAATTCTCGTACAATTCGATTGGAAGGCCATCGGGATCAGAAAAGAATACAAATTTCTTTCCTGTATATTCATCTGTTCTAATTTTTTCTGTAATCACTCCCATAGTGTTCAATTCATTTACAGATTCTAACAAATTATCTACTTCAAAAGCGAAATGCCTTAAGCCCCTGGCTTCAGGACGGGATACACGTTCTGGTGGATTCGAGAAAGAGAATAATTCAATCTGATACCTGCTATTTACTAAAAGATCAAGCTTGTAAGAATCCCGATCTGCCCTAAAGACTTCATTCAGTATTTTTAACCCTAAAATCTCAGTATAAAAATGTTTCGACACCTGATAATCTGAGCATATTATGGCCAGATGGTGTATGGAATTCAGTTTAAGCATAATTAATCTCTATTAAACAAGGTAAAAGAATTAATTCATAAGATGAGCTCATTCTTTGTAAATGCAGAATATAAATGATGCGCAGATTAATCCTTATTAACTATTTGACACCTCAGAAATTCAAAATTAGGAATAAAGCTTCACTTTCAATTAAATGATAATCAAAATAGGTATAGCATTAAAACAAAGAGAACCTTTAATAATTTCAGTAATAGTCTATCTTATTCATCCACATCGCATGATATAACAAACTGCTCATCCGGGCTTCTAATTTGAAAAAATGATATTTTAAAGAGACTTCAAGTCAAAAAACTAGAATTTGTCATAATTTTTCGATTTTTTGACTAATTTTTCGATTTTTTGATGATTATTTTGACAATTTTTATGTTTTTACGCAACAAAACATTTATTTTTATCGAAATTTTAATCAAACCCAAGCAAAACGATGTCATCTTTAAGATTCCAAGCATTAAATGCGGTACTTTCCAGGACTATTCCTGATGCAAAATCTTCTTCAACAAAACTTTCTGACTTATACGGTGTAAATGTATTCGATCAGAAAAAAATGAAGGACACTTTATCGAAAGAGGCTTATAACGGTATTATTGAGTCTGTTAACTCGGGTACTCCGATCGACAGAAGCATTTCAGAGCAAGTGGCTTCAGCAATGAAATCATGGGCAATGTCCAAAGGTGCAACTCATTACACGCACTGGTTTCAGCCTTTAACAGGTAGTACAGCTGAAAAACATGATTCTTTCTTCGAGCCAGGATCGGATGGTCATGGTATTGAGAAATTCTCTGGAGAGGCTTTAGCGCAACAAGAGCCTGATGCATCCAGTTTCCCTAACGGAGGTATAAGAAGCACTTTTGAGGCACGTGGTTATACTGCATGGGATCCATCTTCTCCTGCATTCATCATCGGTTCTACATTATGTATACCTACCGTATTTATTTCGTATACAGGTGAGGCACTTGACTACAAGGCTCCTCTTCTGAAGGCAATCGGCCTGATGGATAAAGCTGCAGTATCAGTAGCTCAATATTTTGATAAAGGAATTGAAAAAGTAAACAGTTC